>NZ_LSRW01000018.1:0-136804 GCF_003104955.1 Steroidobacter cummioxidans | reverse complement strand
GGCTCGGAGATGTGTATAAGAGACAGGTGTTTGATAGACCTCCCCACGATGAATGCACACGCCCAGGCCGAGCCCCCAGCTCGAGTGTGTGCCGAANAGAAAAGAAAACTCTGCGCCTTCGCGTTTGCTGCGGCGTGAGCTGATCCGAAGTCATCATCTCGACGTTGGCGCGCGAGAGGATCTGCTTGGGACCAAGCCGACCTTTGTTGAGCATCATGCGTAAGAAGGCAAAGTAGTCGTCGACGGTCGAGACCAGCCCGCCGGCGCCGGACTCGAATGGTGGCGGCAGCGCCCACGAACTGTCGCGTCCCGCAGGATCGTAGACCTCCAGCTTGTTTGTAGCGTGATTAAATGAGTAGCTGGTCGGCATGCGATAGAACTGGCTCGCGGGCACGTTGAACGCCGTGTCTTTCATGCCGAGCGGCTCGAAGATGCGCTCGCGCAGGAACGTGCCCAACGATTTTCCAGTGACGCGTTCGATCAATATGCCGAGCACGTCGCCGCTGTGGTTGTACAGCCATTTCTCGCCCGGCTGGGCCATTAATGGCAACGAGCCCAGGTGCTGAATCCACTCAGCCGTTGTTGGTGCTTTCGATGGGGACGGCGGACCGTCGCCACCGAGCCGATACTCGCGAATGTATTTCTGAATCGGATACGTGTCCGGCATGGCCATGACACTGCCGAAACCCATCCGATACGTCAGCAGATCGCGAACCGTGATCGATCGATGGGCGGGCACGGTGTCATCCAATTCAGATGCGATCGACTTCAGCACGCGCCGGTTCGCCAGCTCCGGCAGCCACGGATCGATCGCATCGTCGAGGCGCAGCTGGCATTCTTCGATCAGGATCATGGCGGCTACCGCCACCACTGGCTTGGTAATCGATGCGACTCTGAAAATCGCGTCGCGCGTCATGGGTCCGTCGCCGCCCGCGTGCAGGTTGCCCAGCACTTCCACATGAACGTCGTCATGGCGGCCTACCAGCGCCACCATTCCTGCCATCTCGCCCCGCTGAATGTGCCCCGAAAGCACCTCATGCATGCGGTCGAGTTGCGGTTTTGAAAGGCCTTTGCGGGTCATCGGTCAGCCTCGACAGTGGGGTTCTAGAGATCAAGACGAACGAGCGCGGCTCGAGCCGACAACGGCTTGTTTTGGTCCCCCCGGGCCGCATCTATACCGCTCCCCAAAACCCATGCAACATAGCGCTATTCCGCTGCCCCGAGGTGCGTATGTACTCGTTCCGTAAAAAAGCCGTCCTGCCAGACGCCTCCGACATCCTGCCCGGCCGTGCCACTGCGCTGCACGTCCCCGAAAAGCACTTCGTGAATGGCAACCGCATTGTCCCGCCATTCCCGGCCGGCACGAAGCTGGCGCTGTTCGGCCTGGGCTGCTTCTGGGGCGCCGAGCGCAAGTTCTGGCAGCTCCCTGGTGTCTACAGCACCTCCGTCGGCTACGCCGCCGGCGTCACGCCGAACCCGACTTATGAAGAAGTCTGCTCCGGCTACACGGCCCACAATGAAGTCGTTCGCGTCGTCTACGACCCGAGCAAGCTCAGCTATGAAACATTGCTAAAGACGTTCTGGGAGTCACATGACCCGACCCAGGGCATGCGACAGGGGAATGACGTCGGCACGCAGTACCGTTCCGGAATTTATGTGTACGACGCCGAGCAGAAGGCGGCGGCCGAGAAGAGTCAGGCTGCGTATCAGGAGCGCTTGACGAAGGCGGGTCACGGGAAGATCACGACCGAGGTCCTGGAGGCGCCGGAGTTCTATTATGCGGAGGATTATCACCAGCAGTATCTGGCGAAGAATCCGAACGGATATTGCGGCATTGGAGGTTGCGGAGTCACGCTCGATATATAGTCAGTCAGCGGGATGGTTGAGTAGAGATCGACCGGGACCGAGATGGTGGATTCGATGAGTCGTCGACTGGAAGTCGACTGAGGTGTAAGGCATGGAGATTCGTGGACTGATGCGCTAGCTGCATCATTGAAGATGCAGTCTGATACTGCAGAGATGATTGAGGGCCTCCGGCGATGACGCAGAAAAGGTACTAACGCATGGATGAACATAGTGGAGCGCCTCGATTTCCGAAGCTTCTGGAAGAACGCCACAGGGAAACAATGGAGTTTCTCAGGGAGCATGCTGATCTTACGCAGGTGATTGATGCGTCGCTGCTGGTGGCGCACGCGTTGGCGTTTGGAGTTGTATCTGAGCACAAGTCGAAGAGTATGGTGACGACGTACGCCGCCTTGATGTGGCAGGTAGCTTGTGATTATCACAGGCAGTCTCTCACGCACATACTTGCCCGAGAGCTGGACTCCGCTTTTGCCCTCCTCAGAATGGCTATCGAATTGGCCAGAGACTTTTACGTGATCGGCAAGGATGAGCAGCTTCTAGAGTTGTGGATGAGCAGGGAGGAGAGCGTCGATATCGCGAGTAAGTACCGAAAGAAGTTCAAGTTTGATCTATCCAATCCTTCCGGGAAAATTTCTTTCGATCTCTACAAGCTTTGCTCTCGCTATGGTGTGCACGGACACATGACATCCCTTATGCACGCCAATCGAACCGGCAAAGCGGATTCCGACGTAGTACTCCTTGACACCGATGTTCGAGCCATCTTCGGCGGTTTACAAATCTGGCTTCGGGCTTACTTTCCGATTCATGCGCTCTTCTGCGATGCATTTCAGCTAAATGAGAATCCAGAATGGGAGCCTTATCGATTGTTCCTGGAACTCATTGCTTCCTTGGAACCAATTTTGGATGCGGTAGATAACGTTGTGGGAAGAAAGCCTGAGTTGGTGTAGTCACGTTTGCCCGATTGGATTCCATCGTGGAACCTCTCGGCGTCTACCGTTCCTCTACCGGTTTGGTGTTGGCAACGACGTAACTGATTGGGTTACGCATGCGAATTCATCCAGCGATCGACTCTCACCAGCAGTATCTGGCGAAGAATCCGAATGGGTATTGTGGGATTGGCGGATGCGGAGTCACGTTGGATATCTGATGTGACAACCACGGTGACGATGGTTGAGGCGATCAGTCGTCGGGATGGTGGGGACGATTGGTCGTCTACAGGAGTTCGACTGGGATGAACTCAGCGGTGCTCTGATTCGCGGCGCCGGAGATCTCTCCGCAAAAGACGGGCGATCGAAAGCCAGAGCCGCCCCCAGCTCGCGGTGCTCCTGCTCGGCACTGCGGTTGTGCTATCACTCTCTACAACTACAGTGTAATAGCAATGCTAGCGCTGGAGATGCCAAGTGCAAGCTATGCAAGCACCCGCGGGCGTCGGGCTAGTGTCCAGGGGCGGCCGTAGCAAGAGCCCGCATGCTCGTCCTCCCATCGGAGCTGCGAGAACGGCTGGGCCAGAGAAATGAGCTGGTTTCGGGGCAGTAGGTCCCAGCCCGGATCGGCTGGGACCAATGCTCCTTGTGTGCCTATGAGATCGAGCGATTGCTACGCGTTCGATACCTGCTGAACAGCGTACGGACCCCACATGCTGTCGTTGGCCGACCAGGCACGTACAGTGAATGCCGTTACTGCATCGTCCACATTGAAGGTGCCATTGCTGTTGACCGTGACATCCGCGATCGTGCCACCGACCACATTGCTGATCTCCAACTGATCGCCCACGGCGAGGTCGGGGATCGCAGTGATGCGCCCGTTCGCCTGAGAGTGCAGCGACGTCAAATTCACGAAGCTGCGACCCGTGGGCGGAGTGATGTTGACCGACACAGGCTCAGACGGCCCCGCCGCGTTGATGGCGCGAAGCGTCGCCGCGCCGTAACGCAAGTGAGGAGCATCGAACACCGTCGTGAACGATGCGCTCGAAGGCGCCGTCGCGGTGACGCTCTGGCTCACCGTGGTCGTGCCTTGAGTGATCTGAACCGTCGCGCCCGCGAGCAATGTACCGTTGATCACATTGCCCACCTGAGTGGAGCTCAGCGCATTGGTGTCATTCACATTGCTTATCACGGGCACCAGAGGCGGAACCTTGCGCACCGGCACTGCAATGATGCGGTTGTCACCAAACGATGCAGACGTGCTGAAGCCCAACTCGACGGACGCCGCGCCTGCTTCAAAAGCCACCGCCGTGCTGACGTAACCACCTTCAATGGCCTCTTCTTCCGTGGAGAGGGTTGAGCCATACGAGGCGGCAATGTCTTGCGACACCACCAGACCGAACGCGATGCACAGATCATCCACAGCCGACGCGACAGTCGCCCGAACCCAGGCCTCTTCCGCGTTCGTGTCATAAACCAGCGTGCCTTCCGGAGCGCTCTGATCCACACCTGAAAGCGTGATCACATGCGCGCTCCACATAGTCGAGCTGCTGAGATTGGCTGTTGCCGCCGTCGCGCCGGGCGTTGGATTGAGCGCGCGGTAAACGGCGATCTCCGGATAAGTGTCATCATCGATGCGCACCGGCGTCACACCGCCGAAGCTATTCACCGAGCTGATGGGCCTCGCGCCGTTTCTGAAAAAGAACAAATACGACACCAGGTCCGAGCCTGAGGGCACGGTGTGCGTCGTGCCGGCCACATTCGAATCTCCCGAATCGGAAGACGCTGCAATTTGAGTAACCATTAGAAAGACCTCCGACCAAGCCAGCCGCCGAAATCACGGGCGACCGTGATGTAGCCGCCAACGTCCATGTAGTGCGAACCGCCGGGCGCTTGATTCCAATAGCCACAGCCGAATTGCTGGATTTCTTGGATGTAGTGTCCGAGTGGCACGTTTGAATCCAGGTCCCACGGAATACCTTGCTCGTAGGTTTCGCCGTTCTCACGATACAGACGATACGCAATCAAGCCCCGCGGGTAGGCGGTCGTGGACTTGGAGATCAAACGCATTTCAAATGTCACAGCCTCGTTGCATTCGATGAGCGGTCGGCCGCCAAACGTTCCAGTGTCACCGGCGCTGGTGAAGTACCACTGCAAGTAGCTGGAGATATAAGTCGACAACGGTGGCATGGTCTCCGCGTACACCTCATCGCCATAGCCGGCGACGGTGCCCATTGCGGGGGCCATCGCCAATGTATTGGCGCGACCATACATTGCTGGATCGGCGTTACTGAGCGATTCTGTAAGGTAGAGCATGGGCCGAACATGGTTGTCGCCAGTCGGCACGCTCAATGCCACTGGCGCGTGCGCGATCAACAATTTTGGTCCAGTGCTATCCGTGAATGACGCGAGGTTATCGCTGCCGCGCCATTCCCAGCGCAGGTTGAGCTCTTGAATGGCGAGCGTCGCATTACGCCAAAGATCGGGAAGCTCGATGCCTCGGCCCAGATTGTCGACGATCGGCGGTGTCATGCGCGAGAACGCACCGCCTCCGAGCGGCCAGCCGGTTGCATTGTGTGTACTGGTGCCCGAGTCGGGTGCAGGCACCGACGCGAATACTTGATAGTCGTTCAGTGCCATGTCGATGGAATAAACGGGATGCGTCGATAGATCCAGATTTGCAAAGGATCCGACCTCTCCCACGTTGTTGCCGCCTCCCGGCAATCCTTCGGAGTATCTGCGGCCATTGCTGACCGGCAGATACCAATGTTTCGTAACGATGCTTTTCACCTTGAGAGTCCTCCGTGAAAAATTTCTGATGAGTGTGACGGTGCTTGATCCCGTCGAATTGAACAGTGACGCGTACTGTGTGGATGTACAGTATTGGGTCGGCGGCCGGAGATCAAGGCACGAAATGGCGTCTCAAAAATATAATCGGCAAGTCCGAAAAGTAGCCATTGAATGGCAGGATTTGCTGGGCTTACTGCGCGTGCCAACACGTCCGTGTCTGCGAAGTCGAAGGAGTGGCGGACTTAAGCTGAATCTTGATGAAGCAACGGCTCCAGGGCGGGCGATGCGGCCTGGTGTTCGGCGGCTCGCGCGGGCTGGCTCGTGCCGAAGTCGATCGGTGCGCCCGCCCTAAGTGCGCGTCGACGTCCACGGCAAGAAACCCGGCCGCTGTGAAGTTCGATTTGTTACGCCAGCCGCCGCCGTGCTGTGCCCAGAACGGATGACCGTTGCTGACTTCCTTGGCGAAATCTGCAAGCGGCAGATCTATGGTTGCGCCGCTTGTGAACCACGCCCACGAACAAAGGCGGTCCAGATAAGGGACGGCGTATCCATGTCGTTGCACGGCGTGGCGTATGGGGAGGATCGTGCGGGCTGAGATCGTTCGTTTCGCTGCCAATCCGACGGAGGTTTCTCGACTGACTCATACCGTGAGTGTCCACGGCGGAGATACTTCCGCCGTGGGTGCCTCAAAGCGCCAGCTCTTTCGGCTGTAACGCTTTCAGCAGTTCGTTGTCATTGGTCTGCTTTGCGTAATCGATCGCCGACACACCCTGGTACTTTAGTTTTGAGTAATCGACGCCCAGGCGTTGCATGAGGCGGATGGCGTCAAGGTTACCCTCCATCACCGGTAATAGCGCGGCAGGAATCTCAGCGTAACTCACCAATATTTCAGGGCGAGCACCCAGGCGAACCAGTCGTTCGGCTGCATCGAGCTTGTTGTTCTGAAGTGCATGGCCCAGCGCCGTCATCTTATCGTCGTCCAGATTGTCGATGCGCTCGCCGGCCTTGATCAGCTGCTCCGCCGCTACTGCGGTGTGCTCACTTCCCGCCAGGAGATAGAGTGTCATCGCGCCGGCGGGCAGGAAGATGCGTGCTTGATTCAGGGCGTCGGTGCTCGCTGTCCCGCTGCTCTTCGCCCATTGCACGTAGTTCGCCAATCCGAGAATCTCTCGGGAGGGCGCGTCGTCGCAGTTCAGATCCAACGCACGGCGTGCATGATCGATGGCGCCTTGCGCGTCCGACATGAGATTCCTGAAGTAACAGGGTGGCCATTTGGCTCCGCCTATCGGCTGATCCGTTCTCTAAGGAACCAGCGCTGAAGTCGTGGGCAGGGGAGGTGAAAATGCAAATGAAAGCATGGAGTCTGATCGCATCGCTTGATCCAACACTAGAGCCGAGAAGAGCGAAGGTCCATCTGGCGTCGCCAAACGAGCGGGGCGAGAACCCATTCTTTATCTACCGAGAGAGCTCCAAGCGGTTCCAGGAATGGCAGTCCTGGCAGAGCAGGCAGAACTTCGGTAGGGAATTCGTTGTATCGCTGATTCAAATGCCGCAACCACATCTGTGGCTGTTTGCAGGAGCGTACAACTCACGCGATTGTCGTGCAGATACTGGTGGATTCAGATATCAGCTGGATGAGAGGGTTGATTGCAGGCCACTCGATGGCCGGCTCGTCGTTCGCTTTGAACGGCCTGGTCGGCAGTCGTACCTGAAGGCGGACAATTGGGCCGATCACATGCTGATCGCCGAGCTGTTGGCGCAGCGCATGACTGTGCCAAATTTCCCGGGGTTCAAGGCGGTTCACATTTCGAAAGCCGAACTCGATCTGATCGTTCGAGAGCAGGATCAAGCGTGGAAAGCTGCGTTATCAAGCGTTGCCGCGGTCTATTTGATCACGGATGCCGACTCGGGGAAGTTCTACGTCGGTTCCGCGACCGGGGAAGGCGGGCTCTGGCAGCGCTGGAGCGACTATGCCAGGACAGGTCATGCAGAAAACGCAAAGCTAAAGGCCCTGCTAACCAGGAGAAACAACACTGCGGAGTTGTACTTCTCGGTTCTCGAAATCGACGACATGCGTACGAGCGTTCCGGATATAAGGCGCCGTGAATCCCACTGGAAGGATGTTTTGGTGACCCGAATGCACGGGCTGAATGCGAACTGATCGTCACTGGACCCGCTCGTAAAGCGGCTTTGGGCGCGTCGGCTCGATTCCCGGCATTTCTGAGAGAGCAGAGTGACGATCTGATTGCTGGGATACGCGGGGTTTTCCCAGCGAAGCCACTGTGGTTTGGTTTACTGGCGACGCGCTTGAGGTCGCGGATCGAGGCGAGCGGCCGAAAGAATGCGCTGGATTCTGTAAACAGAGTTCCGCTCTGAGCCACCGTGCCTGATAATAGCCAGCAACCTTACTGTAGACCCGCGCACGGCATGGCGAAGTAGAAGAATGCTCAGTTATATCCCGCGCTCTCGTAACATAGCCTCCATCCTCGTTTGTTCCGTGCTCGTCGCCTGTGGCGGCGGATCGAGTCCTGCCCCGGCACCTGCCAATCTCCCGCCGACGGCCAACGCCGGCGCCGACCGCGTCGTTGACAAGAACGCGACAGTGACATTGTCGGGAAGCGCCACCGACCCCGATGGCCGCATCGCGAGTGTTCGCTGGTCGCAACTCCGCGGTCCCAGCGTGATACTGAACGGCAGCGACAGCGCCTCGTCATATTTCCTGGCTCCGAGTGTCACGAGCGAAACCACGCTCGAGTTCATGATGACCGTGACTGACGATGACGGCGCGATCGCGTCCGACTCAATAGTAGTCTTGGTGCAGCCCGACGCCTGGGAAAGCGGCGTTCCGTTGCCGCATCCTCGTTGGGGCCTGGCTGCCTGCGCGGCCAATGCCAAGATCTACACGTTCGGCGGCGTCGATCACGCAACATTGACCGAAGAATTCGATATCGCCACCCAGACCTGGACCACGAAGGCGAGCATGCCGGTGCCACGGTACATCTCACACGCCTGCGCCACCGTGGGCGGCAAGATCTATGTCATGGGGGGCATTCCCGATGAATGGGGCCTCGCCATGGGAAATGTCGATGTCTATGACCCTGCAACCGACACGTGGTCTACACAGCCGGCAATGCCCACGCCTCGCTCCGACCTGGCAGCGGCGGTGGTGAACGGCAAGATCTATGCGATCGGGGGGCGCAACAGCACCTTGTCGAACACGATGAACACCGTCGAAGAGTTCGATCCAGCTACCGGTGCGTGGACCGCCAAGGCACCACTGCCAGTCGGTCGCCACACTCCGATGGCCGCGAACGTTGGCGGGTGGCTGTATGTCGTTGGTGGCTTCAGCGACGGATACAGTAGCGCGGCGTATTTATATGATCACTACACGGATAGCTGGCGTCAGCTTGCCTCCATGCAAGCAGGTCGAGTCAGTCACTCAGCCACGGAGTGGCACGGCAAGCTATATGTGTTCGGCGGCGAGACCGGGACGCCGGCCAACTTCGCCGTCACCAGCGCGGAGAGCTACGACCCCGTGACCGATCGCTGGACCCGCAAGACCGACATGCCCAATGCACGAGAGCGGCACGGCCACCATCGTCGGCGACTCGATTTATCTGTTGGGTGGGCGGACCTCCACCGCGTTCATACTGCCGGCACTGGAATCTGTCGACATCTACAATCCTCGGCAGGATCCCTAGCCCGCTTGCGGCGACTACGAAATTCGACTGCCCTTCAAACGCCTCGCAAAGGCTCGACGAGCAGTTCGATCCGAACAGCGCGCCTGTCAAAACGCGAGTGGGTCAGCCAGGGCGGTGAGCGTTCGTGACTCGACCGCTTGACCCTCAGTGGTCCGTCGTCCTGCCGAGTTGGTCTGCTCTTTCGCGTCAAAGAGCATGCGTCATATCATTGCTGATCCTCAACGGCGCGGTCGCAAGTACAATCTCGCCGTGAGCGCGATCGGCAGCGGTCGGTTCGCCAACAAATGCATCGCAGATTGCAGGAGCTATGTCTGAATGAGTGCGCTGTCGAAGTGGATCGAGTCCGTTGTCCTGCGTGCCGTCGGTCCGGAAAAATTCGGCCGCCTGGAATACCAGCTCAAACCTCGGCGGCGGGCGAGTTGGGGCGGCCCAATGAACGGACAAGCCGGACGACTGCGCATCTGCCGCGATATAGTGACCACGCTTTCTCCCACTGCGATCGTTGAGACTGGTACCTTTCGCGGTACCACCACGGAGTTCTTCGCGCAGTTCCCAGTACCGATCTATTCGGTCGAGGCCGTGCCGCGCTTTCACTTCTTCGCCGCCTACCGGTTTCGCGAATTGCGCGATCGGGTGCATCTCACATTGGGCGACAGCCGCTCCTTCCTGAATAGTCTCGCAGCAGATCCGACGGTGCCGAAGAACAACGTGTTTTTCTATCTCGACGCCCATTGGAACGCCGATCTGCCCCTCGCACAGGAGATCACGACCATCTTCGCGAACTGGCGGCAGGCGGTGATCATGATTGACGATTTCGCGGTGCCGGGTGATTCCTATGCGTACGACGATTACGGCCCGGGAGCGGCGCTCAACGCCGAGTATCTGGATCGTCTGGGCCGCACCGACATGCATCGTTTTTATCCATCGCTGCATGCTGCCGAGGAGACCGGCGCAAAACGCGGCTGCGTCGTGTTGTGCAACGATGCGCACGTACAGGAGCGCTTGACGGCACTTTCATCCCTGCGACCAGCGCTGCGCTAACAGGGTTCGAATCGTTGAGAGGTCGGCTCGAACTTGGCGACATACGCTGGCGGGTCGGCCCCGGAACCGCGCGGGCTAGTCCTCTCTTCCCGTCTTCGAGTGCGTCGGGCGCTCCCTGGGCTGCTTCTCGATCACCAGCACACTATCGTAGAAGTGCAAAGAGTGCGTGGACCTCGAGAAGTCCGAGAGTGACAGTTCCGGCTCCCGAAACGGTGGTCGCCATTGTCGGGCCGGTTTGCGGGCGTGCCATGCGTTCAGCTGATCGATGAGATTCTTGCTGTACTCGATGAAGGTGCCGGGCTTGCGGTAACCGCCGCCATATTCCTTCCAGTACGACGTATGCAGGTCCTCGCAGAGAAAGAAACCATCCGGCGCCACGTGTGGAAACAGCTCTTCGAACGTGACGATCTGCTGCTGCATCGTGTGCCCGCCGTCGTCGATCAGTATGTCGATGGTGGGGATGCGCTGCTTGACCGAGCGTAGGAACTGGCGATCCTCCTGATTCCCGATCAGTATCTCGATCTGCGGCTCGGCGAACGTCTGGCACTTCGGATCGATGTCGATACCGTAGATATGAGCCTTGGGGCCAAAATAGTGCTTCCACATCTGCAAGGAGCCGCCCTTGTAAACACCGATCTCCACGACGTTCACCGGCTGGCCGCGGTATCGGGAAAAATGCCGATCGTAGATCTCGAAGTAGTGCTGCCACTTGTCGATGAGTCGGCCCGGATTGTTGAGGAAGTAGTGCTCGAGGTCGTTCATGGTGCCGAGGTCGTAGGCGGGCAATGTCAGGGCTTCGGGGTCGGATCGATGTTCACCAAGCAAAGGTCGCGCGCGAGACTGCTGAGATAGCTTATCCCGTTTTTGCGACCATCGGAAAGTACAGTAAATATATGGAGCTCGTGCTGGCCGACTGGCTCCGATCGCCCTTGCGCGGATATCGACCGACTACTGCCGCCGGGATTTGCGTTTGCGCGGTGCCCACGCACGAATATTCGAGAAGCTTTCGTACGAGCATCCGGTTTCGTAGTCGAAGTCGCTACCCGTCTTGCGCTCGTAGGCATCGCTCGCGATCCGGAGGAGAGATTCGAATTCGACGTCTTTCGGGAAGCGCTTTGGCTCCTTCCGCGCTTCATCGTAGAAGTGCCTGCCATTTGCGACGCATCCGCATCTCGCATATAGAAATCCATCGGCGGAAGGATCTGCCGACGCGCGCTTCGTCAGACGACGCGCGTGATCTTTCGTGTCGAGTCGAAACAGGTTGTATGCGAGGCGCTCCTCGAAACCTTTGATCTCGCGCACGGATGCCTTGGCCAACGATCGCACGACGGGCTCGATCACCTTCTCGTCTCTCCCCGTGTGACGCCAGTCGAGCGCATCGATCAGCGACCAGAATCGGGCCTCGCGCATCATGTATTTCGGCTTCTGTGAGAGCAGCCGCTTGCGCTGCAGCCTTTCCTCTGTCTCTTCACGTTTGCGCGCCTCATCCTCGAGCTTCTTGCGCTCGTGGATCCATCGCCACTCTCTCAATGCCTCGCCGCCGACGCTCCAGTGCCACAAGCCGAATGTATCGCATTGCTTCTTGCGCTCCGCTGCGCGCGGAGGAATGTTCCCGAGGAGTTTGAACTGGCTCGGTGGCTTGCCCGGAATCCATTCCATCGCAGGCTCGCCGGTGAAAGCGAAGCGATGCCGCCGGACGGGCTCTCGCAGGCGCGGATCATCGATCGTTGGCGGTTTTGATCCAGATAGGTCGAGCAGTATACGAGGTGGTACGTCGCCTTCGAGCTGACGTATCCGTGCATCAGCTTGATGATGCGAATGGCGCCGAAATGCCCGCCGGGCAATCGTACGGTAAACACGTCTCCCGCAACGGCCATGCAGCTCTCCCATGCTCGCCGATCGTCCATGGATTCGGACGGGTCTGAATTCTCCTGGAAAGCGGCTTGCGGCACTGAGAACTGATTCAAGTGGCGCGCTTTTCACGTCCTCAGCGCGATGTCATCTGGCTCAGATTTCAACGTCGCCTTCAGTCGCTGTATGGCCCAGTACTACTGGATGAGGCCGGTACGAAGCTCCCTTTCTCTACCGACACGCACGCGCAGCGTGTACGTCAGCGGGAAGAGTTCTTGGGCCGACATTCCCAGCGTTTTGGCAGTTGCTCTGCGGCTTGCCGCGCCGCCGACGTCCACGACAACGTATTTGGCTTCTGGCAGCAGCACCGCGCCATCGATCTCGACGCCGTCGGCAGTTGTTACTCCGATGAAGCCCGCAAACGTTGTGCCTGTTCGTGTGCGGAATTCGGCGGCAACTGTAAGCGACCACTGCCCTTTGCGTACGACCTGCGCATCTACCGGCCGTACCCATGTTTCGTCCTGACCCTCTACCTCCTCCTCATCGCTCGCATATTCCCAGATCGGGAACTCGCTCAAGTCGCTGGCGGTCAGTTCGTCGATTGGCTTGCGGGTTTTCAGCGTCGGCTGCTTCGCTCTCGCGCGCTTTGATTCCTTTTGTTTCATAATGCTTCCCACGAAAAAGCAGGCTGACCACGCGCTGTGGCATACTTCCAAGCGCAGCGATGCGCCGAACTGGCTATTCAACAGAACTCAAACTTCACTGGGACGATCCGAGCATATGAGCGGTCGCGTACTACTGACAGCACTGCTGATGCCTTGGTTGCTTGTGGCGTGCGGAGGAGGGGGAGGGTCCGGGGGCGACAGTCCGCCGCCATCGCAAGTCTCGCCTCCGTCCGGGCTGAGTTACGTTTCTCCGCAGGTGTTGACCGTGGGTACTCCCGTGTCGCCGCTGAGTCCGACCGTGACAGGCAGTGTGGCCTCATACAGCGTTACTCCGGCGCTCCCCGCCGGGTTGCAGCTCAACTCTACCACGGGCCAGATCTCCGGCACGCCCGGCGCGGCAACGCCGAACACCATCTACACAGTGACCGCAACGAACGCGGGTGGCAGTGCCACAGCGGCGCTTGCGATACAGGTGAACGAGGCGCCCCCTGCCATTCAATATAGTAATGCGACGCTCGCGTTGACCACCGGCGTGCCTGTCACGCTTACCCCAACGAACACTGGCGGACCTGCAACGAGTTGGTCGATCGCTCCTGCGTTACCGGTCGGGCTGTCATTCAACACGACGACCGGTGTCATCAGCGGAACTCCGCTAGCCGTGGCGGCTGCCGGCAATTATGTGGTGACCGCAGCAAACGTCGGCGGCACGTCTACGTTCCAGTTCTCGACCACAGTGGCTAAAGGCATCGTGCTGGAGCTAGGTCATGCCGACTCCCTCAATTTGTTGCGCCTGACTGATCAGCGCGCGCTCAGTCTCGATGCGAGTGCGCACTGGGTGCTGTGGGACTTCGCTTCAGGCGACCAGCTCGCGTCCGGCGACAATCCGTGTGTGCCCGCGCCGTGCGCCCAGCCAATGGATCGGGCGGATCTCGCGATGCAGACCGTGGTCATCCGGACGGCGTCTGGGCTTGAGATCAGGGATGCCCTGGATGGAGCTATCAAGGCGACTATCAGCACCACTGCGAACTGGTGGGCGTTGGCGAAGGATGGTGGCTATGTGGCTGCAGGTACCGCACAGGGGCTTACGTTATGGAGCCCCACGGGGCAGGAGCTTGCAACGCGGCCGGGTGATTATTCAGTGGCCGTGGTGTTCGCGGCACCCGCCGAGTTGCGAGTGGCGCGCGGTGCCGCTGGCGCAAATGTGATCGAGTATGTTGTGCCCGCGACGGGCGTATCCACCACCAGCCTGGCGTTCCAGGGAAATTTCCATTCATGGTTCCGCGACGGGGAGCGATTCCTGTCCAACCTCAGCACGGCGGTCCGGGCGTATTCGCGGACTGGAACTCAACAGGACATTGCCGTGCTTCCCAGCATCAATGATCTGGGCGGAACCGGCGATCACTTCTGGGTTCGGCAGGCGGGCGCGCTGGATGTTTATACGGTCGGTTCCAGCGGCTCGCCATCGGCAAGCTATTCTTTGGGGAGTTTGGGCCAATTCGAGGTGTCCGGTACCACGCTGGCGACATGGAGGTACGGCGAGCCGGAAGTCACCATTGTCGACCTGGCGGCCGGCTTGTCTCCCGGCGTCGATGTGGATCTGCCGATCGCGTACCTGAAGGCGTTTGCAGCGACCGCGCCCGATCGTTGGATCATTGGCAACCGATCCGGTGTGCTGGCCGACGGCTCCAATCCAACGCTCCGATATCTCGCGCTCGGCGCTGCGAGAAGTATTGCGGGAAGTGCCGCCCGGTTCGCCGTTGCGACCTCCTCCGGCGTGATCAAGTACTTCGATTCGACCACGCTCGAGGAGCAAGGCACGATCTCGTTCAGCAGCTCGGATCTCGAATTGTCCGGCGATGGCTCGGTCCTTGCCGCGCTGGCGAATACGTCCGATGCTCAGTATTCCGCAGATCGCTCAGTGAAGGTCTTCAGCCTGCCGTCCGGCACGACTGTACGCTCGATCGACTACACCTATTCGCCCGGTTCCCAGTATTCCGAGCAGATCAGCCTGTCGGCGTCGGGGGTCGCGCTCGGGTTGGCGGTCGCGAGCAACGACAGCACGATGTTTTGGGTGACCGGTACGGACGGAGCTCCTGCAATGTTGCCGCAGACCCTGCCTCGTAGCAGCCTGTACTCGCCCGAGCTGTTCATTTCACCGAATGCCATGATTGCCGCCATCTCGACTGGTATCCAGGATGACGACACGGTGACACATCTGATGGTAGGGCAGGGATTTAGATCTGTCGTGCCCGGCGTCGTCAGAGGCTGGATCGACGACACACGTTTCCTGACCTCGATCTATCAGAACGAAAGGAGTCCCGGCATTTCCAGCTTCTTGCACAGCGCGGTATTCGATACGGACGGCAACAGGCTGAGTACTACCTCGCTGCCGGATGTTGGATCGATACTGCCGGTCACTTCCGATCTGATTTATTCGCCGCGAACCAATACGATCTATTCACTGTCCACTGGTGCGCCAGTGTGGACCAGTGCGGCGGCGTCTCGTCAGACAGGTGCTGTCGCCGGAACCAGCGTCGTGTTTGCGTCAGGTACCAAAGTGATCGCGGAAGCTTACTAAGCTGACGGTCGCTGAGCGTGAGCGGTCATCGAAATCCGCTCACTGCATCGGATTGAAAATAATGACCCCAGCTCCACCGTACATCCCGCTCGATAACCCCATGCCACCGGGAATGACGATCTCGCCGCCTACGGCTGCGGCATCGATCCCGAAATGGGGCGACGGCAGTTGCGCAATGGAGGTCCAGGTATCGTTCGCAGGATCGTACCGATCTACCGCATCCTGGGCTGCGCCGCCGCTATACCCGCCAAATACGTAGAATTGATCGCCCACGCGCTCGCAAGCGTGCTGCGATTTGGCAACGGAAGGCGGTGCCTTCGTGGACCAGGAGTTCGTTATCGTGTCGTAGACGAGCGTTACTGCCTGCGCGCCCGAGTCCGTCAATCCGCCGAACACATAGATCTTGTTGCCGAGCGCGCAACTCGCGGAGTAGCCCAGCGCCATCGGTGCTGACTGTCCTTGGGACCAGATATTCGTCGCCACATCGTAGATGGACACGCGATCCTTGTAGGTCAACGTCACGCCGCTCTCACCCCCCCTCGGACCGTCGTGGATCGTGCCTCGTCCGCCGATCACATAGATGCGGCCATTCACGGCTTCACTGACGAATCCAGAACGATAGGTGGGATTGGGCGCCCTGTTCCCCCACATGTCCGTACTCGGGTCGTACTCCAATAAGTTGTTACGGTAATCGTCGATGCCGTATCCGGCAATCACATAGATCTTGTTGCCGACGACCTGCGCCTTCAGGTCAACTCCGCCCACACTCATGGGTCGGAGCTCCGTCCAGCGGTTCGCAATCGGTTCGTATACTCGCGACGCCCGGCCTCCCTCAGGATCGCTATACTGATCCAGAGGCGTGCGCCCGCCGAAAACATAGACCTTGCCGCCAAACCCAGCCACGGCGTGGCCGGCGGAGGGGTATGACATGCCTGCTCCGGCTCGCCAAGTGCAATCCAGAGCGCCGGTGCACTGGTTCAGGAATCGCGTGATGGCGGGCACGTCCAGGCCGGCAGGATAGTCGACGATACTACGCCGGCGCAGATTCTCTGCGATCTCGGCCGGGGTCACGCTGCGCAGCGCCCTGACGAAATCATCCATGAATCCGGCAGTCTGCAGTACGCCGTCGTCCGCAAAGTCATCCGAGATCCTGTTCAAGACCAGAGTAAGCTCCCCCTCCGGCGTGGTGCCAAACTGTTGCGACACGGTCAGGGCGAGCTTGTAGAAGCCGCTGGATAGTGCGAGCAGATATGCATTGCCGGCATCGTTCGTTCCGGCGACGTTGTAGACGCTCAGTGAAGAGAACTTGCCGGGATCTGACGTCGGAAGCGCACTGGAGAACGCGTCGACGAGTTCCCGCTGCGCCTGAGCGATCGCGTTGGTCGCCGTGAGCCCCTGCCCGAGCAGTGCAATGACCCGGTTGTTGATCAGGTGGGTCATGATGTTGACATAGGCGCTCTGGTTCGATTGGTTGCCCACGTCATAGATGCCCTTCAATGTCAGCGTGCCCTGGGATATCTGGCCGCTGAGCTCACTGAAGTAGTATCCGCTGGCGACCATTTGCACTGGCCCCGGGCTATCCGCGGAGAACGAGAACGTTCCGATGCTGTCGCGAATCTCTGTGACGATCGTTGAGCTCGTCGGCTGGCCCCGGTTATCGAGCTTGTTTACAAGCACGGTGGAGCCAACTAGGAACGGCCCCTTCTGCACTGCTCCTGCAATCGTGGCCGAGAAGGGTGGCGTTGGAGGAGGAGCGCCGCCGTTGGCACCACTTGAATCGCCACCGCCGCCGCCGCATCCGGCCAGCAATGCAAGGGCGAGTGACGCGGAGAGCAGATGGCGGGGATTCATAGGCGGTCCTTGCTTAGGAGCGTAAGGATTATGTTTGATTGCACGCCAGTTTCAAGCGGCATTCTAACAGTCATTCAGAACGGCTTAAGTGCGTACTTCTCTGCCGGAAGCGAAAAAAAGCTTTTTGCTCGGCTCCAGCTGCGCGCCCTGGTTGCACGATTAAGTAAAACTCAATGAACCGGCTGCTGCGTCTGAACAATGCGGCAGATCTGCGCCTCGCGGAAATTCCAGATGCCATATCGAAGATGAAATGAAAGTGTCTCCGGGGAAACTCATCTTCGCGCCGGCGGTATTGCGTTCTATATCGGCGCCGCACATGAGCGCGGCGGGCTGAAAATTCAGGCCGTTTTACTCGCTCTTGTCCCAAGCAGCATAGAGGTTGCTCACAGGACGGATCGACGGAATGCGACCGAAGCATCGCAGGGCCTGCGCGGGCGGCAATAGAAGCCGGCGGAACTCGCGGCACGTTCGACGGCCTGAAACTTCACTTACCGTGCTGTGCGTGGGTTATCTGAGAGAGGCGTGACTGGGGCAAGTCTTCGCGGAGCGATCCATGAAGATCACCTACCTGCGGGTTTGTCTGGAGTCGCGCATGGATCTCCACGCAGCTTGAAAGAGCGGGCCTTGGGCGCCGCCCCGCGAGGCTCTTGCACCCACTTGGACGTCTGCAACCACATGACGCCTGTCGAACTGCGCGACTAAGTGCGCACAATGCCGCTCTAGCAATACTTTGTAACAGAAAAAGCGGCAGGTCCTTTCCCATCACACGACACAGCCGCCACGAACTGCGTTGAATGACGTATTGAGCGTAAACCTGTCTTCGTGCTTCCCGCGCACTTAGCAATCATCGCCTCGCGACGAGACTCGCCTGTGGCGGACAGCGTGACATTGCATGATGCGTTGCGGCTCCTCTCAGCCCTGAAATGGCGCGCCGTCATCTCGCCCGCCGTGATGATTTTTCAACGGCACGCCAAAGTCACGCCATTTGCCCTGTCAACGCGTTGGCACAATCGATGCTAGGAACATGCCGGGCCAATGCTGGCCCGTGCATTTCCAGCTATTTCAGACAGGTAAAAAGGTACGATGACAAAAGCCACTGGTTTTCTGGCCGGCCTCGTTGCAATCTCAGCTCTCGGCATGAGCAGCGCGCATGCGCAGGACGACGATCGTCTCAGTATCGACGTCTCCATCAATCACGACGCCTTCTTCGGCACCAATCCGTTCCTGGGGGCTGCCTATTCGATGGACAACGGCGTCGATCTCACGTTCTACGGCATCATGTGGGGTACGGGCACAGGCTCGGCGTGGGGCCAATGGACCGAGTTCGGCGTCGGCGTGGGCTTCAAGGCGCTGGACGGCGCGCTGTACATCAATCCGCAGCTTGGCTTTACGTCGGGCAGCCTGTTGTCCTCCGGCGCCGAGTCCGATGGCATCATCGGTGACGGCATCGTGCCGAACCTGACCATCGGACTGGACACCGATGTTTGGGAAGGCCAGCTGTACTTTGGCTGGTACAAGGACCTGCGCGACAAAGCGCCGACCGGTGGCACCACCAATGAGTACGTTCATTACTGGATTAACGGCGGTCGCAAGTTCAACAACTACTTCTCCGCCGGCTTGCACTTCGAGGAACTGTTTCTGTCCGGTGGCTCCAACGTGAGCAGCATGGACGGCTATCGCTGGATTGGTCCCTACATTCAGGTCGCCAAGGGCAACGCGGGTCTGCGTTTCTCCTTTGGAACCGACACGACCAGCGACAGCAGCTCGTTCTCTCATAGCGACTTCTACAAGCTGCAATTCTTCTTCAGCCTCTAAGGCGCTCGCGAAGGGCGGCCTCCCGGCAGGTCGCTCTTCTCTCACCTCGAAGCAGCTCCGCAGGAGGAGCTCTCTGCTGTCACTGCGGCCCTCGGCATCGCATCCGTGCGATGCATGGGCGAATAGATGGGAATCGTGCCGTCTTGCTCGCCGACTCAATACCTCATCTGCCCGCTCTCGATGCGCCATGCATGAGCAAGCGAGCCGCGTGCGAATGTGCATCGTCTGAGCTTCGCGCACGCTCCGAATCCGAGGCAACGGTACGGTCAGCACTGCTTGAAATTACCGTCCGCACACCGCTAAGCAGTGCAGCCGCGTGCGTGTGCGCGTCTCCTGCGGCTGCCGATGAGCTCGCCGGCATCAGTGCTTCGGAGGTTGGCGACGTTCGCGCACCGCTGAGCAAGCCGGAGGCCTGTGCCTGCGCGTCCGATGAGCGTGACACCGTGGTAGCGGCTCCCGCAGGGACACTGACTGTTGCGGTTGTCGCCAAAATCATCGAGATCAAAAGTAAACGTGATTTCATCAATCGCTCTCACTGTAGTTGGAGAACGCGCGGCGTGCCACGAAGAGCCGCCGCCGTTCGAGGATGGGCAGAATAGAAGGCAACTGCCTGCGCATCCAATCGATTGTTCTCTTGCGAGCGATCGCTACTGTCTATGGCGAATACTCGAACTCCCGGACACGGCGGTGCGGTGCGCAGCGCCGTGTCCGGCGTTTACTTCATCCGCGGCTGTCGCGACGCGCCTGCTTGCGCTTTCCTGCGGCGCGCGCATGCGCGGTCAGGGTCTTGCTGCGCGTGTTTCTCGAATGCTTCCGACGATCGGCACTGAGGGCCGCTTCGCTGACGAAGCCTTCCGAGATCCCGGCCTTGTGCGTCTTGGTGAGGCGAGGCTCCTTCGCGGCTACACGCGTCTTCGCCTTCTTCTTGGCGGCGGCTTTGGCTTTGGGCGGCGCATGTTCGAGCGCTCGTGCCTGCTTGGCTAGCTGTTCGAATCGCTTCAGCACTTCGTCGAACAGGTGCGCCTTCTGCTCCGTGCGCGCATTGCTGTCCAGTCGATTGCCTTTCCTGTTGCCGGTGCGCGTGCGATTGGCGATTCGTTGGCGCTTGTAGAGATCGCGGTACTTGTCTCGGAGTTGGCGCGTACGTGCGATCTTGCTCTGCAAGCGAGCGAGCGTGTGCTGCTTGCGATCGAGGCTGGCTTCGAAAAGCTGATACTCGGCTGCTGTGCACAGCGCGCGAGCTTGGTTGCGAGTGTATGTCATGGGACGCTCATCTCGGTCTGCGAAACGTCGCATGCTACAACGATCCGTCCAGAGCAGCACACGCAGCTATGCGATTGTAGAAATGGGATGCGTCATCGCTATCCTCGTTTGATCGGCTAGTGAGTCGCGAAACGACGGCGGGCAGATCACGCGTCGGCCGAATGTCCTCGCTCATCGGACGATTACCGGCTTGCATGACTGTCGCCAGACTACGAGCGATCTCTATTTGCTCCGTGTGGCTCAGGAGTTGATCGAGCGGAGCGAAGTCCGGTCGCGCCACACCATCGACGCCATCTTCGAAGCAACCGTTCGGGTTTTGCTCGCCAACGAATTCGACAAGACCGCGACGATCCAGATCGTCAAGGAGGAGTCGAGTCGATGTGCCCAGGCGGTACACGATATGTTGATAACTGCCAGCGACGCGAGCACCCAGTGCGGCTTGTGTCAGAAAGCTCGACACTTGGAATGACTTTGCTTCGCTCGAGAGTCGATCGCTCACGCCCTTGCGACTTCAGCAGGTAAGATCCGTCACATAAGAATTCCCGGGTGCTTGGACTTTCAAGGGCATGATCGATCGACTGACTACTTCCCGTGCGTTCATGGGTTTTCAGCGCCAGTTGGCGCGAGCGCCTGGGCGGTTTCGGCGGCTGCTGCAGTTGAGCGCCATCGTGGTCACTTATTACACGGGCGCTTTGTGGATTTACACGTGGCTGGCGTTGCGCGGCAAGGCCGTCGTGCTGACGTATCACCGGGTGCTGCCGAGCGAGTTACAGCGAAATTCTTTTTCTTCGAACGCAATCGTGGTGACGCCCGAGACGTTCGAGCTGCATCTGAAGTTCATTCGCCGCTTCCTGCGGCCGGTGACGCCCGCGGAATTTGCCCGGAAGCTTTCCAGCGGCGAGCCTCTCGAGTCGCGCACGTGTCTGGTGACCTTCGATGACGCGTGGTACGACAACATGGAATACGCGCTGCCCCTCTTGAAGAAGCATGATGTGCCGGCTGTTCTGTTCGTGCCGACTGACTTCCCAGCAGGCGAGCGCTATTTCTGGTACGACCGTCTGAGTCGGCTCATGTTCTACGCCTGGCAGCACCGTGGAGTGGCCGACGAATTCTTCGCTCGCATGGGGGCTGGCGACATTCTGACCATGGACGAGCATGGCGCGCGACAGGCGATTCGAGCGCTCATCATCAAGCTCAGAAATTCACGCGATGCCGCTGTCGACGACGCGATCCAGGAGTTGGAAACGGCGTTGACGCGCACTCGACCCGACTTGTGTCTGCGGGGCGAAGATTATTTCTTGACCTGGCAACAGCTCGCCACATTGTCGAAGAGCGACGTTTTCTTTATCGGCTCGCACGCGGTAACGCACACGCCGATGACCGAAATCGATCTGCAGACTGTCAGCGATGAGCTGGTCCGCTCGAAGGCCGAGATTCAGCGTCGCCTGGGAGTGGAGCCAACGTTGTTTGCATATCCGAATGGCGACGTCAACGCGCAGATCGCGGAGCGCGTCCGCGACGCTGGCTACGCATTCGCGTTTACGACGGAGCTCGGCTTCGTTTCGAAGCGTTGCAGCCCCTGGTTGCTCAGGCGTATCAATATGTTCGAGTACGCCGCTGCCAGTCAGCGAATGTTGTTGGCCCGGATTGCAGGGCTGAATTAGCGGACGCGCATCGGCAGTACACCGATGCGCGTCGTTCGTTGGCTCTCGCAGAAGCCGCGCGGGCGCTCAAAAAGCGTAGCGGACTCCCACGGTACCCAGGTTGTACTCCATGTCGCCGAGATTGACGTTCCACGGCGAGGTCGGCACGTGGCTGTCGTACACGGTGGATCCGAAGGTGTAGTTGGTGGAGCGCAGGCGTAGATGCCGATACTCTGCGAACCAATCCAGCGTGTCGGTGAGCCGGCCGCGCAATCCCAGCTTGGCCTGCACTGCCAATGTTGATGCTGTCGCGTCCGGATTCGAATTGAAGTGGTTGATGCCAGGTTCTGCCGGATTCAACTGCGTGGAATCGGCGCCCGAGATCGAGATCACCGCAGTACCGGCACCGATGCCGGCATAAGGTGTGATCCGCCCCTGCGCGAAGCTGTGAGACCAGACCGAGTTGATCAGCAGTACGCCCATATCCATGGGAAACGTGTCTCTGAACCGATGATCGTCGATCTCCGGCGTGGGGTTCACCAGTTGCCCCCGCTGCGTGTTGCCCAGATAGAAACCTTCCAGCTCCACCGCTGGCTTGATGGCCCAGTCGACGGCCCATTCGTAACCGACATGGATACCGCCGATGCGCGCAGACGTGGATTCAGGATCACCGGCCGCATTCACGTATAGCGGGCCGACAGGTCGATGCGCCATGCCCATCTGCTTGACGGCATCGTTGCTGGAGCTGCCGACACCGGCGAAAACGCCGCCGTAGACACCCCCGGTGTTTGCTTGCGCCTGGCCGGTCTGGGCCCAGGTCGCCGTGATTGCGATGATCGATACAACGATGCCAGTACGCGATACCCGAACTTTATCTGCGATCAACTTCATCCAGTCTTCTCCTTCGGTCTTCAGCAATTGACGTCTGACACCCACTAGGGCTGCCAGACAGCGCAGGACGAACGGTGCGGGTCGCTCCCGCGCATTCATCCAGCGCGCGCGAGGATATACGCGGGGCTATCAGGGTTTTGCGACAAAGTACTGCTGAGCCGTGGATCGAAGCGTGGGAGGAGCAATCGGACAACTATTGCGACATCTACGGCGTGCCTGGCGGCGTTCGTCGCGCCAGATCAACGGTTCGTCTCACATGACGGCGTAATTTCATGCCAAGCCGCGGTCAGAGAGGGGCGCATTGAAATGCGAACACCGAGACGATCCGGCTCCTCCACCTAGAGAAAACGAACGCCATCATGCAACTGACCTTTGTGCTTGGTCTCTTCCTGTTTTTGTTCGCTCCCTTTGCATCGGGAGCTGCGCCGGCGCAGATGCGAGCGCTCCTCATGACTGGCTACGGCTCGTCGGATGTGCTGCGTCTCGACCGGATACCTGTGCCGGCGCCCGCTGCCGGTGAAGTGCGGATTCGCGTTCACGCCGCAAGCATCAATCCCATCGACTGGAAGATTCGCTCGGGACTACTGCAAAAGAGCTTTCCGGTTTCGCTGCCATACATTCCCAGCCGCGACGTTGCCGGCACCATCGATGCGGTCGGCCCCAACGTTACGCGTTGGAAAGCGGGTGACGACGTGATCGCCTTGCTCGATGGCGGTGGCCTCGCGGAGTACGTCAACGCCCCGGCCGAGAGCGTGGCGCTGAAGCCGGCCAGGCTCAGCTTCGAGGCAGCGGCCGGCATTCCAACAGCATCGCTTGCGGCGTGGCGCACGCTGATCGGCAACGCGGATATCAAGCCAGGCCAACGCGTGTTGATTCACGGCGGTGCCGGCGGCGTCGGCAGCACGGCAGTTCAACTCGCTCACTGGCGTGGCGCGCATGTGATTGCAACCGCTTCGGCACGCAATCACGAATATCTCAAAGCCATAGGTGCCGATGAAGTGATCGACTACCGCACCACGCGTTTCGAGGAAGTCGCAAAGAACGTCGACGTCGTGCTCGATACCGTCGGTGGCGATACGTTGCAACGCTCGCCTGCGGTGCTACGCGAGGGTGGCACATTGCTCAGCATCGTCGCCAGGCTGCCGGCTCAGGCATGCAGCGAGCGCAAGCTTCATTGCCCGGATCCGAGCACGGCGACGCAGGAACAGCCCGGCGAGGAGCTGACCAAACTGGCGCAGCTATTCGACAGCGGCGCGCTGAAGATCAGCATCGAAGCCGAATTTCCGCTGGAGCAGGCGGCCAAGGCGTTGGAGTTGAGCGAGACCGAGCGGGCTCGCGGCAAGATCATCGTGCGGGTGATCGACTAGCTGACCGATGGCTATCCGGCGCTATTACTTTGCGCCGGCGTCGCTCGGTGCCGCCTTGAATGGCGTGAATTCGGGTGGTTCCTCGTTCTCGACGAATCGCAGTAGCGGCTGCAGAAGTTGATTGAGGAAGGGGTGACGATGTCTCGCCCAGACGTACAGCGGCTCGGGCGTGCAGCCGAGCCGCGCTTTGGGCTCGAGGGCTGTGCGACCGAAGGAGACACGCCGGCAACCGAATGCGATTGCCTGGGCTAGCGACGCGTGCAGTAAGCGTAGATAAATCGGCACACCGGTGTTCGCTGCCTCCCGATCAAAGCCGATGTGATACGCAAAGGCGGTGTCGCCATCTTTCAAGCTCACGATGAAGCCGAGGACTCGATCTCCCTGGCGAGCCACATGAATCACGACGTTTCCAGCGCCGAGGCTCGCCAGCCCTGGCCAATAGGCGCTCGGCAGTGTGAAGGGCCGAAGCGTCGCATTGCTATGGACGTCCAGATACAACCGTTGCAGCGTCTCCGCATGCGAGGCGACATCGGCGATCGCCTCGATCGTCGCGCCGGACTCGTTGAACTTCTTGAACACGCGGTTCTTGATGTCACCGCGATATTTGGAGGTGAGGCTGTTCAGATAGTCGTCGTGCGTTCGCCAAGCCGGGTCCAGCGTCAGCACCATATTTGGCTCGGTCGGTACGCTGCCATAGCTGAGCCCCTCGAGCGCGCGGCTCTCCGCGGCCGCCGCATCGTCGAGATCCTTGATGAGGACCATGTCCGTATGACCGGCCAGTTTTTCCGCCCGTCGCACTCGATATAGCACCTCGGTGACGGCGCGCCAAACCAGCTCTCGGTCGGCGCCCGGCGCGAAACACACGCCATGCAGTCCGTATACCAGCAGGTTGCCGCACACGAGAACGCGCTGGCTCACCTTGCTGCCGAGCTTCTGGAAGGCCGACTTTTGCTTCCCATTTCCCACTTGCGTCAGATCCACTCGCGCGATCTGCATGCATACGGCCGCGAGCGGCGTGTCGCCGTCGCTGATCAGTGCATAACGTGCCTCGAGATTCGCGGGCCGGAACTGCTCGAACGCCCTCTGATACTCGGTGGAATAGAACAAGCTTTGGCCGGCGGTCACCGTCCGCCATTGCTCCACATTCAACTGAGAGAAACGATCCGCAATCGCCAGCTGCAACGGTGACCGGCTGCGTAGCCGCTTGCGCTCGTCGAGCATCGTGGCGAGGGTTCCCTTGAGTTGCTTCATGCTTTTGTCCCGCTGAAAGTCCCTGGCCGCGCATTTTGCATGTTAGGCGAGTGTGCTGGAACAGGTCGGTCTAAAACGTGACGTGAATCCAGTCTCCGACGAGTGGCCGTGTTGGGCTCAGGCAGAATGGTTTGCCGACCGATGAAGTGGTTGGGCCGGAAAGAAACAACTCCGACACGTGACGCGTTGAAACGCTACTCGAACGGGTCGTGGGGGCTGCCATGCGACGCATCATTACTGCACTACTGGGATTGTCGATGATGTTATGGGCAGGGATGGCTGCCGCCGATAAATACGCCGATACCATCGCTCTGTTCAAGAATGCCGGCGAAAGCGCGGATTTCTTCTCCAAGAGCTATGGTTACGCTGTCTTTCCTACCATCGGTAAGGGCGGCCTGGTGGTCGGCGGCGCGCACGGCGAGGGGCGTGTTTATCGAGGCGGGGCCTACGTAGGCGATACCACAGTCACGCAAGTCAGTGTGGGATTCCAGGCGGGCGGTCAGGCTTTCAGTCAGATTGTGTTCTTTGAGGACAAGCGCGCGTTCGATGAATTCACCAAAGGTAACTTCGAGTTCAGCGCCGATATCAGTGCGGTTGCCATCACCGCCGCGGCTGGCGCCACGGCAGGCACGACGGGTGCGGGTGCCGGAGCGAGCGGTGGCAAGAAAGATGCCGCCACGGCGGGGAATTACCACAAGGGAATTGCTGTGTTCGTCATCGTGAAGGGTGGCGCGATGTATGAAGCGTCGGTAGGAGGGCAGAAGTTTACGTACAAGCCGCGCGGCTCGTAATGTAACGTCGGAGCGGCAGGCCCCAGTAGGAAGTTGACCAATCCTATGGCGGAAGACGTCGGCCCGCAAAGGATCAAGTTCGTCTCTCGCCACTCGCGGCTGCTGATCGCCACCGTCACGGCGATCGTCCTGTTCTTCGCGTTGCCGGCACAGTGGGCGACGATCACTCGCGTGCTGGTGAGCTGGAACGTCGGCGTGCTGATGTTCCTGATCCTCGTGTTCCGGTTGATGACGAGCATGAGCGCCGCGCAGTTGAGCGAGCGTTACCAGGACGAGGATGAGAGTGCGCCGGTTATCCTGATCATCAGTATCGTTGCAGCCATGCTCTCCATGGTCTCGATCGTGGCCTTTCTTGCCATGATCGAACAGGTCAGCGATGCGGAAAAGTCCCTGCGCTTCGTGCTGTCGGCATTCACTGTGATCAATGCATGGATGCTCATTCCGACGATGTTCACCATGCACTACGCGGACATGTTCTACAGCACCGCACCCGACGCGCGTCCACTGCATTTCCCGGATACGCAGGCGCCCGCGTTCTGGGACTTCGCGTACTTTTCATTCACGATCGCCGCGGCCTGCCAGACAGCGGACGTCTCGACTACGTCGGCCGCAGTCCGCAAGGTACTGATCGTGCACAGCGTGCTGTCGTTCCTCTTCAACGTTTCCATTTTGGGATTCGCCATCAACGTCACTGCCGGGCTGATCGGCAATCATTAGAAAAAAAGGACGCTACCAACCCGTCGATATTGACAACCCTAGAGGAATTGCCAATCCTCTGCGCGCGGATCAAGAACTAGAAAGATCGGGAGCAAGGAATGGGAGGTCATGGGACGCCGGCTGCGCGCGCTGGCATCAGCCGTTGTATGCATAGCATCCGCTGGCTGTTATGCGTGTTCTCATTGATCTGTATCAGTCCGATTGCCGCGCTTGGCGAAGAGCCGCAGCCCGAAGCAACCCTGCCTTTGACAGATTCCGAGCAAGCGGGTGTCGCACGCCTTTACACGTTGATCGCCGGCACGGAAATTCATCTAAGGCTGCTGGAGCCTGTCGCCTCTCATACTCACAAACGTGGCGACCGATTCAAACTCGAAGTGGCGCAGCCCATTGCCGTCGGTGAAGCCATCATCGTACCCGCAGGCTCGCCTGCGATCGGCGAAGTCGTCCACGCAGCGAAATCGGGCATGTCAGGCAAGGCCGGTGAGCTGATCCTGGCCACGCGCTTGCTCAGCGTCGGCGAGCGCGAAGTAAGGCTGCGTTCGTTTACCGCGGGCAATGGCGAGAATCGGCTGGCGCTCGCGACGGGATTGGCGGCCACGCTCGGCATCCCGGCGCTGTTCGTCGTTGGCAAGAATCTGCTCTTGCCCGCGGGCACCGATGTATATGCGAAAGTGGCAGCGGATACGCAATTGCCTTCGGTTTTGGAGGTGGGAGCGGGGGAGGTCTCGCAGCCTGCCATTACGGAGTCGTCAACGGAGATCAATTCCAATGAAGCGGATTAGGAATGGTTTGGGGGTCGCGGCATCGTTAGTCATGTTGGCGTTGGCGGGTTGTGCCAGCACCGGCGGAAGCGCGCCGGAGAAAAAGAGCTCGCCTCCGGCAGCACCAGTCGCGGCGCCCGCGCCGGCGCCGAAGCCTACGAGCGCTCCGGCAGCGAATGCTGGCGGCGGCACGGGCACGGTTGTCTTCTTTCGCGAGAGCAAGTTCACGGGTATGGCCGTCAGTTTCAAAGTGCGCGAGGGCCAGACCGAGCTCGGTAAGCTGTCGAATGGCAGCTACTTTGTCGCCAATCTTCCAGTCGGTGCGCACGAGTTCACAGTTCATTCCGAGGCGAAGGATGTGTTGAATATCGAGGTCGAGCCCGGAGAGACCTATTACATCCAGGGCTCCGTCTCGATAGGCATCATGGTCGGCCGCCCGAACCTCGCGCCTTCCGACGAGGCGACGTTCAATGCGGTGAAAGGAAAATTGAAGGACTCCGGAGCGCCCAAGGCAGGGAAGTAATGAGCCAGCCCACCGCCGATCCTTTTAGCGGTGGGTTTCCCAGCCCTTAGCCCTTCTGCTTGACGAGTCGCGCCGCTTCGTCAAACGCGCGTTCTTTTCGCGAGTCCCGGCCTTGGGCATAGGGCACCTCAAACGGTACATCGATGTCAGGTTCGACGCCCCGGCCCTCGAGACGTGTGCCGTCATCCATGCGTACGTCCTTGGTTGCGAGATAGAGCAGGCTCGCGTCGACTGCGTTCGCGAAAATCGTTCCCGCCATCACTGCTCCAGCGGTGCGGGCGCCCACGATCGAGCCGACGCGTCCGCGTTTAAAGGCGTAGGCCAGCAGCTCCTTGCCACTGGTGCTGCGGTTGTCGGTGAGCAGTACTACCGGCTTGGCCCAGCAGGAATCGTGGGTATCTTCGGCGCCGGATCGAGAGCGTGCAGTCCATGCCAGGCAGCGCTGAGTAAAGATATTCAAGTTCGACGGCGAGGCGCCGCCCAATCCGTCGCGGACATCCAGAACCAGCGCATCGGCGTCCTTCAGTGGGCCGAAGAGCAAGGCGCCTTCCAGAATGTCCTGATACTGGCCCCCAGCGTACGACCAGGCATGGATGTAGCCGATGTTTCTTCCGTCACGTGCAACGATCTGCATGCTGGCTTTCATTGCATCGACGAACATTGTGCTGCCGTCGAGCATGACCGGGGTCACGGTCACCGTCTTGCTGGCCCCGGCAGTGCGCTCCACGATGATGGCGACGGACTTGCCGGCCTTCCCTTGGAATGAGCGGATCGGGTGAAAGGGCGTGCCGTCGACGGAAATCAGTCGGTCGCCGAGCAGAACCCCGGCCTGTTGTGCTGGCAGTCCATCATGCACACCTGTCACGAAATGCTGCCCATTGACGGTTTGGGTGAATATTCCGATACCGCTGTAACGCGCTTTGCCGTCGGTCAGTGCACTGGTCGTCGCTTCTGCCAGCCACTCGTTCAGCGGCAGGAACAGGCCCAGCAGGTGAAAGTACTCCGGCGTGTCCGGTGTATAGAAAGCAGTGTGCGAGGTATGCAGTTCGGCGAGCATCTCGTTGATGACGGCAGCGCGTTCCTCTCGCGTGCCGGCACGATTCGCTCGATCGCGATATTTGGTCCGCATCGCGTTCCAATCGACGCCGTTGAACTTTGCGCTATAGAACTTCTCGTTGACGGTTTGCCAGACCCAGTCGAAGGAGGCACCGCGGTCTTCTGCTGGCGCTGTAGCCGACGACAGGCAGGCGAGGGTGATGGCTGCGAGGCTGAGGGAAAGTCTGTTCATCGATCGCACCTTCCGCTTCAATGCGCAAGGTGCGGATGATCGCTCTCAAATCCGGGCGGCCGCAACGTTCGCTGCAGTAACCCTCGTCACCTCACCCGATACAACCGGTCTCGATACAGCCACGCCGGCATCAGCACATTCGCCAGCGCATTTCGCGCCACCTCGGGGTCCTGCGCCGGCGCGGGCTGCAGCTCCTTGGCGCGTCGATCGTAGGAGAAATATCGAACCTCACCGTCGGGGACCAGCACGGTAACTCGATTGTCCTGCAGCCAGGCGAAGTTCTGGTCGAATTGCATCATGGCGCGGGGCGCCGGGAGCGGCGGCTGATTGCCGAACTCCGCGAGCGTCCGGGTGAGATCGCGGCCTGGGAAGGGGTGTTCGCTGTCAATGCCCATGAGCGATAGCAGGGTCGGCGCAAGATCGATCTGGCTGACAGTGGACTCGATACGCCGCGGCTGCGTATCGGCGCCGAGAATCACGCCTGGAATATGAAATTTGTTGACCGGCACCAGTTCGTCGCCATAGACGCGGGTGTCGTGGTCCGCCACGACCATTATCAGGGTGTCTGCCCAATATTTGCTGGCGCGTGCCTGTTTCAAGAAACCGCCGAGCGCATGGTCGGCATATTTCACGGCGTTGTGTACCGTCTGCTTGGGCTGCTCGTGCAACTCGATGCGTCCGTCTGGAAATTCGAACGGCGTGTGATTGCTCGAGGAGAACACCAGCAGGAAGTAAGGTTGCCGCGACTCGTGCAGCGACACCAGGCGCTCGTGCGCCTTGTCGAACAGGTCTTCATCCGACGCACCCCAGCTGCCGACGAACTTGGGCGCGACAATATCTTCGCGGTCGACGATGTCATGAAAGCCGTTGCCTAGGAAGAAGCCGCGCATGTTGTCGAAGTGCGATTCGCCGCCATAGACAAATTCGCTGCGATAACCCGCGCGACGCAGTACCGACGCGAGGGTCTCGAAATCGCGTTGTGACTTATCGAGCTTGACGACGCTGAGTGCCGGCGTCGGTGGGAATCCAGCGATCACGGCTTCGATGCCACGCACGGAGCGAGTGCCGGTGGCATAGAGTTGCTCGAACCAGATGCCTTGATCGGCCAGGCCGCTGAGATGCGGTGTGATCGGTATTCCGCCAAGCCGTTCCACGAAGCCCGCGCCCAGGCTTTCTTCGAGCACGATCACCAGATTGAGCGGTCGTTCGCGACGCACGCTGGCGACCTGTCGGTGCAGGGTCGGGAACTGGTCGGAGGTGAAGCTTCCCATACCTACGGCCATGCCATTGCGTACCCGCGAGACGATTTCCTGCGCCGGCATCTGTCCGTAGATCTCGCTCTGGGCTTCGTTCTTCAGCCCCCAAATCGCGGAGAGCACCGAGTAAGCCGAATTGGTCACCAGGCTATTGACCATGGCGTCGTCGCAGAACGCGAAGCTCGCGAGATTGGCCGGCCGGTGCTGGAAGCTGGATCGGATCATGACGAACAGCACGATCACCACGATGGGCCACACCAGCATGATGGTTCGGGCGGTCCAGCGGTCGCTGCACTCCCGATATTTGTTGAAGTGGCGAACGGTCAACCAACCCGCTGCGACCAGGCCCACCGTCACCAGCGCCAAGGTGCCGCGATAACCCGTCCACAACATGGCCGAGACTTCTTGCGGATAAACCAGGTACTCGATGAACAGGCGATTCGGGCGACTGTCGTATTCGTACAGGAACTGCGGAGTCGCAAATTCCAGCAACAGAATCACGAGCAGGCTGAAACTCAGCCAGCCGCTGGCGAGGCGCACCCACCAGTTCAGCCGGTTCACGGCCAGCATCAATGGCAGCAGCACGATGGTGGGCGCCGCGAACAGGCTCAGCGTAATCAGATCGCTGCGCAGCCCTTGCAGGAGCATGCTCCACAGGGAATCTGTCACGTCGACCCGCTCCCACTGCCAGCCGATCAGCACGACCCGCGACAGCGCCAGCGAAGCCGATCCGATCAAGAGGAAGCCGAGCACGCACGAATACGGTCCGAGGCGACCGATCGGCCACCGCATGGAGCGCAAAGTGGCGAGCGCGAGCGCGACCCGCGGCTGGACGAGGGTTGTCATTGTTGTTGGTCCGCCCTGACGCGTTGGCCACGCGCTAATTGGAATCCCGAAGTGCTGGTTGTCAGCGATCTGTAGTCGCTTTGTCAGCACGATACTCCGTTATCCGAGCGACCAATGCTCCATGTGACAAAATCAGGGAAAAGCTCAAGGCTGGTTCGGCGCGCCGACAGGGGCATGCTTTTGGCATGAACCGAGAAAGATGGCAGCGCCTGATGGCGGCCTTCGCGTTGCCGGAATCCAACGAAACGTTCGAGCTGCTGCTGAATGCATACTCGCAGAAGCATCGGCATTACCACACAGGCGTGCATATCGAGCATTGCCTGCGCCAGCTCGATGCCGCGTCCGGGCTAGCTAGCGAACCAGCAGAGGTGGAGCTGGCATTGTGGTTTCACGACGCCGTTTACGATCCGTACTCCTCGGACAACGAAAAGAAGAGTGCCGATCTGGCGTGTGAGCTGCTGAATCGACATGGCGTCAGCAGTGAGCGCGTGGAGCGCGTGCGCGCTCACATCATGGCCACACGTCATGAGGCGCCGGCGACAATCGAGGATTCCAGGCTGGTCGTCGATGTCGATCTGTCGATTCTCGGCGTAGACGAGGAGGACTACGCGCGGTTCGAGGCCGATGTTCGCGAGGAGTATCGCTGGGTGCCGGGGCCGCTGTTCCGGCGCAAGCGCGCCGAGATCCTGGAATCGTTTCTAGCGCGTCCGACCATCTACAGCACGATACCATTTCGTACGAAATACGAAACCCCGGCGCGCCGCAATCTCATCGCTGCTATCGCAGCTCTACGCGGCGGGTGACTGGCCATGCCGCCGGCGGCGAGGGCGCAAGCCGAGCGTGCATGTCTCTGATGACAATCAAGTACATGGCGGAAAATCACATACTCGATGGGTGATAGTATCCGACAAAGATTGATCACCATTGATCTCGACTATGAGCTACTCGGTCCTGCCCCTGGCAGAAATCCACTTTGTCGGGCTGCACCGCGCCCTGGATATCGTTGCCCGCGAGAAGCGCTTTCTGGCATTCACTCAGGCACCGCCCCTCGAGGCGGCGATCAGCTTCTATCGTGACATCATCGCCAACGATGCCTGCCATTTCGTGGCAGTGAACGATGCAACTGTCGTTGGTTGGTGCGACGTGCTGCCGACGCACGGCGAAGCGCGAGCCCACGTCGGTCACCTCGGCATCGGTCTGGTGCCCGAGGCGCGCCATCAGGGGCTCGGCTCGCTGCTGATGCAGGCGGCGATAGCCAAAGCGCGTATCAAGGGTCTCACGCGTATCGAGCTCACCGTCCGTGCCGACAACAGCAACGCCAAAGTGCTGTACGAACGGTTTGGTTTCGTGCTGGAAGGAGTCCAACGACGGGCAATGCGCATCGATGGTCGCTATCACGATGCGTATGCGATGGCGCTCCTGCTCTGAGGCTTGAGGAGTCGTCGTTCGATCGGGCGCCTCAGTCGCGCGACTTCGTTGGCGGTGCGGGCATCCATGCGATCTGCTGTCGCGATTGGTGATCGGCGCCGAGGATGTGTCGATACAGTTCCGGCCGGCGTGCTTCGCGGTAACGATGGCCGCCGGATTTCGCGAGCTTCTCGTGCGAACAAGTTGCGATCGCAATGTCGTTGCCGAGAGCGCGGCATTCGGCCAGGACATCGCCGAAGGGATCGACGACCATCGAGCAGCCATTCTTCAGTTGGTCGTCATCCATGCCGATGGCATTCGAAAAAACGACGTACACGCCGTTGTCGTATGCCCGGGCTGGCAACCATTTCATCAGCCACGCACGACCCTTGAGGCCGTCGAACTCGGCGCGCAGCGAGGTCGGATCGACTTGCCGATTCGCCCACAACTTTGGATCCACAAAGCCGGCGCCAGGGCGCGTCGACGGTGTACACATCGTCACGTGCGGCATGAAGATGATCTCCGCGCCCAGCAGGGCAGTCGCGCGGACATTCTCGATGATGTTGTTGTCGTAGCAGGTCAGGATGCTGCATTTCCAGCCGCCGAGCTCGAACACCGTGTACTCGCTGCCAGGCTTGATGTGCGGATTGATGAAGGGATGGAGCTTGCGAAATTTGGCCTTGATGCCGTCCGCACCGACGCAGACCTGCGCCTTGTAGATCTCGCTGTCGTCGCCTCGCTCGAACAGGCCCGCCAGCACGTTGATGCGGTGACGGCTCGCGATCTCGACGAGTGCAGCCGTGCTCTCGCCGTTCGGGATGGCTTCCGCGAGCTCCCACATCTGCTCCTTCGACAAGGAGCGAGCAAAGCTGTAGCCGGTGACGGAGCATTCGTGGAAAGCGACGACGTCCGCTCCTGCCGAGGCTGCCCTGGCGGAAAGGTCGTCGATCATGCGCAGGTTGAAATGTTTGTCGCCGCTGCGAGCTTCGAATTGAGCGGTGGCGATTTTCAGGTTCTGTGGCATGTTCGAGTGGCAAAGGGGTCAGATCCATTTTTCAGTATCCTAAACCCATCGTCCGAGCGGCGTCTCGACAAAGATGAGAACAAGGGTTCGGATCGTGGGCATGGACAGCGGTTAAGTCGGTATCCATCGCGCGGGTAGCCCAAGCTGGTCAACCGCGCGATACGCAGTACGCGCGAGAATGCCGGTGTACGTAGGGAAGGACAGCGGAACGCGAACGAGCTCATCCACTCGCAACCGACTCGACATGACAACTGCCACGATTTGAACGATTTCCACCGCTCGCTCGCCGACGACGTGGCAGCCGAGAATCTGGCGGGTGCCGCGTTCGACGAGCAGCTTGCAGAACCCGGCCGTGCGGTCGTCGATGATGGTTCTCGTCGTTGCATCGAAACGCACTACCGCCGAAACGACATCGTGTGACTCGCGAGCCTGCCGTTCTGTCAGTCCAACGCTCGCGTATTCCGGATCCGTAAAACCACCGGTCGGGCATACGACGTTGTCCAGCACTTCGAACGTTCCTCGGACCGCGTTCGTGGCTGCGACCCAGCCGTCCTGGATGGCCTGAGGGACCAGCATCCACCGTCCCGTAATGTCACCGGCAGCGAAGATGTGCGAAGTGGAGGTTCGCTGCGAGGCGTCGACGGCGATGTATCCTCGAGCGTCGGTCTGGACGCCGGCGGCCGGCAGATTCAGCCCACGAACGTCGGCGACCCAGCCGATCGCCAGTACGATCAGCTCGGCATGTACGCTTTCTTGCTCCGCGCCTCGCGAGAAATTCATTCGGACCCCACTGCTCGTTCGTTCGAACGAATCGATATCGCCGAAGCTTTCCCGCACAACCATGCCCGCGTCGCGGAAGGCCGTAGCGACCGCGGTCGAGACGTCTTCGTCCTCGTCCGGAAGGATTCGTGCTGCCCTCTGAAACAAAAGTATCCGTGAGCCGAAGGCGTGGAAGATCGAGGCGACCTGAGCACCAGTCATGCCGCCGCCGATGACCAGGATCGATCGCGGAATTTCTTTTAAAGCCCAGGCGTCACTGTGCGTGGCGGTCAACTCAGCGCCGGGAACGGACAGCCGCCGGCTCGTTCCTCCGGCACACAGGATGATCTTCTCAGCCTGCATCTGCAGGCCGCTCTGCGTTTCGATCGTGTGAGCATCGACGAAACGCGCATCGCCCGCGTGCTCGATGAGGGTGACACCAAGCCGATCGATCTCGCTGCGAAACGCCGAATGGCAGCGGGTCTCCTCGACGACGATGCGTACGCGCTCGAGCAATCTCGAATAGTCGAGCACGGGGGTGCCGACAGATATTCCGAAGCGATCGAGGGTGCGTGCTCCACGCAACAGTCGAGCAGCTTGGGCGAGGGTTCTCACTGGCACCGGTCCGTCATTCGCAGCCATGCCGCCGAACTCGCTGCGAGTGACGAGCGTGGTCCGAGCTCCAAGTTCCGCCGCACGGAGCGCGGCGATCACGCCGGAAGGCCCCGCTCCAATTACGATGACGTCACTCGCGTTCATCGGGCTCACTGCGCCGTTACAAGGTTCTTCCAGAACGACTTCACACTGTCATCCGCGCCAAACAGCGTGCTGAACACAGTTGAATCGACGATCAGGACGTCTCCGGCGCGGCTGCCCGCGGGAGGCATCCATACGAGCGTGTTGAACTCGCGCTTGCCGGTGGCCGTGAAAGGATGCGGTTTGGATAGATCGATGGGCTGCCGAGCGAGCACGCGCACGGCCTTCGCGTCATTGGAGGTCACTTCATAGTGAGGCAGATGTTTGTGGAAGCTGAAGTTCGTGACGCCTGCGAGCCAGCCCCGTGTGTCCAGATCGCGAGCCACGGTCAGCGGAGCGATCTGTTTCGTGCCTTCGATGACACCGGGGCGCAATCCATATCGGTTCTCGACCGGCACGCCCAAGCCCTGCATCAACGAGCGCACGTATTGGCCGAATCGTTGCTGGCGTGGCACCAGAGCATCGCCATGGTGCGTATATTCCATTTCGCGCTCGTTGAGGTCCTCGGAAGCTCCAACATCGTGATGCGGGCCGAGCACCAGGCAGGTTCCCTCGCGGCTGAGCCATAGCCGCAGCGCCTCGATTTCTTCCGCCGAGGCTTCCTGTTGCGTCAAATTATGATCGAGGCCGAATACAAACAGAGTATCGGCGTCTCCCAGCACGCGTTCATCGAGTGGCAGTCGGTAACCGGCCTGGTCCACACGTTGAAACACAGGGACCGTGTGGCCAGTCACTTCCCCGACCAGTTGCTGGAACGGGATCCAGGCCCGAAAGAACAGTTCGAGCGCGCCCGCGATGCCTTGTTGAAACATCGTTGGACTCGACCACTCGGCACCTTCCCAGGCAGGCCATTCCACGCGGCGCACTTCGGTCATGGTCGAGAAACGATTGTCCAGCTCCGCGAGATTGCGGTTCGCCTCGCCTGGAAAACTCCAGGACACATAGATGCTGACCCGCCGGCCTGTGGATGTTTGCTTGCGTGCGAGATGCGACTGGTTGTAGCTCCGCGCTGGGCTCCGCGCCTCGGTCGTCGGCACATGGATCTTTGCTTCTGCCATGGCAGTCTCCAGCCCGAATTACGTTGACGACTGTGCCCGCGCTCCTGAAGCGAGGAACCGCAGCGCGCGGATGCCGGGAAGAAAGAAATAGGCACCGCCCCTGACGGTGGTGAAGGAGGGCAGCCCAGTGAGTTTCCGGCGCACCGGCCGCTTCGGTATCGTCATTTGAAACGTGCCGTCATGCGTACCGATGATGGGATCGCGTTCGTGGTCGAGCTCGTGAAACTTCGGATCGTTCACCCACACGTTCTGTGCGAACTCGAACTGGCGAACCAGACTCGCGCAGCCGATGAATGCAGCTATGCCGCGTTCTACGCCATCTTCGGGAGCGCCTTCAGGAAGGTGCGGGCCGTACGTACCGCCGCGGCGTATCATCCTGCGGCGATTCATATTCACGGCCGTATCGCGCGGATTCATGCGGCGAATGTGCGACCCGAGCGGAACTGCATAGCCGTGTGGATCCATGGTCTTGTAGTTGAAATCGTTGTTGCGCAATGGATCCGCGCCGAGTGCTGGGTCGTCGCGCTCAGGCGCCAGCACGAGCGGGGCTCCACTGCGCCAGCGTCCCATCAATTTCGCGGCGACCAGTTCCTGTTCTTCTCGAGTCTTGCCATGCTGTTCGAGGAATTCGCGGAACGTGCCCACGTGCTCCTGCAGACGTCGGTACGCGAGATAGCTGCCATTGCGCGAGAGAATCTCCGGACTTGGTAGACGCGGACCGTCGCCGTCTTCGTCGGGATAACCGAGGAAGAACTCGCCTGCCTTGAGCGGCGCCCCTGAGCCCGGATTGGCAACCTCGTCCGTGCCTGCCACGACGCATTGTGACAGTCGGTCCCGGTAGCCGAAGTGATCGTGCGAATACTCATAGGGAGGAATGGCTGCCAGGTTCAGGAATGAAAGTCGCTCCACTCCAGCGCACTGAGCCAGGAACTTCTCGTAATCGCGCACGGACCGATCGCGCTGCTCGATGTCGCGAGCGAACAATACGAGGATGGCATGCAACTCGTTGCTCGCCAGGTCACCGACCCAGTGCTTCGGGTCATTGCGCCCCACGTCGCCCAGAATCTCCGCACGAGCAGCCATGCCTTCGCGAAACTCATCGGGGAAAGTTGCCAGCGACGAATGCTCGACTCCTGTCGCGAGCAGGCCATTCCAGGTAAACGCAATCGTGACCCAGCGCATGTCGTGCGCGTCGGCTGCTTTGACTTTCTGGGCAGTGCCGACTTTGTCCACAATGCCATTCAGCCAGAGCTGAGCGCTGCCCGGTGTGCGGAACGAAAGGAACTCGTAACGGGCCGCCAATGCGTGCGGTCGAGTCACCAGGAAGTGCTGTATGTCGTCGAGCTCGAGCATGCCGGCCGGCTCATTGCATTTGATCCAGCATCTGGGAGAACAGGGCCTTCACTCGCAGCGCCTTCTTGATCTCGTCGGCACTGACGTACGGATACTCGCCGTACTCCAGGAAACTCGGACACTGGTGATCGCGGAAGAACTGGATCACGGCCGGCGCATTGGTCTTCCAGTCCTCCGGCCAGCCCTCCAGATTGACGAACACTGTGGTGATGCCGGTCTTCGCGAACAGCACCAGCGCATCCTCGACGTACTTGTCGAAATCGGTGTCGAAAATGCCCTGATACATGAAGTGCAGGCCCGAGCCGATATCGAACAGCAGCCAGCGCAGGTAGTGGAGTTTCAGCGGTGCCAGCACTGTAGGATCCGCTTTCACCGCCTCCTCGATGGTCTTGCCGTATTCGCGGATGGCCTGCTCACGACCGGGCTTGACCTTGGCGACGATCGAGAATCCATAGTTTGCCGGTGTCTGGGGAAAGACTGGCCCGTAGCGGCCCCGTTCGGGCGTGAAGAAGCCTTCCTTGGGAATCGCGACGGCCGCCGGTTTCGTCCAGTCATGCGACTGCGATGCTTGCGACATAGCCGATCCTCGCTGTGAGTGTGCGAGAACGAGAGGAGAGGTTGTTGAGCTTACAATGATTTGGAACTGCCGGCTCACGTCCAAATACTTACCTCATGGAGTGACGCGCGCGTTTGTAGGCGGGAGCGCATACAATCGCGTCGACCATCGCAGAGGCGCGGCCATGAGTACTCCAGACACTTTCCTTCGTACGGCGATCGAGCTTGCATATGCGAACGTCGAGCGCGGTGCTCGGCCCTTCGGCGCTGTCGTCGTGAAGAATGGCGAAGTGCTGGCGACGGGCGTGAACGAGGTGATCCGTACGAACGATCCCACAGCACACGCAGAGCTGATGGCGATCCGCGCTGCCAGTCAGAAGCTCGGCTCGCCCAATCTTGCCGGTTGCGCAGTGTTCGCCAGTGGTCACCCCTGTCCTATGTGCATGGCGGCGATGCGCCTGGCCGGCGTTACCGAGATCACGTATGCGTATTCCAACGACGACGGTGCGCCTTACGGCCTGTCCACCGCTGCGATCTATGCCGATCTGGCCAAGCCCTTCTCGGAACAAGCCATGAAGATCGCCTACCTGCCGGTTCGTCTGCAGTCGCGTGTGGATCTTTACGAAGCCTGGCAGGGCAGATCCTAGGCGCGCGCAGCGACGCGAACGTGTATTCTTGCGACTCGATTAGGGAATGGGGCTTCCCGAATAACCGCCAATAAGGCTGATAGCTCCTGCTGTACTGAGGGTCATCACCTTCTTGCGGTAGGAGTACGCCTCAAGAAACCGACGTCGACCCTTCACTTTGTCATTGGAGGGTCTGTCGATGAATGGCTTTCTGATCGTTTTCATGGGCGGTGGGCTCGGTGCGGCGTGCCGGCATGGAATGAATGTTCTTGCCACCCACCTCGTCGGTGCTCGTTATCCTTTCGGCACCTTTGTCATCAACGTGCTCGGTTCGTTGCTCATCGGGGTGTTGGCCGAGTGGTTTGCGCTACGCTCGCATCTGTCCGCAAACCTTCGCCTGTTCCTCGTGACGGGCATCCTCGGTGGCTTCACCACCTTCTCCGCCTTCTCGCTGGAGGTCGGCCTGCTTCATGAGCGAGGCGACACCGCCGCTGCGGCGCTCTACGCCGTTGCCTCGGTCGTGTGTGCTGTGGGCGCGATGTTTGGTGGCATGTACGCACTCCGTCACTTTGCGTAAGTGATCCTGAATCCGGTAGCGCGGAGCAGACATCCATATCCAACTCCGCGCCACCGTAACCGCACTACCTACCGATCAATCGACGCCTGTGCGTCACGCAGCGATGAGCGGAACCGCGATGATGGCGTTGTCGCCGAATGTTTCATCCGTCAGCCACTGCATCGTGACCGAAGATGCGCCCGGCTTGTCGGACATGCCGATCGACAGGTAGCCCACGCCGGGGTCGTCGTACGACACTCTCTCGGTTTGTCCCGACGCCGCTTCCATCTCCAGTCGCACCATCAAGCAGAAGTCTGCGACTAAATTGCCTGGCGCGGACGACACGTTCACGTCGATGTATGACTCCTCATCGTTCTGCGCGCCGACGGCGGTACCCACGCTGGCGACACCCGTTCGCGAAACGACTGCGATCACCTGATTCGTGACACCGATCGCGCTGACCGCGGATACGGTTTGCGCGCCCGTGTCAGGATTCAACAGGCTATACAGATGCAGACGACCCTCTGTTCGCAGCAGCGTCGGCGTCTGAGTGCCGTACGTGACAGACGAAGGCACGGTGCCGTCGTTCATCACGCCGATCAGCACATGGCGGTTGGCTCCTGCTGCTGTGTGAGAAACAGAGATCGTGGCGGTTTCCGCCGCGGCTTGGCTCGCTGCGTTGAACTCGATGCCGGACGACAACGGACGGACACCGATCAGATCCGACATGTTCGAGGTGATGAAGCAGCCGCGGTTGATAGAGCCGCTGGTGCCGCCGCCGAGCAGATCGAGGATGTCGACGCCTGAATTGCGTTCGCTGGAGGTGCTCTGCAACTGGCCGAACTGCGCATTGCCCCACGTCGTCGACGCCAGCAGCGGATCACGAACCTGCGAGTTCAGGTCTTGACCGGTTCGCGATTGCAGCTGGCTCAATGTCTCGGCGCCGATGGCCGGCGTCGCGTTGCCCACATACGAGTACGAGTTGCTGAAGTTATAGGCGGTATTCCGGTCGCGTGACAGCACGGAGCTGTCGCTGCCGTTGGAGCCGAAATACGGCATGCAATAGAACCTCGTGCCCGTGTGCAGAATGTTGTTGTGAATCCGCCAGGTCGGGGTGGATTGGTTGCCCTGAAAGGAATCGCGCAGCCAGCCGTCCTCACCGGTGCCGGTCATGTTGATAGACGTGTTGTTGATCAAATAGACCGAGCGGGTGTCGACGCCGCCGCCTTGAAAGTGCGGCCGGACAAACATGCGTCCGCCATAGCTGAGGTTCTGCACGAACACGTTCGGGCCGTAGGTGTCGTCGGTGTCCGAGAGATTGTAGTGATAGATGTTCACGCCATAGCCATCGTCGTTGACGCGGCTCAGATTCCGGCGAAATACCAGGCCGCCGCGCACCGGGCGGGACGTGCCGGCGCCTTTGACGTACACCGCGACGTTGACGTAGTCGAAGGTGTTGTTCTCGAACGTGATGTCATGACAAAAGCGTGTGGTGATGGAAAACATCATCACGGCGGCACAGCCATAGAGCACGTTACTGTCAGCCGTATAGTTCGTGAACAGATTGTCGGTGAGCTGCACGTCGAACACGTCAGCTGCTTCGGTCGGCTCGATATAGACGCCGGCGAGATTGGTCGCCGCGCTGCCGCTGGTGTAGGTCGGCCATTCGGCCTGCGCTCGATCCAGGTGGCAGTAGCACAGCTTCACATGCGGTGCCTCGATGATGATCGAGCCCGTGTCCCGTCCTGGCATCGCGTTCGGCTCGTACACGTGCACGCCGTAAACATAGTTGTACGGCGCAGTCAGTCCGATGACGGGATTGCCCGTGGTCGTGCCGGGATGCGTGAATGTGGTGCGGCCAGTGCTGCTCAGCGCCGCATAGTTTTCGGCGAACCAGATGATGGGCTGGGTGGACGTGCCCGCCCGCGTGATCGGAAAGCAAGCCGATTTGGGCTGAGCCGTATTCGAACCGGCAATGGTGCCGGCGTTGAGCTGGATGACATCTCCCGGGCTGGCGTTGGCGATCGCCTGTGCCATGGTCCACGGATTCGTCTGCGACCCGTCACCCGTGCCGGTGGCGGCGCCGTCCACCCATTTGTTTGCAATAAACTGCGTCATGACTACTCCTTTGAAACCGCCGTGGACGGGAACTGCCGCCTCGTGCGACTCGATAACACCTCAATGTTTCCTGCACAGGCCGCTGCGAGGGAGGCTGCGAGCTGTGTGGATATACAGTAGGTGGGCGAATCGCGATCTGCAATGCTCGAAGCGCGATTAAAAAAATAAAGTGGCGGCGGTCGAAAAGGGGACCCTGAATGTCCTGTTTGGCAAGTACGTGCGGGGCAGGCGATGCGGTGTTATGGTTCGGGCCCGAGAACTGGGGAAGAAGCGGCGCTTGGCTGTGCCGGCTTCTGGAAAAATCCCGGCGATGTCAAGGAGTAGGTGGCGTGCCTGCGATCAGAGCGCTATTTCATTCAGTCCTGATTCCGCTAGCTTGCCTGGCGGCTGCCACCGCGTCGGCGGACCAGGCGGCCTCTCGCTGGTCGCTCGGTACGCAAGTGGGCTGGGCGCAAGGCAAAGGCGAGTCCGTCCCACCGACGGGCGACTTGAGCACGTACAGCCTCGATGCGTCCGCCACTTTTGGCGATAAGAGCCGGCCGGGTTGGCGCGTGTTCACCGGTTATCGCTTCACCGACTATCTGGCTGTTCATCTCGGCTACACCGATCTCGGGGAGTATTCCGGCGACGACAGTACGCAGAGGATCCGCGGCACCGATCTCGGCATGCAGCTGAAATTGCCGCTCAGCGAACGGGTCGCGATGGAGTTGCGGGGTGGCAAGTATTACTGGCGGTCGCGCACTCACGGGACCAGCTTGCAGGGCGAGGAATATGGCTTCTCCCGTCGCGGCTCGGATGTTTTCTTCGGCGCCGGCATAGAGGTCGCATTGCTCGAAGAAATCACCGCAACGCTGGGGTGGACGCGTTATGACATCGCCGGCGAGCCGGTTCACCTGTGGACCGTCGGTACCTTGTTCCGCTTCACCATGTAGCGAGGCTGTGGCGCGTGCCGCTAGGTGGTGCGGCCAGTAATCGGCGGCGGACTGACTTCCTCTGCTTCGAACACGTTCTTGTACACGACGCCCGCGAGCACCGCGCCGATGATGGGCATCACCCAGAAAAACCACAGCTGACCGACTGCCCAGTCACCCACGAACAATGCCGGGCCGGTGCTGCGCGCCGGATTCACCGAAGTGTTGGTGACCGGAATACTGATGAGATGAATGAGCGTCAATGCCAGACCGATTGCGAGGCCTGCGAAGCCGACTGGCGCGCGTTTATGAGTGGCGCCGAGAATGACGATCAGGAACATGAACGTCATCACGATTTCGCTGACCGCGCTCGCCAGCATGGAATAGCCGCCGGGCGAGTGTTCGCCGTAGCCGTTGCTGGCGAATCCTTTCGTGACAGTGAAATCCGGTGCACCAGAAGCGATGACATACAGGACGGCTGCGGCGACGATCGCGCCTGCGACCTGCGCCACGACATATGAAAGGATCTGGCTCGCAGGAAACCTGCCGCCGGCCCAGAGCCCGACGGTGACTGCCGGATTGAAGTGGCCGCCCGAGATCGGGCCGAGCGAATAAGCGCCCGTGAGGACAGTCAGGCCGAAAGCGAGCGACACGCCGGCCAGTCCGATCCCCAGTTCCGGAAAGGCCGCGGCCAGCACGGCGCTGCCACAGCCGCCAAGCACCAGCCAGAAGGTGCCAACGAACTCGGCCGCGAGCTTGGCAAACATACGAGATCACTCCCGATTGTTATTAGCGCCAGCGTGACAATCGGCACTTTGCTCGCCTGCGAGTCAGAAAACCAGCCGCAATGAGGGCAACGCCACTCAAGCTTTGAGCTTCGCGACGATGTCACGAATTTCAGCCGGCGTATGTTCGCCCGCGAGCGGCGTTCCAGGCATGAGGTACTTGCCCATATCCAGTCCGCCGATGAGCACGGGCTCATAACCGACGTCACGAATCAGGCGCGAGGCGAGGGCAATGGCTTGCGCGTCATCGCCGGCAATGGGCATTCCAATTTTGCCCGGCGATTCGATGGCACTGCCCATGCGCGCAGCACCAATTGCGTTGAATGCGCGAACGATGCGGGCGCCAGGAAGCAACTCGGCGGAAGTGAGTCCGACGCCTTGTTCGCGGGCGCGGGTGGCGATCTCGCCGTCGCGTGCTGGGAAGGGGTTGCACGCGTCGATGACGACCTTGCCTTTGATTGTGTCACCGAGGCTTTTGCCTAGTTCCGGCAGAGAGCCATAGGGAACCGCGATCAATACAGCCTCGCCGAATGCGGCGGCTTCTGCGGGCGAGCCCGCTCGCGCTTTTGCGCCGAGCTCTGCTGCAAGCGCCTTGTCATGAGCGAGATTGCGCGAGGAGAATATCACTTCGTGCCCACTCTTGATCCAGCTGCCGCCGATGGCGCTGCCGACCTTGCCGGAGCCGATGACGCCGATGCGGGTGCTCGTTGCTGTAGCTGCCAGGGCAGGCAACGCGCCCGAGCCGACGGCGGCAGCCGCCGCCGCGAGCTTGATCAACAACCGTCGATCTGCGTCGATACCAGATTTCATGACAGGCTCCTTTCTTGCCGAACGCTATCCTAGCGCTGTGACGGGATAAGGCTACTGTCGTATTCTTCACGGTCCCATGATTCAGCAATCGTGGGGTGTGCAAGCAGCGAAGGTGTTTTCGAGCGATGAGTGAATTCTGGCCGTCATGGGCCCGGCAGTGGTTGGACGTGATCGTTCCCGCTGTTCAGGTGTTGTTGATCATTCTGGCGGCGTGGCTGACGCAGCGGCTGGCACGTCGAGTGATGCGTCGTCTGGGCGAGCACAATCTGCCACCCGAGATACTGACCATCGGGCGCCGGATCTCGGCCTTTTTGATTTACGGTGCGGCGCTGCTGTTCGTGCTCGAGCGAGTGGGCGTATCCGCGTCGGTGCTGTGGGGCGCTTTCACCGGTTTTGCGGCCGTCGCGGCGGTGGCGTTCTTCGCCGTGTGGAGCGTGCTCTCCAACATCTTTTGCTCGGTGTTGATCTTCACGACGCGTCCGTTCCGACTGTATGACCGCATCGAGGTGCTGGAGAACGGCGAGAAGGCCGGCTTGCAGGGACGAGTGATCGATATCAATCTGATCTACACGACGTTACAGGAAGAGGGCACCGATGACGGCCAGCCCGGCCCGACGCTGCAAATTCCGAACAGCCTGTTCTTTCAGCGCGCCGTGCGGCGGTTCCGGGCGACAGGTTGACGCCGGAGCGAGCGACTGTACGTATTAACCACGGTCGATGCCGTTGATCGTGCATCGACCACGGCGTTTGCAGCTGGACACACCGCAACGAATCTCAGATCATCCGATTCCACGTCGTCGTTGCTGCTAAACGCCGACGGCAACAGCAGAGTGTCACGATGAAGCGGCAGGAAGATCGCACCGGTGCCGGCCCGATGTTTGCGGGCAGCGCCATGGGTGAGGCGATCATTGCAAAAGACTGGACGAGCCATGCGCTGGGGACGATCGACAAGTGGCCGCTGAGTTTACGAACCGCACTTGGCATTTGTCTCGGGTTCCCTGCGCCCTCGTGCATTGCCTGGGGCGAACAACGCTCGCAGCTCTATAACGACGCCTATTCTCGAGTGTCGCTCATTCATGGCGAGGCGCTCGGCGTGGATTTCGCTCACAGTTGGGTGCAATCGTGGCCCGCCATGCATGCGTGCTTCGAACGTGCGACTCGCGGCGAGTCGGCACGACTGGAGAATCAACAGGTATCGCTCGATCGCGACGGCGGCAGCGAACTGGTCGTCGTAACGCTTTCGTTTGTTCCCGTGCACGATGACTCAGGCGGAATCGGCGGTGTGCTCATTACCTTGTTCGAGGCGAGCTCGACGGAGCTGCGTGAGGAACTGAGGCGAAGCCAGGCGGCGCTCGAGCAGCGCGGACACGTCCTCTCTCACGATTTTCGCGCGCCGCTGCGGATGCTCGAACAGATGTCGAAGATCCTCGTCACCGATCACGCCGAACAGCTGCCGCCGCGGACCACGGGCCTGCTCGATCATATTGGCAGCGGCGCGGCGAAGTTGGCGATGCGAGTCGAGGCGTTGACGCGTTTCGATACGCTCAGCCAACGTCCGCTGCATCGACAAAGCGTCGATGTCGCGGCACTGACCAGCAAGATCATCGCGGAGCTGCGTGCTGCGACACCGGATCGTCAGATCGAAGTTGTGGTCGAAGAGTTGCCTCCTGCTCGAGCCGACTTCGAGCTGCTGCGCCTGGTGTGTCACAACCTGCTGACAAATGCATTCAAGTTCACCCGGCACGCTGCGCAGCCACGCATCGAAGTCAGCGGCAAGCAACAGGGGCATCACATCGTTTATTGCGTCAAGGACAACGGCGTCGGCTTCGATCCCAAGTATGCGCGTCGCTTGTTTGGAATCTTCCAGCGCATGCACACTGAGGAAGAGTTCGAAGGACTGGGAACGGGGCTGGCGATGGCGAAGCAGCTGATCGAGCGGCATGGCGGTACGATCTGGGCAGAGGCTGAGAAAGGCCGTGGCGCGGAGTTTCGGTTCACGCTGCCCGCGTGACGCTTCCCATGAGCGCGCACGTCCTAATCATTGAAGACAATGAAATGAGCCTGGCGCTCGCCGAGTATCTGTTGCGCGACGCTGGCTACACCGTCAGTAGTGCGACCGATGGCGGCAGTGGCATGCGCCTGGCGCTGGAGAACACCGCCGATCTCATTCTCTGCGATCTCGACTTACCCGTGATCGAGGGGCCGCAACTGGTGCAGGCACTACGAGCCAACAACGATTGGCACAAGGTGCCGGTGTTGGCCTTCACCGCGGCCTCGATGCGCGAGGAGCAACGGCAAGAGCTTGCTGCGGACTTCGATGGATGCATCGTCAAGCCCGTCGATCCGGTATCGTTCGCCGCCACCATTGGCCAGCACCTGGCATCCGAGCTGCATTCTCAAGGATAGAGCGTTAGTGAATTTTCCCGTCCACATGCCGATGCTGCGCCGGTTGCGCTGCTTGCTGAGCGCGCTGCTCTTGATGCTCTCGTTTACCGCGAGCTCGCAGAACAGCGACCTTGCGGTCGAGGTCATCGTCAGTCCATCGCTGGCGAAAGTCACATTGGATCGCAACCTGTTGCGTGCGGTGTTCACGATGCGAGTGCGCGAATGGCCCGATGGCACGCCCATTCGCGTGTTCGTACTGCCGGACGACAATCCGCTCAGCGATCGGTTTTATCGCGAGCGACTCGGCATGTACTCGTACGTGCTGCGCCGGGCCTGGGATCGCATGGTTTTTACCGGCACCGGCTTTGCTCCTACCGTGGTGCGCTCGGAAGCGGAAATGGTCGAGCGTGTGCGCTCGACGCCGGGTGCGATCGGATTCGTGCGCAAGCGCGAAACCTCATCGCAAAATCGCCCAGCGCCGCCGCGCTGGACCATCGTGGTGTTGACGGCAGATGGCCATGGCTGACGGATTGAACAAGACAGCAGAACAGTGCTGCCGTGTGCGCCTTGCGGCCGCACTCGCCGCGATTTTTTGCAGCGGCTCCGCGAGCGCGCTCGACTATCAGATTCATGGCTATGCGGCGCAAGGCTTTGTGCTGAGCAGTCACAATGATTTCTTTGGCGACAGCTCCGGCGGCAGCTTCGACTATTACGAGGCGGGCATCAACGCAGCGGTGCGCGTGCAACCGAACCTTTCGTTCGCGGTCCAGGCGGCGGTCCGCGATGCGGGCATCAGCGATGACGGTTCGGTACGTCTGGACTACGCGGTTGCCGACTATCGCGTGCTGTCCGAAGCAGGCATTCAAGCGGGCTTGCGCGCCGGCAAAGTGAAGAACGCTCTCGGTTTCTACAATGAAACCCGTGACGTGGTGTTCACGCGGCCGAGCATCTTGCTGCCTTCCGTTTACAGCGACAATCAGAATCAGCGCAGTCTGATCTTCACATCGCCAGGTGCACAGGCTTACGGCGCCACCGTCATGGGGATGCATGAGCTGTCGTTCACGGCCACCCTCAACGCGGAGCGAGACGTGCGGAGGAACGACGAGCGCTTGCTGGTGGAACTCACCGTGCCGTTCGATCTGCGCGTCGGCGACTCCTGGAACATCCAGATCATGGATTCGATCGACGGTGGCAGATGGCAGTTTGCGTATAGCCATTTCGGTGGGCAGTTCCGCCTGTCCACGGCTCCAGAGATCGATCTCAGCGGCCGTTTCGATGTCGATCTGAATGTGTTCTCGGCTCGCTTCAACGCTGAGCGCGTCACGCTCACCGCCGAGTATGTGTTGATCGACAATGACAACCGACTGACATTCATGGGAGCGCCGTTCCTGCATCAGCGCGTCGCGGCGGACGCCGGGTATCTGCAGGCCGAGTATCGGCTCAACTCCAGTTGGGCGGTAATGACGCGACTCGACAGTTCCTATCGGGATCGCCACGATCGCAGTGGCCGTGACTTTGCCGCGGCGAATCCCGGAGTCGACCGCCGGACGCAGTTCAGTCACGATTTCACCATTGGTATCAACTGGCGCCCCGATCAGCACTGGGGCTTCTGGGCCGAGCACCATTGGATCAATGGCACGGCGACGCTGCAGCGGCTGGAGAATCCGCCGCCCGTGCGCCACCAGCGCTGGTCGATGCTCATGCTGATGGCGGGCTACAAGTTCTGAGCGGCATGAATTCCACGGCGTTGCCACCTCCCGAATCGTCCCATCGGATGCGGCCACGCCTGAGCTTGATGTGGAAGGCGCTGCTGCTGCTCATCATCCTGCTTGGCACGACCTATCCCTTCCTCGGCTATCTCGGCTACCACAGCCTGCAGGAGCAGAACGAGCGCAATCGCCAGGAGGAGATGGATCGCTTCGGCATGTCGCTCAACGCGCTGCTCGAGCGCGCCAGCGACGAGTTGACTCGGCTTGCCACCAACATGGCGGCGGTGACCAGCACGCGCGAGTTGCAGTCGAGCGACCTGGCCGATCTCTCGCCGGCCGCAGGGTTGTTGTCGGCGTTGACTCGCATCGAGTATTACACCGCGGAGGGGCAGCTGATCGCGCGCTGGGCCAGCACTGCCTCGGGCACTGCCTTGCCGTTCAATGTTAGCGATGTGCTGAGCAGCTTGCGTCAGACACATCGGCCGATGGCGCGTCTCACCTGTGTCCGCGAGTGTGTACTCCACGCTTTCGTGCCCGCGTTCGATCGCGATGGTCGCGAGATCTCGATGATAGTGAGCCAGCTCGCGTCGGATCAGCTGCAGGCGTTTCAGCGGGTGGCGGGCGCGGATGTCGCGCTGATGGAGTCCGGCGACACTTCCAGCGACCAGTCATTGCCACAGCTGTGGGGACGGCATCTGCGCGTGCTCACCAATGCGCCCACGCTGGTGCCGGTGTTGGCCGAATTGAACTATGAGCGGCCGACGCCCGCTGCCAACACCAGAGTGGCGAAGGTCGTTGGCGAGCGCAGCTATCTGCTCCAGATTCATACATTGCCGGCGCGCCTGCTCGGCGATGATGGTGGGCCCGAGGCGCTGTTCATCGTCGACGATACGGCCGCGCAAGCCCGCATTCGGGCGGATACGAAGAAAAGCACCTTGGCGATCGCTGGTGGTCTGGCCTTTTCATCGCTGGCTTTGTTGATCGTAGCGTGGCCGGTGCTGCGTCGGCTGGTTCGCGTCACGCGAGCACTGCCGGTGGTGGCCGAACAGAAGTTCGCGGAAGCGCGCGGTTTGTTGGGCGAGGACCGGATCGATTCGCGCTTTTCCGATGAGGTCGACGTACTGCGCCACAGCGCGGCGTTGCTGGCCACCAGGCTCGAACGATTGAATCAAGTGGAATCGGCGAGCGCGGCGAAATCGAGCTTCCTGGCGACCATGAGTCACGAGATTCGCACGCCGCTCAACGCCATCATCGGGGCCACCAGTCTGCTCAAGGACACGCAGCTCGACGAGCGTCAGCGCGAGTACGTCGAAATGGCGCGTTTGAGCGGCGGCGTGCTGCTGGACCTGATCAATGACATCCTGGATTTCTCCAAGATCGAAGCCGGGCGGCTCGATCTGGAGCAGCAGGCGTTCAATCTGCGCGTGTGCGTGGAGGAGTCACTGGATCTGCTGGCGAATCGGGCCCAGGAAAAAGGCCTGGAGCTGGCTTACAACTACGATCCACAGTTGCCCGATTATTTCATCGGCGATACGGCGCGCATCCGCCAGGTGCTGGTCAATCTGTTGTCGAATGCAGTGAAGTTCACGGCCGGCGGCGAAGTCGTTGCCGAGATCACTGGGACACGCGAGCAGCATGATCGCTACACGATACGGATCGCGATTCGTGATACCGGCATCGGGATTCCACCGGAGCTCCGCCACCGCTTGTTCGAAATGTTCAGCCAGGTGGATGTTTCCACCACTCGGGTGTACGGCGGCACGGGCCTGGGCCTGGCGATCTCCAAGCGTCTGGCGGAGGCCATGAACGGCGATATCCAGGTAGACAGTACCGTCGGCGTCGGCTCGACATTCACCGTCACACTGCCGCTGGAAGCCGCGCCCGCTGAGCGCCTGCCGACGCGGCCGGGAGCGCTGGATCCGACGCAACTGAACGGCCGGCATGTGCTCATCGTGGCAGAGAACGAAACCACCCGCGGCGTGTTGCGACAGTACTGCGACTCGTGGGGCATGGCTGTTGTCGATACTTCATCGCCTGCGCAGGCGCTGGACCTGATTCGCAGCGGCCAACAGTTCGACGTAGCGCTCATCGACTACACGTCATCAACCATGGACGCAGCGCAGCTCGCCACGGAAATTGCGACGCTGGATGCCGACCATTCGGTAAAGATTCTGATGGTGGCGAGTCATGGCCCGGCGCATGAAGCAGCACGCGCGGCCGGGTCGAATGTCAAAGGAGTGTTGACCAAGCCGCTGCATCAATCCCAGGTCTTCGATGCACTGGCGGCTGTGCTGACGGGCTCGGTCGATTCACTGGAATATCAGCTCAATCTGCAGCGCGCCAGCCACTCACAACTTCAGTCACCGTTGCGTATCCTGCTGGCCGAAGACAATGTCGTGAACCAGCGCCTGGCGCAGTTGCTGCTGGAGCGGTTGTCGCAGACGGCGGATATCGTGTCGAATGGCATCGAGGCAGTCGAGGCTGCGATGCGATTGCCGTATGACCTCATCCTGATGGATGTTTTGATGCCGGAGTTGGATGGCCTCGATGCGACTCGGCAGATCCGCGAGCGCTTGCCGAAGGACCGTCAGCCACGCATCGTCGCGATGACGGCCAACGCGCTGACGGGCGATCGAGAGCTGTGCCTGGCCGCTGGCATGGACGATTACATCAGCAAGCCGGTGCAACTCGACCAGCTGGCAAAGGTCCTGCTATGGCAACAACTGCAGGTGGAGGCATCGACCAGCGCCGATGCTGGCACAGCAAACAACGAGTCGGCGGCGGACTTTCAACAGGAGACTATCGATCGGCTGATTTCAGCTGCCGGTGAGAAGGGTGCGCGCCTGGTATTGGGAGCAATGGTCGACAGCGCACCTCGACTGCTCGATGGACTGCGGGGATCGCTAACTGAAGGCGATGCGAAGGAGTTCAGACGCCACGCCCATACGCTGAAGACCAATGCGGCGACTGTTGGGGCTGACGCTCTGGCCCGGAAGTTCCAGGAGTTGGAAGACCTGGGTTCCGCTGGAGACCTGTTGCATGCCGCTGATGAGACCTCGTCGGCGGAGCAAGCCTACCGCAGTCTGGTTGCGTCGATCGATGACCTGCGCAAGAAGCTCAGCAGCTAAGAAATCAGCCGACTGCTCGTGTCCGTGAGTTTCGCTGTTAACTGCTGCGGACCAAGCACCGTCACGCCAAACTTTCGAGCGCGCTTCGCCAGATCCAGAACTGCACGATCCTTGCTGACGACGGCGTCTGCGCGATGATGGTAGGCGAGGGCGAGGAAATGATCGTCGTCGCGGTCCTTGCAGCGAGGAAAGCCGGCGGGCATGCCGAGATTCTCCAGCGTGACCCCCGCCGGTAACGAAACGATTCGAACTCGCGATTCGTAGCACTCCAGCAAGGCTGTTTGCTCGCTCTGCGCAAGCTTGAACTGCGGATACGTCAGCACGCGCCGCAACTCCTCCAGCGCTGGCATGTGAGTAACGAGCTCTACTCGTTGCTCATCCCAAGCGCGCTGCAGCTCGGACAGGCGCGCGTCCTCGAAGAGGAGCCAGTCGAGAACGATGTTGGTGTCGAGCACTAGTCTCATGGGATCGGTCGGGCCTGAGTGGCCGAAAGGGTAGCAGAATAGAAGCACCGGGCTGGAACAAAGGCCGGTAGCGCCCCGTCCTGTTAGATCGGGCCTTTCTAGACCGGGGTGCCCCATGAAAATCACCGTCTGTGAGCTGCCGGACCCGCGCAAGCCGTTCGACTCGGCCTGGGGCGATCTCGTCGAGCATGTGCGCGGCGCGCATAGCGACTTGGTGGTGTTGCCGGACATGCCTTTCAGCAGCTGGTTCGCGAGCTCGGATCGTTTCGATCGGGGAGTGTGGGCAGCGGCGGTGCGAGCGCACGACGAAGGGGAGCATCGGCTGCGGGAACTGAGCCCTGCGATGGTGATGGCGTCACGGCCGGTCGATTTTGGTAACGAGCGCTATGACGAGGGATTTCTTTGGGAGGAACCGCTCGGTGTGCTCTCCTTGCACGCCAAGTCCTTCCTGCCAGATACGAAAGGCGCCCGCGAAGGCTCGTGGTACGACAGCGCGACGGCTGAGTTCACTCCGGTGGAAGTGCGCGGGTTGCGCATCGCGATGTTGATCGGCAGCGAGATTTGGGCGCCGGGAGGTTACGAGGCGGAGACTGTCGATGTCCTGGCAATCCCGCGGGCCGGCGACATGGCAAAGAACGGCGACTGTTTGCAGCGCGCCTGCTCGCTCGCCCAGCATGCACACGCCTTTGCGGTGTCGTCGAATCGCTCGGGAGCTTTCGGGGGCCAGGCGTGGATCATTTCGCCAGAAGGTCAGGTGCTGGGCAAGACGAGCGCCGACGAGCCATTTCTTTCCATGGAGGTAGCCTTATGCATGCGCGGGACCGAGGAACGTTACTTCGACATGTTCGCTCAATGAGCGCGCCCATCCCTGTCACACGCCAAAAGGATACGTTTCGGGCATGCCTGTGCCGTGTCCCGCAGGCAGCGGCTTGATCGCCGTGGTTTGCTCGAACCACACCCAGGCATCGAACTGATCGCCGAGCATCGATTCAAAGTAGTGACTTTGCAGCTCGGTCTCCGGCCGGTAGATCACGCCGATGGCACGCTCGAGCAGCGAATGTGACAACTGCTCGGCAAGCGCTCGATCCGCATCCGCCCGCCAGTCTGTCAGTGAGCGGGGCAGGCCAGCTTCGCGAAATGCGTGTTCATAGCTGTCGTCGCGGGCCGGAAGCACGGTTTTGACTTGCATCGGCTCGCCCCAGTCGCTTGCGGCAGCGACCGTGCCGCGATCGGTGCCAAAGCCGATCAGAGCGCAGCTGTTGCCATAGGCCTTGCGACACAGCTCGCCAATGTTGAATTCCCCGGCCCAGCCCATCGCCGTCGCGGCGGCATTGCCGACATGAGAGTTGTGTGCCCAGACGACGGCTCGTGCGACGCCGTTGGATCTCACGCGTGCCGTATCCGCAGCACCCGCGAGCAGGGCTTGCAACGTATCGAACATGTGACGATCGCGAAGATTCCACGATTCGGCGGAACTGCGATACATCAGGCGGTAGTACTGTTCAGCACTGCGAACCACCCGCGCATTCTGAGCGGCGTTGAAGAACGTCTCGCCGTCTTCGTTCAAGTAACCGAGGCGACGCAGCAACAGTGCGCGGAGCTGTTCGACAGCTTCATCCTCGCATGTGTCACCACCCGACAGTATCTGGTGGCCGTACAGGGCAGGCTCGTTCTGCCACGGAGTCAGGCACGAGTAGCGCTGCCGAGCCGCGGTAGCTTGCGCGGGGTCGCGTCGATCCAGAAATTCCAGTACTGCGGCAATAGACGATTGCAAGCTGTATATGTCGAGCCCATGCAACGCGACGCGTGCCTTTGGATCGAGGTCACGGTTGTATGTGCGCAGCCAGTCGATGAATGCGGCGAACTCCTCGTTGCGCCACATCCATTGCGGAAAGCGGGCAAAGGCCTGCTCTCGGTTCGGTCGGGGCGTCAGATGACGAACATAGCTGTCGAGCTGCGCGACGTCGGGCCAGTCGCCTTCGATGGCCACGAAGGAAAAGCCGTGATTCTCGATCAGCCGCCGTGTAATCGCGGCACGGGCGCGATAGAACTCCGACGTACCGTGGGTGGCTTCGCCGAGCAGCACCAGCTTGGCAGTGCCGAAGCGATCGAAACGCTCCGCGAATTCAGCGCTGTGCAGCTCCGGCAACGCCTCACTCTTACGTTGCAGACTGGCACGCAGCTCATGTGCACTTCGCGTGCGGGCCTGGCGCAGGGAGCTGGAATAATCAACCGCATGCGAACTCATGGCGACACCGGGTCGGCTTCGATGCCCGAGCAATCCCTGACTGGGGGAATGGTTCCGATGTCGGCTCAGTTGCAGGCGTCAGCCGTGAGAACCCGAGCATCGAAAGGCTCGAGGCGCAGCGATTGCGAGGCAAGGTGAGTGAAGTACTCGCCTGTCAGGCGATCTTGCAGCCGCTTCTCCCACCACGAGCTGGAGAGTGCGGTCACAGGCGACAGTTTGAGATCGATATTCTCCGCGCTGAAGTTGAGCAGAACCAGTGCGTTTTCAGAGTCATGACAGTCCGCGGCTGGCTTGCTCGGGCGACGGATGTACGCCAGCACGGCGTCGTCGCGATTGGTCGCAATCAGCTCTATTTCTGGCGAGCGCAATGCTGCGACCTCTTTTCGAAGCCGAACCAGCTTGGTGTAGTGCTGCAGCAGATGATGACGGTCGTCCCACGACAGGGGTTGCTCATCGTAGGGGAGAAACTGCGCGCCGACTTCGTCGCCGTTATATATGAGTGGCAAGCCCGGCAAGGTGAGCAGCAGGGTCGCAGCGACTCGCGTGAGAGCCGCGCCGTGTCGGGTGATGAATCGGGCGCCAGTGTCGTTGTTGTTCAGAAAGCGCAGCACGAGGCCGGGTTCCGGAAGATCGCGGCTGCTGTTCAATAGCGCCGCACGCAATTTAGTCAGGTCTGGGGTTGTGCCGGCGAACGCATCATTCCAGGCCCATTCGCCGAGTTTGCCGGTCCAGTCGTAAGCGGCATCGAAGCCGTGTTGGAAGTAATAGCCGTCCAGGGCCGACGCTTCGGCAATCAGCAGCATGTCGGGATCGATGCGCTTGAGCTCCTGTCGCCAACGAGGCCAGAACTCCGGTGCCCGCTCGCGCACGCCCCAACTAACATCCACTCGGAAGCCGTCGATATTCAGCTCGCGTACCCAGTAGCTGAATGCTTCGATCATGTAGCGTTGCACTTCCGGGTTGTCGTACTCGAGATTCTTCAAGTGCGACCAGTCGAAATAGTTCATGGTCTGGCCACTGGCGTCGCGCTCGAACCAGTTGAAGTAGGGCGAGCGCTGCAGCTGACGGGCGGCATCGATGTAATAGGGGTGCGCGGTTGCCAGATGATTTGGAATGAAATCGATGAGTACGCGTAGCCCGTGCGCGTGCGCGGCCTCGATCAGCGCTTTCAGCTGCAGCTTTGTCCCGAACTCGGCTCGCGATTGAAAATGATCCGTCACCGCATAACCGAAGTCTTCAGGCGGTGCACCGGTGACGGGCGAGAGCCAGATGGCGGTGACGCCCAATGCGGCAATCTCCGGCAGCCGTTTGCGAACGTCGTCATAACCGTTGTGACCAAAGGCAAACGGCGCCACGCCATACAGAACACTCTGCGAGATCCATGCAGGCCGGTGGCGGTCGGGATCGACCTCTTTTGGCGAGCCGTCAACGACTTCGAAGACCGTGGTGCCCTCATCGCTGCGGCCGAGCGCATCGCTGACTCGCAGCGTGACGTAGTATTCGCCGTCCGCATCCGGTGTCTTGATCTGGATGTTTTTTGTAGTTGCCGGTGTGATGTCGAGTAGGGATTGAGTCGTGAGAATCAGCGGCGCCGCATTGCCTCGCTGCGACCGCCATTCGTAACGTGTGATCGGCGCACTGATGCCCGCGGCCATTCGGCTGCCTCCTGCATCCATCAAAATGGTTTGACCATCGATGCGAGTGCGGATCCATGCGCGTGGCCGATCCTCGATGCGAGCTAGCCAATGTTGAGTGGAGGAATGCGCGATGTCGCGGCCGTGCCGATTACAGCGCGCGCGAATTTCGTTGTCGCCGCTGCGCAAGGGGACTGAAGCCCAGAATCGATGATCCTGGAGGGTCGCAATCGCAGTCCCGGCGGGACCTCGAATCAGCACTTGGTCGCAGGCCGATGGGTCGACGCGGCCTTCGATGCGCTTGACGAGGGTCCACGCGTCACCTCCCGTCGTGTCGAACTCCACCGGGCCATCGGTTGCATGCGATGCGCAAGCGAGCGCGCACAGCGCCACGATCAATGTGCGGAGCCAGCGTGTCTGCATGAGCGGCAGAATAACCAGCGGCCGCCCGCCTGCATCTGGGAATTCCGTTAGGACGACTGCTTATTTCGACGCATGTTCGCCAACTGGCTCGTTCGTCGTCTCGCGCGCCGAGGTCAAAACGATCCAGCCCGCGGTGGAGCAGATCGCCATGACGAATGCCATGGGTAGGGGACCCGTCAAATCCAGTACACCGACCAGCGCGGCAGCAATAGCGCCCGTGCCCAATTGCAGGAAGCCCAGCAACGAGGAGGCGCTGCCGATGTTCTTGGTGAAAGGTTTCAGCGCCAGCGCCGCTGCGTTCGGATACGTGATGCCGGCGCAATGCAGGAACGCGAACAGCAGCATCACGGTCGACCACTTGCCCAGATCCAGCGTCAAAGACAGCACCAGGAAGCTGACGCCAGCGATCACCTGGAACAGCAATGCGCGCCGAAACACCTGCTCGCTGGCGAAATGTTTCAATAGCAGATGATTCAGCTGACCGCCGAGAATCATCCCGCCGGCGAGAATGGCGAAGATCGCGCCGAAGCCACCGGGTCCGACGCCGAAACCGTCCATGAATACCGCCGGCGAGCCGGACACGAACACGAACAAGCCTGCAAACGACAAGGAGCCGGCGATCGTGTAAGTCCTGAACTGTGGCTGCGCCAGGGCATCGCGAAACGTTCGAAGAATTGGCGCGGGTCGCAAACTCACCGACGGGTCGGGTGAATACGTGCGTGGTATTGCGAACATCACGAGCGCGAGATCGAGAATGGCAAGCGCGGCCAGCGTGGCGAAGATTACCCGCCAACTCGCGATGGTCGCGATCAAGCTGCCGATGCTTGGCGCGAGCAGCGGCGACACGCTCAAAACGAGCATCAGCGTGGCGAAGGCACGAGCCGCCTTCTCCGCGGGAACATGATCGCGCACCAATGCGATCGCACCGACCGACGCAGCGCTGCCGCCGAGCGCCGAAATGAATCGGTACACCAGCAGGCCTTCGAACGACGTCGTCGTCATGCAGCCGAGCGTGGCGAGCACATAGATCGCCAAGCCTGCGTAAATCGGCCGCTGCCGACCGAAGCGATCGAGCAATGGGCCGTAGATGACCTGGCCGAGCGCAAAGCCGATGAAGTACACCGACACGCTGAGCGACATACGTGACACCGGGACGTGCAGATCGGCTGCAATCTGCGGGAACGCCGGCAGATACAGGTCGATGGTGAACGGTGTCAGCGCATTCAAAAAGCCGAGCACGATGATCAGGAACGTAGGATGTCTTCGCATACAGCAAATGGCGACGCATCGCTGCGCCGTCGAACGGAGCTAACAAATGGAAAATTGCAGGAGGTTCCGGGCGGAGCGCGGGTTTTTGAGGGCCGGCTGGCGGATTCGCAGCGCTGAAGATTGCGCCCAGGCCGGCAGAGTACAACTGCAGGGGCCGGCGTGTCCATCATCGCGCGCACGAGCTGTCCGGGGTATAAGGAGTGATGATCCGATACCGTCCTGCCCCGCCGCTGGATGCTGTGATTGACTGTATCTGGCTCAATCACCGCCGCGAGCATTGCCCGAATTGGGAGCACATGCTGCCTTCCGGTAAGGCACATCTCGTCATTGCTTTACACAATTCGCCCATTCACTGGGCTGCGCCGGGCAGCAAGGTCGAATGGCATTCGTGGACGCGGGGAGTCATTCACGGCCCCCAATCCCGTTATTATGTCGCCGGGCCGAAGCCGCCGGGTGTCGTGGTCGGCGCGTCGTTTCGCGTCGGCATGGCCGCCGCGGTTCTCGACGCATCGTTGGATGAGCTGCGCGATCGTCACGTTTCCATCGAGGAGCTGTGGGGCTATCGCGGACTTCAGCTGCATGAACGACTGGCGTCGCTGCAGGAACCGATGGCGATTTGTCGAGCTTTGGAAGCCGAATTGATTGCGAGGATGCGCCGGCCGTTGTTGATTCATCCCGCCGTTGCCTACGCATTGCGGCCCGATGGACTCGGCACTCGCGTGGACCAGATTCAACGGCGCACCGGTTACAGCCCGCGGCATTTCATCGACTTATTTCACTCGGCCGTGGGCCTCACGCCGAAGCACTTCTATCGTGTGCAGCGTTTCTCGAGCGCGCTCACTCGCCTGGCGCAACGTCAGAGCGATGGTGGAGGGCTCGCTGAGGTGGCGCTCGCCGCCGGCTATGCAGACCAGGCACACTTTTCCCGGGAGTTTCGCGAGCTCGCCGGCGTTGCGCCGTCCGCTTATTGTCCGCCCGCCGTGAATAGCGAGCATCACCACGTGGTCAGTGCCTCAGGTAAAAAAGCTTCAAGACTCGTGCGCCGCCGAACCTGACACTATGCTCTCACGCTAGAGACTTCAGGAGCGGCCATGAGCGATAAGGGCGAGCAGACCATCCACGAGGTGTATTCCTACTTGCGGGTGCATGACACCAAGGCGGCCATCGATTTCTATGCGCGGGCCTTCGGCGCGAAGGAATTGTTCCGGCTGGTCGAGCCCAGCGGCAGAGTGGGCCATGCCGAGGTGAAACTCGGGCCCGTGACCGTCATGCTGTCGGATGAGTATCCGGAGATCGGCATTCGCGGACCGCATTCGATCGGCGGCACCAGCGTGTCGATTCATATTCACGCCAGTGACGTGGATGCTCTGTTCGAGCAGGCGGTGGCGGCGGGTGCAACCGTCGTGCGCCCTTTGCAGAATCAGTTCTACGGCGAGCGTTCCGGCACCGTGCGCGATCCGTTCGGTCACGAATGGCTCCTCGGCGGCCACATCGAGGATATGACCGCCGAGGAGATGCAGCGTCGTTATACCGCGCTGTTCACTTAGCTCGAGGTCAGTCGACCACGACCAGCTTCACATCGATGTTGCCGCGAGTGGCATTCGAATACGGACAAACGATGTGCGCCTTTTCGACCAGCTGTTGCACCTGAGCCTTCGGCACGCCGGGGACCTGGATGCGCAACTCGGCTTCGATGCCGAAGCCGGTCGGAATGGCGCCGATGCCGACGCGTCCGGTCACGGTCGTGTCGGCCGGCAGAGCGACCTTTTCCTTACCGGCCACGAACTTCAGCGCACCCAGGAAACACGCCGAATAGCCGGCGGCGAACAGCTGCTCCGGATTCGTCCCCGGACCGCCAGCGCCACCCAGCTCCCGCGGCGTGGACAGCTGGATATCGAGGACATTGTCGGATGACTTGGCGCGGCCGTCGCGGCCTCCGGTGGCAGTAGCCTGTGCGGTGTATAAAACTTTCTCGATCGACATGACGTGCTCCTTGGGTGGGTGTGTGTCTGTGGAAGAGACTGTACGCGTGCCTGCCGGACTCCAGGTCACTTAAAATCCGAAAAACTTGATCGGGAATATGGGAATGGTCGACCGACTGGAGTCCTTACTGACGCATTTCGCGGTGCATGCCCGCATGTTCCACTCCGGCGCGCTCTGCGGACTGAACGAAGTGCCGACATTGCCTGATACGGGGCAGCTGCATCTGATCAAGCTGGGACCGGTCGAGGTTGCACATGACGGCGAAAGTCCGCTGCGGGTCGTCGAGCCCAGTTTGCTGCTGTATCCGCGACCGCTGAAGCATCGCTTCACTACGGACGCGAAACGCGGCGCCGACCTGGCTTGTGCGAATTTGCATTTCGACGGAGGCGTCGCCAATCCGATTGCCGCAGCGTTGCCGTCTGTGATCTGCGTGCCGTTGGCGCAAATCGACGGCGCGGACGGCGTACTGTCGTTGCTGTTCGATGAAGCATTCAATCAACGCTGCGGTCGTCAGGCGCTGGTGAACCGCTTGTTTGAAGTGGTGTTGATTCAAGTGCTGCGTCACTTGATGGAGAGCGGCCAGATCCGCAGCGGCATGCTTGCCGGCATGGGGCATCCCAAGCTGCGCAATGCGTTGGTGGCCATGCATGAGCAGCCCGCGTATGAGTGGTCGCTGGAAGAGCTGGTAGAAAGGGCGGGCATGTCTCGTAGCGTGTTCGCGAATGCCTTTCGCGACACCGTCGGCCTGACACCGGGTGCTTATCTTCAGAACTGGCGCGTGAGTCTGGCGCAGCAGGCGCTACGTCAGGGGCGTTCGCTCAAGATGATCGCTGTGGAAGTTGGCTATGGTAGCGAGGCGGCGCTGTCGCGAGCGTTCAAAACGCAGAGCGGCCTGACGCCGCGCGAATGGAAACAGGCGCAGGCGAACGGCTGAAGGCAGCCTCGATACAAAAGAAATGGGCCCCGTCTTGCGACGGGGCCCAGGTTGGTTCGCCCTAGAAACGTTTTGGAAACGTTTGTTATTCGGTGATGGTGTAGGCGAGCTCGGCCGGGATCAGCAGCTGCTGGCCCACGGTCAGCGTCGGACGGCCGAGGTAGTCCCACAGCGCCGTCGCCGCTTCGCTGCGGCTCGTGCCGTACAGCGCCAGCGCGATGCTCTGCCAGGTGTCACCGCTCTGCACGATGTAGTGCGTCGGCACCGGCGGAGTCACGGTCAGCGTCGTCGGCAGCGGCTGCAGATGCAGGCCCGTCGTCAGCGTCGGATTCGACATAGCAGTCTGCAACGCCGTCGCTGCGGACACCGAGTCGATGCCGTACAGCGTGTTGGCGAGTGACTGCCAGGTCGCGCCAGCCGGCACGACGTAGTACGGCGTGGCACTGGAGCGAGCCGAGTAGATCGAGCGTCGGACGCCATCGGCCTGGATCCACAGCGCCGTCGCGTTGCTCGCGCCATCCATCGCCACCACCGGCATCGAGGCGGCTTCTGTACGCGATTCAATGTTGACCGGATCGCCCCATACGCCGTTGCTGAAGCGGGCGGCGTAGAGCTGACCGTTCTGCTGGGCCCACGCGACGACGGCGTTGCCGTTGACGAGCGACACGGCCGCTTCCATATCGACGTTGACGGCTTCGCTGCTGTTTTCCAGAGCCACGGCGCTGCCCCACGTTCCGGTGGCGGCATCGTACCGACGTGCGTACTGCGACGGACCGGTGCTGTCGGTATCGACGAAGGCAGCCAAGGCATCGCCGTTCGCATCTACCGAGATCTCGCCGGTCGTGCCAGGGCCCGAGCCGACGTTCAGCTGCACCTGCGGGCTCCACTGCCCGGTGGTCACGTCGTAGCGACGGGAGTACACACCACCGCCACGCCACAGAACGATGGCATTGCCAGCCGCATCCATGCCGAGGCGGGGATGACGCTCACCCGGGCCGTTGAGGCCGACAACCGGACCGAACGACTGCGTGGTGTTATCCCAGCGGCGCGCGTAAATGCGGAAGCCTTCATTCGGATCGCGCTGGCGCCACGCGAGCATCGCGTTACCGTTGCTATCGATCTTCACCTCGGGATGATCGCCGACGCCGTAAGCGGTGCCGGTATCGACGCGCACCGGCGCGGTCCAAGTCCCGGCGACGAGGCGCGACACATACAGGTGGCCCAGCGTGCCGTCGGACTGCACCCACGCGATCGCGGCGTGCTCACCCGTGCTCGAGCTGCTGGTACCCGTAGAAGGAGTCACGGCAAAGTTGCTCGTCTCGAGCAGCTGCGCCGCGCTCCAGGTGTTGGTGCTGGCGTTGAAGCTGCTGACATACATGGAGACAGCTGCGCCGTCGCTCTGCGCCCAAGACACGAAAGCATTACCCGTGGTCTGCTCGATCGTGACGCGTGGGGAGAACGCTTCGTTGGGGTTTGCATCGAGCACCGTGGCCGTCGACCACTGACCATTGCTGATCGTGAAACGGCTCATCACCACGTCGCCGCCCTGCAGCCACACAGCAATGCCGTTGCCGGCATGGTCGAATGCGACCCGCGGCTCGAAGGTTTCGACAGGGTTCGTTTCCAGCAACTGCTGCGGCGTCCAGTCGGTCAGCGGCACCGTCAACGCACTGTTGTTGAGCGGGTGATAGGTCGTCGACGTCGTGTTGACGCGAGTCCAATCCAGCGGTGCGCGGAAGTTCGCAGACGTGGTGTACTGGAAGCTGCTTGGAACGACCAGGTGCTGACCCGCGGTCAGCGTGGTGGTGCCCAACAGTGTCTGCAACTGAGTGATGGCGGCGACATCAGTCACGCCATACACGCGCTGCGCGACATGCGCCCACGTATCAGTGGAGAGCACGGTGTAGTAACCCGGGATGGTCGTCGTCACGGTCAGCGTGGACGGGAAGCCGCTCAGGATCGCGCCGGCGCTCAGCGTGCCGCCACCCATCGCAGCCTGCAGCGCATTGCCAGCCTCGACGTTGTTGACGCCGTACAGCGCGTTGGCGACGGACTGCCAGGTCGCGCCGTTCGGCACGATGAAGTTCGAGGTCTGGAACATCGCCTGATAAACGGAGGGCTGCAGACCATCGGCTTGCTGCCACAGCACCGCGGCATTGCCCGCGGCGTTGACGGCGGAGGTCACCTGGCTAGCCATTTCGTCGCGAGTCTCGAGCAGCGTGACCGGGCCCCAAACGCCATCCGTCATCTTGATGCCGTACAAATCGTTGTGCGCACCCTGCTCCACCCACGCCACGACGGCTTCATTGCCGACCATGCTGACCGTGACAAAGAGGTCGAGGTTGACCGGTGTATTGCTGTTTTCCAGCAGCTCGTAATTGCCCCAGGTGCCGGACGCTGCGCTGTAACGGCGTGCGTACATGGAAGGGATGCCGCCGGCGTTTTCGATCCAGGCGACCATCGCATTGCCGGCGGCGTCCACCGACAACTGGGCGTCCATGGTGCCGCCGATGCCGGCGCTGATGTCGATCTGATTGGTCCACTGACCGGTAGTCACGTTGAACTGACGGACGAACACGCCGCCATTGCGCCAGACCAGGAAGGCATTGCCGGCGCCATCGAACTGCAGACGATGTTGACGATCGCCGGCGCCGTTCATCGGCATCACCGGGCCGAACGACTGCGTGGTGTTGTCCCAGCGGCGGGTGTTGATGCGAAAGCCGGTCAGCGGATCCTGCTGGCGCCAGGCGACAGTCACGTTGCCGTTCAGATCGACGGCGACTTCAGGATGCAGTGCCTGGTTGACGCCGGTATCGACCTGGACCGGCACGCTCCAGCTGCCGTTCTCCAGGCGTGACAGATAGACGTGCAGGGTCGTGCCATCGGACTGACGCCACGCCACTGCGGCCTGAGAGCCAGCCACGGAGACCGACGAGTTCTCGTCTTCGCCGGAGACCGGGTTGTTCGAGTTCTCCAGCACCTCAGGGGTGCTCCAGGCATTGGTCGCGGCGGTGAAGCGGGTGGCGTAGATCGATTCCGCGACGCCATCGCTCTCGGTCCAGGTCACGATCGCATTGCCGGTGGGGCGGTCGATCGCGATGCGCGGCTGGTGAGCGATGTCGATGCCCACATCGAGCACAGTCGGCGTAGACCAGCTCGCGGTGCTCGCGGTGTAGCGGCTCACGAAAATGTCACGCAGGGCCCACACAGCAAAGCCATTGCCAGCGGCATCGAATGCGACGCGCGGGCTGGTGTTGATGCGTTCGCCGCCGAGATTCACGGTGTCGTGCTCGAGCAAGGCGGTCGGACGCCAGCCGCTGGAGCCGAGCGCCACGGTGTTGAGGTTGTAAACGTCGGTGCGAGTAGTGGTGAGCACGGCCGAGTTCGCGGTTGCGGTGGCGAGATCGCCGATCGCTTCGTTGACTGGCGGAGTGGTCGGATTCGTGCCGCCGCCCGGATTGGTCGTGCCCGGATCGGTAGTGCCCGGATTCGTAGTGCCGCCGCCCGGCGTCGGCGCGGTCGGACCCGGATTGGCGTTACCGCCGCTGCCGCCGGAGCCAGGTGAACCGGAAGAGCCGCCGGAAGGCAGCGCGTTCTGTGTGACGCCTGGGCCGCCGCCGCAACCCGCCAGCACCGCCAACACCGAAAGACTCAGTAGGGTGTGCCCGATTCCGCCAATGACCCGTGCCATGTTTTGATCCTTATCTGAAGGTTCGTTTGCCACCTGCGACCGACAGTGGTCACAGGTTCGTTCTCTATCGCTAGTCTCGTCTGCTTCGCGGCGCTTGAGTGGTCGGATGAACGATTGTTAATCCTGGCTGCACTGACTGAAGCTCGATGTGTCCGATTCTTTTACACATTTGCGCCGAGTTTTCTTGTGCCGCCGACCAACGCGCGTCGTGTCTGCGTGGATCCATCGGAACACACATTGTCGCGCACGAAAATGGATTGACTTCACAAAGCGACCGGCCCGGCTGTAAGCGTTGCTGACACTCACATCGAAGTGACGGGAAACTTTCCAACTCGACGCCAGTCCCTACTTGTCACTGTCTTCAATTTCGACACTCATGCGCATCGAACATCTGGCTCTGTGGACCGACGACCTGACGCGTGTCAGGAATTTTTACGTCACGTATTTCGACGCTGTGGCGGGCAGCGGCTATCGCAATCCCGCCAAGGGATTTGAATCCGTTTTCCTCAGCTTCAGCACTGGCGCGCGTCTGGAGTTCATGCGGACCACGACGCTCTCGCCAGTCGTCATTGAAGCGGGCGCGCAGCGCATGGGCTTGACGCACTTCGCCATCTCGGTCGGCTCCGAAGAGCGCGTCGATGCCCTCACGCAGGGTCTGAAGGATGATGGCTACCCGGTACTCGATGGCCCCCGTCGCACCGGCGACGGTTACTACGAGAGCGTGGTGCTCGATCCCGACGGAAATCGAATCGAAATCACGGTCTGATTGGATTCACCCGGCGTGCTAGTCCATCGCGCGGGTCGCGACTTTTTCGCCGTCGCGAGGTGCGGGAACGCGCTCGAAGCTCAACACTGAGGGTGCTTGAGCGAAGTCGAGGCGTTGCAGCGGCAATTGAGATGTGCCGATGGTGAGTGCGATGTCGGTGCGTGATTGAGAAGGCAGTTCGAGCGCGGCAGCAAGCGCATCGTCATCTACGGGTTTGCCCGCAATGGACAATCTGTCCAAGGCCCACTGCAGATCGGTGCCGCGCAGCTCGCCGGGGCCGTGTTCGGTTGCGAGTACCAGCGAGCCCGCTTCGTCTAAGTAGGCGGCGCGAAGCTGTGCGACTGGCAGCCCGGTGTGAGTGACGAGATGCTCGCCGTCTTCGGCGACAAGCACGATGAACGGCGTCGATTCGAGCTGCATGTAGCCGCGTTGCGGACCGTTCTGAAAATACCAGCGGCCATGCTGGTCCGCGGCGTAGTTCCGATTGATCACTTCGATGATGCGAGCATGGCTGATCGCTTCGCCTTGCACGAGCCAGCGGCCGCGACGGTCCAGGCCGAGCCAGCCGAACAATGCCGGCACGTTCGGCCAGCGCTGCAACGCATTGAGTACCCATTCATCCATCGGGGCAGTGTGCCGTCGCAGAGCGGTGATCTCAACTTGCTATGATTTGCGACGCGAGCGTTGCTTCAGTGAGGTGGGCGGTGGCGGCGAAGAAGAAGCGGGCGGGACATGCGCCCGCACGTAAAAACGATCCCGAGGGCGTGAGGGCACGCTTTCTCGATGTCGCGGCCGAGTTGTTCCAGAGTCGTGGGTACAGCGCGACAGGGATGCAAGCGATCTTCGAGGCTGCGGGCGTGACGGCGGGTGCGTTCTATCACCACTTCGAAGGCAAGAAAGATCTGGCGTTGGCGGTCATCGAGGAACGAGTGGCGGCGGAGGTCGAGCAGACGTGGATCGCGCCGGTGCGAGCGGCGAAGACGACGCTCGATGGGATCACGGCGGTGTTCAAGAGCATCGCGACACAGTTGGCCGCACGACAGGCGGTGCGAGGGTGTCCGCTCAACAATCTCACCCTGGAGCTTGCGTTCGCTGATCCGGATTTTCAGGAGAGCCTCGCGCGAGTGTTCGCGCATTGGCAAAGTGAGCTCGAGGCGAAGCTGAAACATGACATGAATGAGCGAGTGCTGCCGCGATCCAAGCCGGGAGCGCTGGCGGCTTACATCGTTGCGGTTTACTCAGGCGCGATGGCTCTGTGCAAAGTTCAACAATCGCCCGCGCCGCTGTTGCAATGCTTGCCCGAATTGCGGGATCGGCTGTCGTCCTGACTGCTGCGGTCATTGACAGAACCGAACGATCGTTATGGAATGGTCGCTCGCTGGTTTTTGGCTGGCGCTTTTCGCTTCGCGGTGGCGCTGACGCGCGTTGCGCGCAGCCTGTCGGCAGAGCTGGGGCGTAAGATTAAGTGGGGGTCTGACTCGCGAGCGTCTTTACTGTTGGCGGGCTTTGCGTTGATGGCTGCCGCATGATTTGGGCAGTGGCCGCGTGACGCTCAGTGTCGCTCGCCCTTAACGCGCTAACGCGCTGCGAGCTGCAACGCGCGTCGTCATCGGTACTGCGAGCGTGCAACGGTTTGCTCGAATGGCGGCGGGCTTGGAGTCACGGTGGTTGCGAACTTCCCGAGACCCTCCACCTTTCCCCAGCTCGAAGATGCGCGACTCGAGGCAGCGCGCTTCGCGCGCGGGAAGGGGCGCGCCCCTGACCCCGCCTGAGGATGTTGATGGAAAACGGATTGGGTAATGGTATTTAAGGGAGAGTACGCATGACGACAGCTTCTGTTTCGGGTGCAGCTGACTTCGATTTTCTTCACGGCAGCTGGCGCGTATCACACCAGCGTCTGGCTGCGCGCTTGAAAGGCAGTACGGATTGGGTTCGCTTTGGCGGAACCATGACTGCCAAGCCCATCCTCGGTGGTTGCGGCAACTTCGATGAGAACGTGATCGAGCTGCCGCAGGGAACGTATCAAGCGTGCACGGTGCGTTTGTTCAATCCCGAGCAAGGGCGCTGGAGCATTTATTGGATCGATGGTCGCGATCCGAAGCTCGACCAGCCGGTGCATGGCACCTTCAGTGATGGCGTGGGCACGTTCTTCGGTGAAGACACGTTCGAAGGGCGGCCGATTCGGATTCGTTTTCTGTGGTCGCAGATCAAGGCGAACAGCGCGCGTTGGGAGCAGGCGTTCTCCGTCGATTCGGGTGCGACCTGGGAGGCGAATTGGATCATGGAGTTCACGCGAGTCTGATCCATGCGAGCTTGGTTGGCAGCACTATCGGTAATTTTCGCAATGACCTCGCAGGCACAGACATCCGTCGCGACATCGAGTGTGCTCGAGCTGCGTCAGTACAAGATCTTTGCGGGCAAGCGCGACGCGATGATCGCGGTGTTCGACGGCAAGCTGATTGAAGGGCAGGAGCAGGTGGGCATGCGTCTGCTCGGGCAGTTCCGCGATCTCGACGATCCAAATCGGTTCACGTGGATGCGCGAGTTTCCGAGCATGGAGTTGCGCGGTAAGGCGTTGACTGAGTTTTACACTGGGGCAGTGTGGAAGGCGCATCGCGGTGAAGCGAATCCGTTACTGGAGGACAACGACAACGTCTTGTTGTTGAGGCCTGCGACGGCGGAGTTGGCGATGAAGGTGCCGCCGGCGAGCGAGCGCGCTTCGGTCGGCGATACGCAAAAGACGGCAGGGGTGGTCATCGTGACGATCTACTATCTATGGAAGGATCCTGCCGAGGGCTTTACTCAGTTCTTCACCGAGAAGCTCGCCCCGGAACTGACAGAAGCGGGCGTGCCTGTACTCGGCGGCTATGTAACGGAGTCGACGCCGAACAATTTCCCGGCACTGCCGGTGAGGCAGCATGAGAAGGTGTTCGTCTGGTTTGCTCGCACGCAAGATGCGACGAGTTACGATCAGCTGCGCACGCGACTCGCGGGCACTGCCGTCGGGCGCGAGCTGACTGATTATCAAGAGCGAGCCGCACAGGTCTTGAGGCTTGCCCCGACGGCGCGATCACTGTTGCGCTGAGGTTTCAGGAGCGGCATCGCCCCGTCGAGCTGCTACAATAGCCGGCCACTCCCCCGGCGATTTTCCATGCAGCCCATTTCCATTGGTGTCGATTTCGGCACCAGCAATACCGTTATTGCCATGGTGGGCGCAGATCTCGGCTCCGCCGTGCTCAAGGTGTCATCGCGAGCCGGCGAAGGCGCCGCGCTGCCTTCGATTCTCTGTTTCCGGCCGGCCGAGCCGAATCCGCGAGATCGGCCGATCAGCAGCGCGGGTGCGGACGCAATCGCCGACTACATTGCGCGCACCGGGCCGGCGCGGCTCGTGCAATCGATGAAATCGTTTCTCGGCAGCCGCGCGTTTGTCGACACGAAGGTGTTTACTCACACCTACACGCTGGAGTCGTTGATCGGAACATTGCTGCAGCATCTATATGACTCGACCGGTGCTCGTGAGTTGCTGGGTCAGGCGCCGCTCGTCATCGGTCGGCCCATCGAGTTTGCTGGCGCATCGCCTGACGACGAGTTGGCGCAAGCGCGGCTGAAGGCTGCGTTTGCTCACGCAGGGCGCGAAGCGGATCGAATTGGAACGGAGCCTGAAGCGGCTGCGTACGCGTTTGCGAGCAGAGCGCGAGGTCGTCATCTAGTGCTCGTTGCCGATCTTGGCGGTGGCACGAGTGACTTCTCGATCGTTGAAGTCAATGCCGAAGGCGCGCAGCCGAAGCTCACGCCGCTGGCACAGACTGGTATCGGCATCGCCGGCGACCGCTTCGATTATCANCAGATCGTTTTTTACAAACGCGGTTGTTGCCCGGCGCTCGGCATGGGCTCGCAGTTTCAGCCGGAAAGCAAGAAGCTGCCGATTCCGTTGTGGATCTACGCGAACTTCTCCAGCTGGCATCAGCTGTCGATGATGAACAACCGTCAGACGTTGCGGCACATCACTGACATTCTGCGCACGGCTGTGGATCAGGAAGCGTTCGAAGGCCTGGTGCATGTCATTCGCAACGAGGAAGGGTTCACGTTGTTTCAGGCCGTGTCGCGCGTGAAGCAGGCGCTGACGATGCAGGGCACCGCGAAGCTCAGCTTCAATGCAGGCCCGATCGAGATTGATCGCACGGTCGCGCGCGGCGAGTTCGAGCGATGGATTGCTGACGATTTGTCACGCATCGAGGCAACTGCGGATGAAGCAGTTCGCACCGCAGGTGTGAATCCTGCAAACCTTACCCGCGTTTTCATGACCGGCGGCACCGCGCTGGTGCCGGCGGTGCGCGAGTTGTTCGCGAGGAAGTTTGGAGCGGACAAGCTCGTGGGCGGCGATGAATTTTCTTCGGTCGCGCAAGGCCTGGCGTTGATGGGCGTGCCTCGCTGAAGTGAGCTAAATCTGACGGCGCGAGCATCCCGCGGTCACGCTACACTCGTGACCTGTGCTCGCGCTGGGAAGACACCCTTGATTGCGTTGATTGGCATCGATGTCGATGGCACCTTGGTCGGCAGCTCCGGCCAGGTGCCCGATGTGATCTGGCAGCTTGCCGCTGAGGCGCGTGCCGCAGGAATTCATCTGGCATTGTGCTCGGGACGGCCAGCATTCGGCCTGGCTGCGGACTATGCGCGTCATCTGGACGATGATGGTTGGCACATCTTTCAAAACGGCGCGAGCGTCGTGAACCTCGCCACTCACGAGTCGCGTTCCACGCCACTGCCTGAAGGATCCGTTCGCGGCCTGATCTCGCATGCGCGCGAGACCGGTCAGGTGCTCGAGTTGTATGGTGATGACGACTACGTCGTCGAGAGCGAAGCGCCTTGGGCGAGCGAACATGCAGAACTGCTCGGTCTGCCCTTCAAGCCGAGGCCGTACGAAACATTGTCGCCGCCACTGGTGCGCGCACAGTGGTTGCTCTCGCCGGAAGATGCCAAACGAGTCGTCGTGCCTGCCGGTCTAGAAATGGCTGATTCGTCGTCGCCGCTGATGCGCGACGTGCGATTCGTCGGTCTTACCCGGCAAGGCGTGAGCAAGGGCAGTGCGATGCGCGAGATCGCCGCCGCCTATCGCGTCGACATGCGTGACGTTATGTACGTCGGCGACTCGGGCAACGATCTGTCGGCTTTGCGTGTCGTCGGCCATCCGATTGCGATGGGTAACGCCGAGCCTGAGGTCATCAAGGCAGCGCAGCGCACCGTCGGGCGGGTCGATGAGGCCGGGCTGGCGGACGCTCTGAGGATCGCTATAAGCAGCCGATGACATAACGCTCGCGGTAAGATTGGCGCTTTCGTTGAGGTTAGGTGAGCGCCATGACTTCGAGCTCGAGCCGTCCGCAGCGCACGGGCGGGCAACTCATTGTCGATCAACTGCTGACGCATGGAGCCGAGCTTGCTTTCTGCGTGCCCGGCGAGAGCTATCTGCCGGTGCTCGATGCGCTGTATACCGTGCGCGATCGCATCCGGCTGATTACGTGCCGTCATGAAAATGGCGCGGCCAACATGGCCGAGGCCTACGGAAAGCTGACCGGCAAGCCCGGCATCTGTCTGGTGACGCGCGGCCCCGGTGCCACCAATGCGTCGATCGGTGTACACACTGCCTTCCAGGATTCGACGCCGATGATCCTGCTCATCGGTCAGGTGGGCACGGACTTCATGGAGCGCGAGGCGTTCCAGGAGATCGACTATCGACGCATGTTTGGTCCCATGTCGAAGTGGGTCGCGCAGATCGATCGTACCGATCGCATTCCTGAGTTCATCGCGCGCGCCTATCAAGTCGCGACCAGCGGACGCATGGGGCCAGTGGTGCTCGCACTCCCTGAGGATGTGTTGACGGGAACTGCGGACGTCGCCGATGCGCGGCCGTGGCAGCGAATCGAGTCTGCGCCTTCACCGGAGGCGCTCACCCAGTTATCTCGAATGCTCGGCGAGGCGCATCGACCTTTCCTGTTGGTCGGCGGCAGTGGCTGGGATGAAGCGGCTTGCAATCAGTTGCAACGCTTCGCCGAGACGCAACACATTCCGGTGGGATGTGAGTTTCGCTCGCAGGACTTGTTCGACAACGCGCATCCCAACTACGCCGGCGATGTGGGTATCGGCATCAATCCAAAGCTGGCCGAGCGAGTCAAAGCGTCGGATCTGCTGATCGTGCTCGGCGCGCGACTCGGCGAGATCACGACCAGTGGCTACGGCCTGATCGCAGGTCCCGTGCCGACGCAGCGACTGGTGCACATCTATCCTGAAGCCGAAGAGCTGGGACGGTTCTATCACGCTGAGCTGATGATCAACGCGACCATGCCGGCGATGACGAATGCGTTGGCCGCTCTTCCCAAGGTCACGCGCGAAGAAGCGAAATCGCAGGTCGTGGCTGCCAATGCGGAGTATCACGCGTGGCAAGGGCGCAAAGAGATTCCAGGCAAGGTGCAGATGTGGGATGTGATTCAGCACATCGACCGCGTGCTACCGTCGGATGTCATCGTCACCAATGGCGCCGGCAACTACACGACCTGGGCGCATCGGTTCCATCGCTATCGTGGCTTCCGGACGCAGCTCGCGCCAACATCGGGTGCGATGGGGTATGGCGTGCCGGCTGGTATTGCGGCGAAGGCGCTGTATCCGCAGCGTACGGTGATCTCGCTTGCCGGCGACGGCTGTTTCCTGATGACGGGCCAGGAGCTGGCGACCGCAGTTCAATATCAGCTCAACGTCATCATCATCGTCGTCAACAACAACATGTATGGCACGATCCGAATGCATCAGGAGCGCGACTATCCGGCTCGGGTGTATGGCACGTCGCTGGTCAATCCCAACTTCGCCGCGTTCGCCACTGCGTTTGGCGCTCACGGTGAGCTGGTGGAGACCACCGAGCAATTTGCGCCGGCACTGGAGCGGGCGATGAAGGCGGGCAAGCCGGCGCTGATCGAGATTCGCATCGATCCCGAAGCGATCACGCCGAACGCCACACTGGAGTCGATTCGTCAGGCTGCGCAAAAATCCTAGCTGTTTGCATGAGGAGCCACGATGCTTTACCTGATTCTGGGGCTGGTGATCTTTCTCGGCGTGCACTCGGTAGAGATCGTGTCGCCGACGTTCCGGAGCGGGGCGGTCGCGCGGCTCGGCGAGCGGCCCTACAAAGCCATCTACTCGCTGCTGTCGATTTTCGGTTTCGTGCTGTTGGTGTGGGGGTACGGTGTCGCTCGCCAGCACCCCGTCCTCGTGTACGCGCCACCGCTGTGGATGCGGCATCTCACCCTGTTGTTGATGTTGCCAGTGTTCCCGTTGCTGCTCGCAGCCTATCTGCCCGGGCGCATCAAGGCGGCGGTGAAACATCCAATGCTGGCTTCGGTGAAGTTATGGGCATTCGCCCACTTGCTGGCCAACGGCATGCTGGCGGACGTGCTGTTGTTCGGCGGCTTTCTGATCTGGGCCGTGGCTGATCGAATTTCAGTGAAGCGTCGCGCCGTGGTCCGTCCGGTGCCGGGGCCGCCGCCGGGCAAGTACAACGATCTCATCGCCGTGGCTGGCGGTCTGGCGTTGTATGTGATCTTTGTCTTATGGTTGCATCTGTTGCTGATCGGAGTGTCACCGTTGCCGGCAAGGTAAGTCGTGAGGCAGTTGCTCAGCTTCGTCGTCTTCGTCGCGATCGTTTATGTCGGCCTGTGTGCCGCGCTGTTCTTTTTTCAGCGCTCGATGCTCTACTACCCGCAGCCGCGGCCGCGGGGTGAGAGGTCGGCGACGCTGCCATTGTCAGTGGAGGGAGCGGAGCTGGTCATCAGCGTCCGTGCGCACGATGGTCCGAACGCCATCGTGTACTTCGGCGGTAACGGCGAGGATGTGACGTTCAACCTGCCGTCCTTTTCTGCAGCGTTCCCCGAGCATGCGCTGTATCTCATGAACTATCGGGGCTATGGCGGCAGCTCGGGGAGTCCAAGTGAGGCTGGCATTTCGCAGGATGCGCTGGCCTTGTTCGACTATGTGCACGCCAGGCATCCAAACGTGCTCGTGATGGGGCGCAGTCTGGGCTCGGGCGTGGCCATTCGCCTTGCCAGTCAGCGGCCCGCAACGGGCCTGGTGCTGATTACTCCCTACTCGAGCATCGTCGAGCTGGGGGCCAGTCAATTCCCGATGTTTCCGGTGAAGTGGTTGATCCGTGACCGATATGAATCCTGGCGTTATGCGCCACTCATCGGTGTGCCAACGCTTTTTGTGGTCGCCGAGCACGATCAAATCATTCCGCGCGCCAGCAGCAACGCTTTGTATGCTCGCTTCCGGCAGGGGGTGGCGCGTTTGCATGTCATTCCCGAGACCGGCCATAACACAATCTCTGCTACACCGATGTATGTAGCAGCGCTGCAATCGGCGCTTGCTCAAAACAGCGAACAATGATTGAATGAGGGCTCTTCCCATTGGCCCGTCGCGAAGCAAGGAGGGCACCCATGAAGCTATTCAGCCTGCACCTCCCATCGGTCAGTTTCCGGTAAATCCGGGCTCCCGGTAGAAAAACCGCGGCTCAACCCCAGATCGGGGTGTTCGCCGCCTTCCCGACTCCATCGGCTTCGCAAGGACGGCGCGGTAACGCGCTCGCTCATCATGGTCAAATCTCGCGTCGAGGGCTCGCAGGTCCTCCGTAATGTACTTGTTTTCACGCTCCGCCATTGGGCGCAGCGCAAGTGGCTGGTCGTCGTCGTGGCTGCGGCCATGATGCTGGCGACGGTCACTGAAGTGATCGTGCCCGTCTATGCGGGCCGGCTGGTCGATGCGCTCGCGCAGGGTCGCGAGTTTGCTCACGTCGCACTCGATTCCTTTCTGGTCATGATGGGATTGGGATTGACCATGGTGGTGCTGCGGCATCTGGCCTGGTGGTCCATCGTGCCGCTCACGCTGGGCATGATGCGCAATGTTTCGCAGGGTGCGTTTCATCGGGTGCAGCGCTTCTCGACGGATTGGCACAACAACAGTTTTGCCGGTTCGATCGTGCGAAAGATCACGCGCGGTATGTGGGCGCTCGACATGATCAATGACGTGCTGCTGTTGGCACTGTTGCCGTCGTTGGTCGTGCTGGTCGGCACGGTGTTTCTGCTCGGTCAGCGGTGGCCGATCATGGGTGTCGTGATGGCGCTAGGCTCGATTGCCTATGTGCTGCTGACGGTGACACTCGCTACTCGCCTCATCGCGCCGGCTTCGCGTCTTTCCAATGCGCAGGACACGCGCATGGGTGGCGTGCTCGCGGACGCACTCGGTGCGAATGCCGTCGTGAAGTCCTTCGGTGCGGAAGCGCGCGAGGATGCGCGGCTGAGCCGGGTCGTCAACAAATGGTCGCGTCGGACGCATCGCACCTGGATGTTGCATACGTGGAGCGGCTCGGGTCAGCTCGCGCTGCTTTGGTTCGTTCGCTCGGCCGTCACCGGGACCGCTCTGTGGTTGTGGTGGCAGGGACGAGCGACGCCGGGCGAGATCACCTATGTGCTGACGACTTACTTCGTCGTGCACGGGTATCTGCGTGATATCGGTCAGCACGTTCATCACTTGCAGCGCTCCGTGAACGAAATGGAAGAAATGGTTCAGCTGCACGCCGAGCCCATGGGCGTGGCGGATTCGCCGGGTGCGCGGCCGCTGCGCATCGATGCGGGTGAGGTGCGGTTCGACCACGTGACGTTCTGTTACGCCGGTCAGCACACCCCGCTGTATCGAGACTTGAACGTGCGGATCGCACCGGGCGAGCGTATCGGCCTGGTCGGGCACTCGGGCTCGGGTAAGACCACGTTCGTGAAACTGATCCAGCGGTTGTACGACGTGACCGAAGGTCGCGTGTTGATCGACGGTCAGGATGTGTCGCATGCCACGCAGGAATCGTTGCGGTCGCAGATCGCGATCGTGCAGCAGGAGCCCATCCTGTTTCATCGCAGCCTGGCAGAGAACATTTCGTATGCCCGGCCGGAGGCGACGATGGAGGAGATCGAGCGCGCTGCCCGACTGGCGAATGCTCACGACTTCATCGCGCGGTTGCCGCGTGGTTATCAGACGTTGGTCGGCGAGCGCGGTGTGAAGCTGTCCGGTGGCGAGCGGCAACGTGTGGCGTTGGCGCGAGCGTTCCTGGCGGACGCGCCGATTCTGATTCTCGACGAGGCGACCTCGAGCCTCGACTCGGAATCGGAGGCGCTGATTCAGCAGGCGATGGATCGCTTGATGTCGGGCCGCACGTCCATTGTGATCGCGCATCGCTTGTCGACGGTGATGGCGATGGATCGCATCCTGGTATTCGAGCACGGCCGCATCGTCGAGGAGGGCTCGCACGAGGCGCTGCTGCGCCGGTCGCATGGTCACTACCGGCGGTTGTTCGAGCGGCAGTCGGGTGGGGTTGCCGAGGTCCCTCAGGCTATCGGCGCGTAAGACCCACACCCCCCTCTCTCACTGAGAGAGGGGGGTATTTTTGTGCCGTTTCAAAGATAGCTGGTGACGGCTGGCGCGTTGTTCCAGTTGTCGTGCTTACCGTCGACGTACACGATCGGCGCTGCCGCCAATTCGTCGGGCGTGGCGTTTTCCAGGCAGCCCAGGTTTACGCCATAAATTCGCTGCCCATCCGGCGTATTGCCGATACCGAACGAGCGCACGCCGCAATGTTTGCAGAAGTAATGCTCGTTGCGTCGCGTGTTGAACAAATACCTGGTCAGCTCTGCCTCGCCCGCCAGCAGGCGAAACTGCTCCGGCATCACGATCGCCGGCCAGAACCGGTTCCTGGCACAAATCGAGCAATTACAGCGATATGTCGGCTGCGTGAGATCGATCTCCGCCTCGAACCGCACCGCGCCGCAATGGCAACTGCCGGAGTATGTTTTGAGCATGCCTCGACGATAGCATGGCGGTGTCAGCTCAAAGTATTAAGCTGTTCTAACAATCGCCCCGTCACTGCCAAGGACAGCCCATGATCGACTTCATCTGGAACCTGTTCCAAGACTCCGACATCCAGCGCCTGCGGGCCGAAGCTGAACGACGCGAACAACTATCGAGTTCGTTGCAAGCGCAGGCAGGCTCGACCGAAGCGCGGCTGCTCGAGCTGGAGCGGCGGCACGAGCAGCTCAAGCTGGTCACTCTGTCGTTGTGGCGTCTGCTCAAAGACAAGGTCGACTTGTCGGACGCGGAGCTCGAGAAATATGTGGCGAGCACCGATCTGCTGGATGGTCTCGCTGACGGCGCGGTGGACTTGAGCAAGGAGCTGATCAAGTGCCGCCAGTGCGACCGTCTTCATCTCAACACTGCGGTGGTCTGTCCCTTCTGTGGCGCCCGGGGCTCCTCGCCCAACGCGTTCGATACGACCTGAGTCTAGGCCCGATCCACCCGGGCGGCGTAGCAGCCCCACTTGGCATTGTGAACATGCAGGAATGCGACCGCTGCGTGGCTGAACATTTGCTCGATGAGGTTTTCGATGGCGGTGCCGGGGGCCACATCCGCGGCCTTCATCATGCCTTGTGCGTCGAAGGCCCGGACGGAAAGCAGGCGAGGGCGGAGTAGCTGAGGAACTTCGTCGATGGCGAGCTGCGCTTCGGTTGCGGACTGGCGGACGTAGATGGCGTGGCGTGAACGGTAAGGTGTGGCGACGGGCAGGTGCTCGTAGTTCAGCAGGATCAGTCGCTCGCCGACCGCGGCATCCTGCAGGCTGACTCGACAGGGAAAGCCGAGGCTTTGATCGGCGGTCACGCGAATAGCACCACGGCGCGCCAATTCTTCATCGGATAGCGCGAACAGCGGCGAGAACTGACTGAGAGGCAGTCCAGTGATTTGAAAGCTCATGGCGGATTCCAGGATCATTGAGTCGAGGGGCCTACCTTGCCGCTGCGGCCCGCGGCTGGCACTCCGCTTCTTGCCGCCGTTTCCTCGGCGGCTGCCTGTTAAAATCGCGGCATGCATCCCCTTGCGATCGCGGCCGTCCTGTTGGCGGCGTTTACTCATGCCACATGGAATCTCGCCGCCAAGCGCGCTTCGGGATCGCGTCATTTTGTTTGGTTGTATTCGCTCGGCTCGGTGATTCTGTACGCTCCCGCGGTGCTATGGGTGCTCGCGAACTCGCGACTGCAATTCGAGACCGCGCACTGGGTAGCGCTGCTGATGACCGGCATCTTGCACATGGGCTACTCGCTCACGCTGCAGGCGGGTTACAGAGTTTCCGATTTGTCGCTGGTGTATCCACTCGCTCGTGGCACCGGGCCGTTGTTGTCTTTCCTTGCCGCGACATTCCTGTTGCACGAGCCGGCCAATCTATTCTCGGTGCTGGGCGTATTGCTGATCGTGGGTGGCATTCTGATGGTGTCGGGTCTTGCGAATGAAGCTCACAAGGCACCGCGCGCGGGTATCGCGCTGGGCTTGCTCACGGGAGTGTTCATCGCCGGCTATACGATCAATGATGGTTGGGCGGTAAAGACGCTGATGCTGTCGCCGTTCCTCATCGACTTCACCGGCAATCTGTTGCGCCTCACGGTGCTTGCGCCACTGGCGTTGCGAGATCCGCCTGCATTGCTCGCTGAATGGCGACTGTATCGCGGGCCGATTCTCATCGTCGCCGTGCTGGGTCCGCTGGGCTACATCCTCGTGCTGTACGCGATGAAACATGCGCCCATCGGTCACGTCGCGCCCATGCGAGAGCTGGCGACGCTGATCGGAACCTACTTCGGTGCGCGTCTGCTCAAGGAACAAGTGACGCCGATACGATTGACGGGAGCCGTGCTCATCGTGATCGGCGTCATTGCTCTAGCCGTTACTGGCTAACACGTAGCCGTCGCAACTCGCGAGGCGCGCAGTCCTTTGAGCGCCAATGCGGCCGCAAGCAGTGGCAGCAGCGCCGCGACCCAGGGCAGTGCGGGCAAGCCAGGGCCATGATCGATGACTGTGCCACCCAGCCAGGCGCCGAGTGCGTTGCCGAGATTGAACGCGCCGATGTTGAAGCTCGACGCCAGGCTCTGGCCCGCGCCCTTGGATTTTTCCAGCACCCACATCTGCAGCGGTGGCACCGTCGCGAAAGCGGCCGCGCCGAGCAAGGCGACAAACACCACCATGGCGATGCCATCATGAACGGCAAACGTCATCAGCCCCAGTACGGCCGCCAGCATCAGCAGCGAACCGATGAGCGTCGCTTCCAGATATCGATCCGCAAGTTTGCCGCCAACGATGTTGCCGACGACCAGGCCGCCGCCGAAGACCAGCATCACCAGCGACACGGCCCGCTCGCCCACATGCGTGAGCTGAGTCAGCATCGGCGCGATGTAAGTGAACACCACGAACATGCCGCCGAAGCCGAACACCGTTGTCAGCAACGCCAGCGCGACGGGAGCGCGAGCGAGCGCACGAAGATCGCTGCGCCAGTCGCCCTCTTCGATTTTTCCGGCGTCACGCGGCACAAGCACGGCAATGACTGCCAGCGCAAAAGCGCCGATGCCAACCACTGCCCAGAACGTCGCGCGCCATCCGGCCAACTGACCGAGCCATGTGCCGAACGGAACGCCGAGCACCGTAGCGATCGTCAGTCCTGTGAACATGATCGCGATGGCCGACGCGCGCTGTTGAGGCGCGACCAGTTGCGTCGCGACGACCGAGCCGACGCCGAAGAACGTGCCATGCGCGAAGGCCGTCAGTATGCGAGCCGCTAACAATCCGAAGTAGCTGGGCGCGAGGGCACAAGCAAGGTTGCCGATCGTGAAGATCGCCATCAGTGCGAGCAGCGTCGCCTTGCGCGGCCAGCGTGCCGTCACCACAGTCATGATCGGCGCACCAGCCATGACGCCGAGCGCATAGCCCGAAATCAACATGCCGGCGGCGGAGATAGATACATTGAGATCGCCGCTGACTTCCAGCAGCAGTCCCATGATGACGAATTCGGTGACGCCGATTCCGAAGGCGCCGACCGCGAGCGCATACAAGGCAAGAGGCATGGCCAGTCCCGAGGGTGGAGGGAAGGCTATGATGCGGGCCAGCTCGATTGCTGATAAGAATGTCCATCTACACGATCGTCGTGCATTGAATGAACGAATCGGGGCGACTCCATGGACAACAGAACCGGCGAAATCGAGGCTTTTTTGCGCAGTGTCGAGCGCGGCAGTTTCGCCGCAGCCGCCAAGGCGTTGCGCCAGACTCCGTCCGCAGTGAGCCGTAGCGTCGCCCGGCTCGAAGCCCGCCTGGGAGTGCGACTGCTGACGCGCACGACGCGCTCGCTATCGGTGACGCCGGAGGGAGAGAAGTTTCGCAGCCAGGCGCAAAAGCTGCTGATGGAGCTGGATGAGCTGGAGCGCTCGTTCACGACCGACAAGAGCGAGCCGCGCGGGCGCTTGCGGGTGAGCGCGTCGACGCCGTTTGGGATTCATCGGCTGTTGCCGGTGTTGCCGGAGTTCCTGCAGCGGTATCCGAAGATCACGCTGGACCTGTCGCTGACCGATGCATTGGTCGATCTGGTCAGCGAGCGCACGGATGTCGCGATCCGTCACGGCGCGTTGCGAGACTCGTCGCTTCGGGCGCGCAAACTGGGCAGCAGTCGATGGCTCGTTGTCGCGGCTCCGGACTATTTGCAACGTCATGGCACGCCGCGGATACCGGCGGATCTCGATCGGCACAACTGCCTGAACTTCAGCTACCGCCGCTCGATCGAAGGCTGGTCGTTCCGAACCGGCAATCGGAGCAAACAGTTTCATGTCGCGGGGAATTTTCTGGCGAACTCCGGCGAGTCCTTGCGGTTGATGTGCATCGGTGGCGCGGGTGTGGCGCGGCTGGCGGATTTTCTGGTGGGGGAGGATGTCAGGGCCGGGCGGCTGGTGCCGTTGTTGCAGCCTTACATCAAGGAAGACAGCGAAGATATACATGCGTTGTATATCGGGCACGCCCGACTCGCGACACGAGTTCGCGTGTTCATGGATTTCCTGGCGGAGCGGGTTGCGATAGCGGAATAGCGCGGAACGATGAATTCCGTGCGGCTGAACTTGCGTGTGCTTCCCGCGTTGAGTTCGGGCATACCGCTACAGGAGTTGTTGTGCCCAAGGCCGTGAGCAAAGCGTCGATTCCGGCCAGTCTGGAGCCGATGGAGGCGCGGCTGGTCAGTGAGTTGCCGACGAGCACGGGATGGCAGTTCGAGCCGAAGTGGGATGGCTTTCGATGCGTCGTGTTCCGCAGCGGCGATCGCGTCGATTTGCAGGCAAAGTCGGGTAAACCGCTGGCGAGATACTTTCCCGAAGTGGTGGAGCGTGTGCGAGCCCTGCGCCCACGACAGTTCGTCCTTGATGGCGAGCTCGCGATTCCCGTCGGCACATCGCTCTCGTTCGATGCGTTACAGATGCGCTTGCATCCCGCCGCAAGCCGCGTTCGCAAGTTGTCGAATGAAACACCGGCGACTTTGATGTTGTTCGATTTGCTGTACGACGCGCAAGGGCGCAGCTTGCTGGACGAGCCGTTCGAGAAGCGTCGCGCAGAGCTAGAGCGATTCTTTGCGTCGTTGCCGCTGACGGATGGGCTGGTTCTTACGCCGTACACCCGCGAGCGTCGGGTTGCGCAGCAATGGTTGAACGCAGCCGGCGGCTCGCTGGATGGCGTGATCGCGAAGCAGCTCGATCTTCCGTATGTCTGCGGCGAGCGCGCCATGTTGAAGGTAAAGCGCTTGCGGACGGCCGACTGCGTCGTCGGTGGATTTCGCTACGGTACCAACAGCCGGCTGGTCGGCTCGCTGCTGCTGGGGTTGTATACCGAGGCGGGGTTGCTCGATCACGTTGGATTTACTTCATCCATTCCCAATGCCGAGCGCAAGGCGGTGACGCAGCGGCTGGAAAAATTGCGCGGCGGCTCGGGCTTCACCGGCAATGCGCCCGGCGGGCCGAGTCGCTGGAGTACCGAACGCTCCACGGAATGGGAGCCGCTGCAGCCGAAGCTGGTGGTCGAAGTGTGCTATGACCATGTCACCGGTGATCGCTTTCGTCACGGTACCAAACTGCTGCGCTGGCGGCCGGACAAGGCGCCGAGTCAATGCACGTTCGAACAGATCGAGCGGGAGGCCAGGCCGGCGAAGCTGATCGCGACGTTGTTACGAAAGAAAAAGTGATGCGCTGGTTGCGCCTGCCGACGGCGGGCAAACCTGTTTCTAAACTGCTGCGTCATGCCACAATGCGCGCTTGCCATGGCCATGGCGTATCGCATGAGGTTCCAGTGAAATACAGCTCGCGCCTTAGACACTCTGTTGCCGCGCTCATCGGCTGTGCCGCGATGAGTGTTGCCGTTGGCGGCATGGCGGCCGGCAAGCCGGCGGTCGATCAAGCTTTGCACGATCAGGCGTTGGCCATCCTGCAGAAGTCGATCAGTTTCCAGACCGTGGACGGCGCGGGTCAGGTGCCGGCCTATGCGGAGTATCTGAAGAGCGTGCTGGTCGAAGCCGGTTACTCGCCTGGCGACATCGCCGTCGAGCCGGTCGCGAACACCGCGACGCTGGTCGCTCGCTTCAAAGGCACGGACAGCAAGAAGAAGCCGCTGCTCGTCATCGGTCACATGGACGTCGTCGCAGCCAAGCGCGAGGACTGGGAGCGCGATCCGTTCACGCCGGTGGTCGAGAACGGCTATGTGTTCGGTCGTGGTTCGGCGGACAACAAGTTCGATGTTTCCATGATTACCGCGACGCTGGCCAAGCTCAAACGCGATGGCTGGAAACCCAAGCGCGACGTGATTCTCGCGCTGTCGGGCGACGAAGAAACCGCGATGGTCAGTACGCGCAAGCTCGCCGAGCAGTTCAAAGACGCCGAGCTGGCGTTGAACGGCGATGCCGGCGGCGGTTTGTTGTCCGAAGAAGGTCAGCCGGTCGTCTATGGCTTGCAGGCGGGCGAGAAAACCTATGCGGACTTCAAGCTCACTGTCACCAATCCGGGCGGCCATTCCAGCCGTCCGGGCAAAGTGAATGCGATCAATCAGCTGGCCGCCGCGCTGGAGCGGATCGGCGCGTATCAGTTCCCTGCCAAGAATAACGAGCTGACGCTCGCGTACTTCCGCGAGAGCTTGCCGAAGTTGTCCGGGCCGACGGCGCAGGCCGTGAAGCGCTATGTCGCGAATCCCGAAGATCAACAGGCCATCGCGACCTTGTCCGATGATCCGAGCTACATCGGCCAGATTCGCACCACTTGCGTGGCCACTATGATCGATGGCGGTCACGCGACCAATGCGCTCCCGCAGAAGGTCGTTGCCAACATCAACTGCCGTATCTTCCCGGGCACGCCCATAGCGGAGGTGCAGAAGACGCTCGCCGAAGTCGCAGCCGATCCGGAAGTGAAGATAACGCAGGAGATCACCGGCTCGGTCGCGAGCGACGCATCGCCGTTGCGCAAGGATGTGATGGCCGCTGTGACCAAAGCGGTGCACGCCAACTACCCGGGTTTGTCGATCGTGCCGTCGATGTCGGCTGGTGCCACCGACAGCATGCATTTCCGGGCGTTCGGTGTGCCGAGCTACGGTGTGTCGGGCTTGTTCATGAAGGACTCGGATGAGTTCTCACATGGTTTGAATGAGCGGGTGCCCGTGTCGTCCATCGACGGCGCGCTGGCGCATTGGAACAGCTTGCTGAAGGATCTGGCTCGCTAATAGCAAACGGGCGAGCTCGTCACTGGTCAGTGACGGGCTCGCGCGTCGACACCGGCGCTGCCGATTTCGCCGTGAGCGCATGCCCATCCCCCGGGCGCAACGTCCAGAAGCTGAGCGAAGAAACGATGGTTGCGATGCCCAGCGTAATGAACGACGCGTGCAGCGCATTGGTCACCGCGATCTGATCGGTCTGCGGCAGATTTCCCAGATACCAGCCCGCCAGCAGCGAGCCGCACGCCAGACCGAAGCTCATCGACAGTTGTTGCATGGAGCTGGCGATGGTGTTCGCCATGCTCGTGTTGCGCGCATCGATATCCGCGAACGCCAGTGAGTTCATGCTGGAGAATTGCATCGAGTTGCCCGATCCCACCAGGAAGCTCAGCAGCACGATGGCGGCGATGGGCGTGTTCTTGTCCGCCAGCGCGAACAGGCCGATCACCACGCCGATCAGGCAAGTGTTGACGATCAGGACGCGTCGATAGCCGAAGCGGCGCAGCAGATGAGGCGCGAGCGCCTTCACCGTCATCGCCGCGATCGCCGAAGGCATCATCATCAGGCCGGACTGCCACGCCGGCATGCCCATGCCGAGCTGGTAGAACAGCGGCAACAGAAATGGCAGACCGCCGATACCCAGCCGCGTGATGAGGCCGCCGAGCACCGAGACTCGAAACGTGCGTCCCTTGAACAATCGCAGATTCAGGAGCGGATATTCGGTGCGAACCGCGTGCAAGACATAGGTGCCGAGCAGTGCGAACGCCACCAGGAAAAGAATAGCGGCAGAAGTGACATCGAGCCGATGCTCGCCGAAGACTTCCAGCAGCCACGACAGCAGCGCTGCACCCGAGCTGAACAGCACCAGCCCGATCACATCCAGCGGCCGTGGCGAGTCGCTGCGATACTCCGGCATATAACGGCGACTCATCCACAGCGCGACCAGCCCCACCGGCACGTTGACGAAAAAGATCTCGCGCCACGACCACCAGTGCACGATCAATCCGCCCACCGTCGGGCCCAGCAGCGGGCCGATCAGCGCGGGAATGATGACGAAATTCATCTTGTCGAGCAGTTGTGACTTTGGAAACGTCCGCACGATGGCGAGCCGCCCGACCGGCGTCATCATCGCCGCGCCGAGTCCTTGCAGGATGCGGGCGGCGACCAGCATCGGCGCGTTCAACGACAGGCCGCACAGCACCGACGCCGAAGTGAAAATTGCGACGGCCGCAGTGAATAACTTGCGCGTGCCGAAGCGATCGGCCAGCCAGCCGCTCACGGGAATGCCGACGGCGAGCGCCAGGATGTAACTGGCGACGATGGCTTTGAGGCTGAGAGGCGTGACCTCGAGGCTGCGTGCCATGGCCGGCACGGCAGTGTTCACGATGGTCGAGTCGAGCTGTTCCATGAACAGCACGATGCCGACCAGCCAGGGCAGGTAGCGTTGGACGGCGAATGAGGACGCTGTGGTCACATGCGCCGGATCGGCTCAGGGAGGGTCGATCTGGTTGACGGCGTCGCGGATCGCTTGCGCCGAGCTTGGGCGCACCACGCGCGCGACTTCGGCACCGTCCTTCATGAAGATCAGCGTCGGCCACAACTTGACGCGGAAGGAGCGGCCGAGCGGCCGGCCCGGGCCATCTTCGACTTTGAAATGCCGCAGCTCGGGATGCGCGGCCAGGCCCTGCTCGATGTGGGGTTGGGCGGCGGCACAGAAACCGCACCAGTTGGTGCCGAACTCGATCACCGTCGCGCCCGGCAGGGCGTCGACTTCAGCGCGCGACGGCGAGTTTTCGGTATAGGCGCTCATGGCGCCAAATTCTAACGAGCCGACTACGCCCTCGTAAGTCGGCTTTTGGGTGAGTTACTGCTGACGGTCGCTGATCCAGTTACCGACGTCGGCGTCCAGGCCTTCGCCGCCCTCCTGGTTGTCGGCGCCGTAGGTGAACAGGTCGAACTCCTTGCCGTGCGTGCCCGGGTAGACGTAGCGATAGTCATTACCCCAGGGATCCTTGCGAGCGCTCGGGTCGAGATAGCCGCCTTGCTTCCAGTTGCGCACGCTCGAGTCGTTGGGCTTCTCGTACAGCGCCTTGATGCCCTGCTCGGTGGTCGGATAACGGAAGTTATCCATGCGATACAGGTTCAACGCAGTCTCGATGGTGCGGATGTCGCTGGACACCTTGGTCAGCTGCGCGTCATCGATGCGGCGCATGACATTCGGAGCGACGATCGCGGCCAGAATGCCGAGGATCACCACCACGACCATGATTTCGATCAGCGTGAAGCCGCCGCTGCGCTGGAACTTATGAGTCGATTTCATTGCAATCTCGTTGCGCTGTATTTACAGGTGCCGACTGCCGTGTCGGGGGCCGCGCGGATCATATCCGGATGGCTCGTGTCAGCAAACTGGGGACCATCGGCGCCGCTATTCCGAGCGGGTTTAGATGGGGCATCTTGCCGCGAGTTCGACTCGGCTCACGCCCCAGATTCGATGCATTCTTACTGCGGCGGTTCCTGACCCGGGTGTGGATCTTCCATGGGGTAGGTCTGCACGCCGCTCGGATCAGAGCTGTTCACAGTAGAGGACGGCCCTTCGGTCGGGGCGACCGGCGGCGGAGCGCTGACCGGGGCGGGCGGCGCCGTGCGGCTCGCCGAGCGCTGCACAGCTCCGACGAATTGATCCGCCGGGGCCGGTGCGGCCGGCGCGTCGGCGCGGATGATCTCGCTGGCGAGGATGCCGGGCTTCTTATAGAACGACTCGTTCGAGGAGCCGTCGATGGTGATGGCCGAGCCGTCCAGCGCCACGCCGGCGAACAGGCCGCTGGCGCGCGAATATGAATACACCTGCGCGGTGAGGCCGATGTCGGTGGCCGCCGAGCTCTGCCGGCCGACCGGGCCTGCCGCAACCGATGCGTCTGCGCCCAACGTCACCTTGCCGCCGACGATGCCTTCGATGCTCTGCTTTGAGGTGAAAACTAGCACGACGTCGGTGGACTGCACGCCGACCTGGAAGCCGAAGCTGCCGCCGGTCAGATTGATGAAGACCGGATTGCTCCACGCGCCACTGTCCTTGCGCACGACCAGCACGCCTTTACCGCGACGGCCGCCGATGCCCAGGCCGACCTTGATGACCCCGGGGATCACGGCAACCGCGTAAGCGCGCTCCATGAGCCAGGTCGGAATATTCTGCTCGGGCATCTGCATCAGCTCGCTCAGCACCTGTGTCGAGGTGAGCAAGCGTCCATCCTGCCGCTCGCCGGCGACCGCTCCCGTCGTAATGGCGCAGGAAAGCAGCAGTACCGCGAGCCGCGTCGCGAACAGGTTGGATCGTGTGAGCATCGTTGCCGTCACTCCTACAAGTGAGTCTCGTACTTGAGACTGTAGCAGAAGCTCCGGGTTCAAGCCCGACGCTCGTTCAGCTGGCTAATTCGGTCGGGCCTGCGGCGTGTTGGCCGGAGCGGCGCCGCTGGTGGCGAGCATCAGATCGTTGAGTTTTTCGCGCTGGCCATTGGCGATATAGAAGTGCTCGATGCGTTGCCGAGCCTTGATGCGCACGTCGCGATCTGCGCTGTCGTCGGCGGCCAGCTCGGTGTAGGCGCGCGTCAAATACGTTTCTGCTTCACGCATACGGCCCTGCTTGAAGAACACTTCGCCAAGCGCGCTCGCCGAACGGGCTGCGCGCCAGGCCGGCGCGTCGGTGCGCTTCCAGCGATTCATTGCTGCTGTCAGCATCCCTTCGGCGTCCGCCAGGCGATTGGTCTCGAGCAGCACCTCGCCAAGCAGATGCTCCGCCGAGCACACGTATTGATGATCGGCCGGTCGCGTCTTTGCCAGCGTGTCCAGCGAATGCCGCAACTCGCGCTCTGCGTCGTTGTATTTCGCGCGACGCATGAGCACCGAGGCGTAGGCCGTGCGGAAGTACGGCGTGTACGCGTGCTCGGCGCCCATCGCATTCACTGCAGAGTTGAGTGCTTCGGAGGCGAACTGCTCCGATTCGCCCAGCTGGCCCTGCGCGCGACGAATCTGTGACAACGAGTCGAGCACTTCGGCGACCTGCCGGCTGTTGTTGCCGAACAGGACACGCTGGCTCTCGAGCGTGCTTTCGAACAGCTCGCCGGCCTCGTTGATGTGATTCTGCATCAGCAGCGCTTCACCGAGCCGGGTCTCGGCCAGCACGCGATCCGGGTGCAGCGGATTCGCGGTGAGGCGGAAGATGTCCACGGCCTGACGGGTCACGCGTTCCACCGAAGGAATGTCGTCCATCCACATGAACACCAGCGACAGGTCGAGCAGCACCACTGCGACTTCCTGATCGTTCGGTCCGCGTACCTGGCGATTCAATGCCAACGCTTGCTCGAACGACTGCCGCGAGCGTGTCACGTCACCGCTGGCAAATTCGACACGGCCGCGATTGGTCAGCAAGGTTGCGTAGGTGGGCGTGCGCTGGCCGCCGATGCGATCACAAAGCGTCATCGCCTCTTTGATCACGCGCGCCGAGCCCTCCATATCGCCCAGTGCGCGCAGCGTAATGGCCAGTTCCGACATGTCGTCGGCAGCTGGCAAGCCGCCGCCGTTCGCCATTTGCCGGCGCAGATGCACGGCGTCCTCGAGATAACTCAGCGAACGTTCCGGATCGCCGCTGCGGCGGAACGCGCGACCGATGGAAGCGAGCAATCGGGCTCGCACTTCCGGACGCATGCCTTTATCGGCTCGCACCTGCAAGCCCGACTGTTCGAGCAGCTGCCGTGCGGTGATCTCTTTGCCTTGCGCTTTGAAAGGCTCGGCCGCGGAGAACACATCCAGCATGAATTCGGAGACGGCCTGCGCCGATTTGCTTTCGTTGGTGGCGCGGTCGCGCTCGGCGGCGATGCGCTGGTTCTGCACCGACATCGCGACCGCGAACGCCACGATGACCACCATCAGGAATGCGCCGGCCGACACGCCGAACGCATGGCGGCTCACGAACCGTTGTGAGTAGTACAGCCAGTTGCCCTGGCGCGCGACCACCGGTTCGGCCGACAAATAACGACGCACGTCGGCCGCCAGCTGTTCGACCGAGCCATAGCGATGCTGCGGCTCCTTGCGAAGCGCGCGCATGACGATCGAGTCGATGTCGCCGAGCAAGCGTTTCTGCAACCGGTCCGGCTGCAGTCCGCGAGCCAGCGCGATGGCGGCGATGGGCGATTCGCCTTCGGTGGCCTGGGCCGCATCGACCGCTTTCTTGACCGCGGTGCTCGGGCGCTGCGGATCGCTGATACAGATGGAACGTTCCAGCTCGAGCTGGCTGGCCGAGGAGGGCACGGTGTACGGCCGCAGCCCGGTGAGCAGTTCATATAAAACGACACCGAGTGCATACACGTCGCTGGCGGTCGTGACCTGACGGCCGAGAATCTGTTCCGGGCTGGCATATTCCGGCGTGAGCAGCCGGTCGTTCATGCGCGTCAGCGCCAGCATGGCTGCCGCGTCGCCGGTGTCGAGCAGTTTCGCAATACCGAAGTCCAGCAGTTTGGGCGAGCCTTCAGCCGTCACCAGGATGTTGGCGGGCTTCAGGTCGCGATGCACGATCAGGTTCTGGTGCGCGTACTGGACGGCGTTACATATTTCCAGAAACAGTTTCAGCCGTGCCGTGAGATCGAGCTGCTGCCGGTCGCAATAACGATCGACGGGCTCGCCGTGCACATATTCCATGACCAGATACGGCTGGCCTTCCTGGGTCTCGCCGGCGTCGAGCAGCCGGGCGATGTTGGCGTGATTCAGGCTGGCGAGAATTTGCCGTTCGGCACGAAAGCGCTGCCCGAGGTCGCCATGGATGGTCGCGTTGTCGACGATCTTGACCGCGACCTGCGCCGAATACTGACGGTCGGCGCGCTCGCCCAGATAAACCGTGCCGGTGCCGCCGTGGCCGAGGATGGACGCGAGCTTGTAGTTTCCGATCACGCGCCCGACCAGCGCCTTGCGTCGGTCGCGGGTGGTGGCATCGATGGCCGCGCCGAGCGCGTGCGTCAGCGGGCCGGTGGACTGGCCGACGTCGCACGCCAGCAATTCGAGCAGCTCGTCTTTCAGTTCCTTGTCGTCGCCGGTCTGCGCGCTGACGAAGGCTTCGCGCTCGCGTTCCGGCAACTCGACAGCGCGGGAGAACAGATCCTGCAGGCGCTCCCAACGGTCGTCGACAATCTTCCCTGGTTGTCCCGTCGTCATGAAGGTTCGGGTTCGCGATTCCGGTTCGGTCGGATCTGGCGCAGGATCCAGGCCTTGGCGAGCCGGATCTCCCGATCGACGGTGGCCTCGGACACTTTCAGGGTCTCGGACAGCTCCTGATAGGTGAGGCCGCCGAAATAATGCAGCTCCACCATCTCCGCGAGGCGGGGATTGTTGCCGGACAGGCGCTGCAACGCCTCGTCGATTTCCAGCACGTCGATATCGCCCGCAGTGGCTGGGCCGAGATCGAGCACATCCATGTCGAAGTCATTGAGCGAGCCGGTGGTCGTGCCGCCGCGCTTCTCGCGAAACCGCGTCTTGGCATGGTCCACCAGAATACGTCGCATCTGCCGCGCGGCAACCGCAAAGAAGTGCGCACGGTCCTGCCACGAGACATTCATCTCGACGAGCTTGACGAATGCCTCGTGCACGACGGCAGTGGCCTGCAGTGTGTGGCCAGGCCGCTCGCGTTTCATGTAGCGGCGAGCCCGGTTACGCAGCTCCTCGTATATGAGCGGCGTCAGTCGTTCCAGGGCGCGGGTATCCCCTGACTGCCACGCAGACAACAGCCGTGTCACTGCCTGCCGGTCGGGCGGTGGAATGGCCGCTGCGATTGTGTTGCTCAGTTGCGGGTCTCCGATTCGGGGCCTGTCTGTTCTTCCCACGCTAAACGCATGGGCGCTTCCGTCGGGTTCTCTAGTTTACGGGCTCGAGTGCGACAGTTTCTCACTTGGTGCCCCGGCCGCACCGCGAGCTGCCCGCCAAAACCGCCCTACGGCCGTCCCTGAATCCGGCTCAACCGATTGATTTGGAGGGATCTCCGCAAGCAATCGCCGAGCGATGTACTGATTGTTCCCTTTTTCTTCCGCTTGTCCAGAGGGTGCTGTGACGGGTTTCTCAAAGGGACGTCGCTTATCCCAGTGATCGAGCCTTGCTGGTTCGAATTTTTAGCACTTTTCCTGGGAGGGTTTGTTGTCATGCGTAACGTATTTGCAATTTCGGCGGTGGTGGCGGGCGTCCTGTTTGCGGCTGGCAATAGCACTGGCGCGCAGCTGGTGGACGGCGATACCGGTGGCAAGCGCCCGGTATTTAACATTGTCGATGGCGACACGGGCGGTAAGCGTCCGGTGCTCGCGGATGGCGATACCGGTGGTAAGCGTCCGGTATTTAACATTGTCGATGGCGACACGGGCGGCAAGCGTCCGGTGCTGGCGGATGGCGATACCGGCGGCAAGCGCCCTGTATTCAATCTCACCGACGGTGACACGGGCGGCAAGCGTCCGGTGCTCGCCGATGGTGATACCGGCGGCAAGCGCCCGGTTTTCAATTTCACTGACGGCGACACGGGCGGCAAGCGTCCGGTGCTGGCCGATGGTGACACCGGCGGCAAGCGCCCGGTTCTCAATTTCACTGACGGTGACACAGGCGGCAAGCGTCCGGTGTTGACGCTGGCCGATGGCGATACCGGCGGCAAGCGTCCAGTTTTCAATTTCACTGACGGCGACACGGGCGGCAAGCGCCCGGTGCTGACGCTCGCCGATGGCGATACCGGCGGCAAGCGCCCGGTTTTCAATTTCACTGACGGCGACACGGGCGGCAAGCGTCCGGTGCTGACGCTCGCCGATGGCGACACCGGCGGCAAGCGCCCGGTTTTCAATTTCACTGACGGTGACACAGGCGGCAAGCGTCCGGTGTTGACGCTGGCTGATGGCGATACCGGCGGCAAGCGTCCGGTGCTCGCGTAATAAATGAATCCATCGCAACAGATTTGAATTCGAGTTTGGAGATGAAGATGAAAAAGCGTATCGCCCTTGGCGCCGCCATGTTGCTCACCCTCGGCACCGCAGTTGCCAGCACGTTCCTGTACGGCCACGAGCAAGCGTCGCTGGTCGGGCGGATGACGGAGCAGCAGATCACGTTGCCCTCCGATCATCTGCCGGCCGCGCAGACCGTGACTCCGGAGATGATTGCGATGTGGAAGGCAAAAGCCGCGTCGACTGATTACGAAAGTCTGAAAGCGCCTATCTAATTCACAGGTGCAATGGCGCGACCGGCTCCCTCCCGCCGGTCGCGCCGCGGTCGTCGGTGGACGGATACAGGCGTCGATGTTGTTGTCGTCGCCTACCGACAGACCTTCGAAGTGTGCGGTGAGTCACAGGCCCGTCGCGGTTTTGCGCCGCTGGCATCACACTTCGTTCGTTGACATATTTGCGCTGCGTATAGCACCCTAGCTGGCGTTGTCAGAGGTCTTGCCACGCGGCTCCTTAACGGAGCAGCAGGCCCGCCTCGCACCCAGGCAAACTCACCGAAAGGTGGGGACGCAAAGCCACCGGTCTAAGGGAAATTTTCCTAGGACAGCGGGGTTGCCAGCGCGGCCTCCTGCTTCGCAATGGAGGCGCCGATCGGCCCTCACCGCGTGTCCGGCGACGAATAAAAGATTGATGTCACAGTCCTCACAAGCTCGTCTGCCGCTCCGGGCTTCCGCACGGTTGCCACGCTTTGCATTGCTGGCGCTGTTGCTGCTCGGGCCTGCTGTATGTGTGCCGGCGACCCTGCTCGTCGGCCAGCGCGCGCCCGATTTCGCGCTGCGCTCGTTGGATGGTGCGAACGTGCGCCTGTCCGAGCACTCCGGCGAAGTGGTGTTGATCAACTTCTGGGCAACCTGGTGCGGGCCTTGTCGCCAGGAAATGCCATTGCTCGATGAGATCTACGGCAAGTACCGCCGCGCCGGCCTGGTGCTGTTCAGCATCAATCTGGACGAGGAAAACGAGCTGCAGGCGGCGCGTGAGATGGCAAAGACGCTGCGCGTCAGTTATCCGGTACTGTTCGATGCTCGCAAAGAAGTGAGCCGCGCCTATCAGGCGGGCACCATGCCGCTGACCGTGCTGATCGATCGCGAAGGTGTGGTGCGCTACGTTTCCGAAGGCTACAAAGTCGGTTATGAAACGCGCTACACCGAAAAACTGCGTGAGCTGCTGAACGAGTGACCGCGCGCAACGGATCCGCCTCGCCAACTCAATCGAACTCGTATCGAACTCCCGAGCACCCTTCACGGATTTCCCGGACACCTCCCCATGCGTCAGAGCCTGCTGAAAACACGAATCACATGGTTGGCCGCGCTGTTGCCTCTGCTGTTCGCGGCCGGACTGGCAAGCGCACAAGACGCCGCAACCTCGGCCACGACTGCGCCGCTCGTCGACACGAGTGCGCCGGCGCCTTCGGCCCCTGCGGGCGGCGGTGACAGCTTCAAGAGCCTCGACGAAGAAGTGCAGGCGCTGAAGAAAGAAGTGCTGGATCTGAACCGCGAGCTGTTCGTGCTGGAGGAGGAGCTGCTGTTCCCCGCCAACACGCAGGTGGCCGTGTTCGTGTCCATGGACGTGGGCGAGTTCTTCGCGCTCGACTCGGTGACCTTGAAGCTCGACAACAAGGAAGTCGCCAACTATCTGTACACCGAGCGCGAGGCGCAGGCGCTGCTCAAAGGCGGCGTGCACCGCGTGTTCATCGGCAATCTCAAGGCTGGCGAGCACGAGCTGATCGCGCTGTTCACCGGCCAGGGCCCGAATCAGCGTGACTATCGGCGCGGCGCGACCATCAAGCTCGACAAGGGCGTCGGCGCCAAGTACGTCGAGCTCAAGATCAGCGACAAGGCGCTCAAGGCGCAACCCGAATTCATCGTCAAGGAATGGGAATAACCCGTGCCGGGGCGACGTTACAAATTACTGGTCGCGATGCTGCTCGCGCCAGTCCTGGGACTGGCCGCGACCGGCGCCGGCGCCAAGGAGAAGAAGCCTCCTGAGCCGCGACCCCTGGTCGGCACCCCGCAGGTCGTGCGCGATCTGCATTGGGGCGACGTGCTGTTCTACTTCTATCAGGGCGACTATCTGCAGGCCTTGACGCGGCTTGGTGCCGCGCAGGATTTCAATCGCGTGAGTCATCACGGCGTGGAGGCCGAGCTGCTCAAGGGCGGCTTGTACCTGTCGCTCGGTCAGCATGAAGAGGCGGGTCGCATCTTCAAGGCGCTGCTGAACGACAACGTGCCGCTCGATGTGCGCAACCGCGCCTGGTTCTATCTCGCGAAGGTCTGGTATCAGCGCAACTATCTCGAAGACGCCGCGACCGCGCTGGCTTCGATTCATGGCGCACTGCCGGGCGATCTGGAGCCCGAGCGTCATCTGCTGCAAGCGCAGGTGTTGATGTATTTGAACCGCTATGACGAAGCGATTCGCGCGTTGGAGCGGTGGCAGCCGGTGGGCAAAGGCGACGTCTGGTCGTCTTACGCGCGCTTCAATATCGGTGTGGCGCTGGTGCGGCAGGACCGCGTCGAGGAAGCGGCCGAGCTGTTGAATGAAGTCGGTCAGATCGCCGCACCGACCGAAGAGCTGGCAGCGCTGCGTGACAAGGCCAACCTTGCGCTCGGCTTCGCCTGGCTCAAGGGCAATCGTCCCGAAGACGCCAAGAAAGTTTTACAACGGGTGCGGCTGACCGGCCCGCAATCGAACAAGGCCCTGCTCGCGGTGGGCTGGGCGGATTCGGCAGAGAAGAAGTTCAACAAGGCGTTGGCGCCCTGGATGGAGCTGCGCGATCGCGACATGCTCGATGCAGCGGTGCAGGAATCGTATCTCGCCATTCCGTATGCATACGCGCAGCTGGCGGCGACCGGGCAGGCGGCGGAACAGTATGTGAACGCGGTTGAAGCGTTCGCAGCGGAATCCAAGCGCATCGATCAATCCATTCAGGCCATTCGCGACGGCAAGCTGCTCGATGCCATCGTGGACAACGACCAGGCCGATCAGGTGGGCTGGTACTGGCAGCTGCAGAATCTGCCGGACGCGCCTGAGACCCGCTATCTGTATCACCTGCTGGCGACGCATGAGTTCCAGGAAGGGTTGAAGAACTATCGCGACCTCAAGCTCATGCAACGCAATCTCGCGACCTGGGCGTTGAGCGTGCAGGCATTCGACGACATGGTGGATACGCGGCATCGTGCATTCGATCGGCGTGTGCCCGCCCTGCAGGGCATGCTGGACAGCGTCGATCTGGATGCGATGGAAGCGCACAAGAACGAGTTGGAATCGCGCCTGGCCGCGACCGAGCGCGACAACGATGTGACCGCGCTGGCGACCTCGCGTGAACAGGAACAATGGACCAAGGTGCAGCAGATCGAAGCTGTGCTGGCGAAAGCGGACCAGAGCGATCCGATGGTGCAGGAGATGCGCGAGAAGGCGCGTCTGATCAAGGGCAAGCTGCTGTGGGATTTCAATGGCAGCTACAAAGCTCGCTTGTGGCGCGCGCGCAAGGAACTGCGTGAGCTGGATGTCGCGTACAAAGAGGCGCGTCGCCGTTCGGTGCTCGTCGATCGTGCACGCGCCGACTATCCCGCTCGCACGGAGGAGTTTGCGCGTCGCGTAGCCACGCTGCCGCCGCGTATCGATGGCTTGAGCGCGCGATTGGAAGCGACTGCCCAGGCCCAGAACCGATATCTCGCGGCGGTTGCGATCAAGGAACTGGAGTCGCAGAAGCAGCGCCTCGCGGCATATTCGTTACAAGCGCGCTTCGCGCTGGCATCGATCTACGACAAGGCGGCGACGAGCGGCAGCGCTACCGGCGAGCGCGCCACTGACAAGGGAGGCGCGCAATGAGCGCTTCAGTCACCAGGTCTCACAAGCTGCGCATGCTGATCGCGCTGACCCTGTCGAGTGCGATTGCCATGCCGGCGTTGGCTGCGGAACCTGCAGCGAAGCTGCCGCCGCGAACCATTCGTGATCTCGACAAGAAAGAGATCAAGGTCAATCCCGATCCCCCCAGCGACGTAAAGACGCAGCAGGCGATCGAGCAATACCGCCGCTTCCTGGAAATGGAATCGCAGAACGAGAAGATGCGCGCCGAAGCGATGCGTCGTCTCGGCGACTTGCAGGTTGAAGACGACAGCGAGCGCACTGCCGAGGGTTCGTTCGGCGGGCTTGGCGTCGATGAGGCCGTGCAGTTGTACGAGGGGCTGCTCAAGTCCTATTCGAGCTACGAGCGCAACGACGTCGTCATGTATCAGCTGGCGCGTGCTTATGAAGCGAAAGGCGAGCTCGAGAAATCGCTGACCGTGCTCGATCAGTTGGTGACGACGTATCCGCGCAGCCAATGGTTCGTCGAATCGCAGTTCCGTCGCGGCGAGATTCTGTTCACTCTGGGGCGCTACCGCGAAGCCGAGAATGCGTATGTGGCGGTGACCACGCCGGGCGCGGACACCGGCTTCTTCGAGCAGGGCTTGTACAAGCTCGGCTGGTCCATGTTCAAGCAATCCCTCGGCGAGGAAAGCGTCGCCGCATTCATGCGCCTGCTCGACCGCGTACTGGTGCGAGATGGGCAGGTGCGCGCACGGGATTCGTTGAGCCGTGCCGAACGCGAGCTGACCTCCGACGCGCTGCGCGCCATGGCGATCAGCTTCTCGGATCTCGATGGGCCGGCGACGCTCGATGGCACGCTGGCACAGCGAGGCGATCCGCCATATGCGCATCTGCTGTATGAGGCGCTCGGCGATTTCTATCTGGAAAAGGAGCGTTATCTGGACGCGGCGGTGGCGTTCGAGGCCTTCGCCAAGCGGCGCCCCGACGATCGCTATGCGCCGTCATTGCAGGTGCGCACCATCGATGCCTATCAGAAGGGCCGCCTGGCGTCGCTGGTCATCGAAGCCAAGCAGTCTTTCGTCGAGCGTTACGCGTTCGGCTCCGCGTTCTGGCGTGAGCGTACGGTAGCCGATGCGCCCGAAGTGGCCGCGCAGTTGAAGGCGAACCAGAAAGATCTCGCCGAGTACTACTACGCGACGGCGCAGAAGGACAAGAAACCGGAGAGCTACGCATCCGCGGCGCGCTGGTATCGCGCGATGCTCGATTCGTTCCCGCAGGATCCGGAAGCGCCGGCAAATCGCTTCACCCTGGGTGAAGTGTTGTTCGAGTCCGGGCGCTTCGCCGAAGCGGCCAAGGAATACGAAACGGCTGCGTATGACTATCCGACGCATCCGAAAGCCTCGGCGGCCGGCTATGCCGCGCTGGTCTCGTATCAGAAGCATGAGCCGACGTTACAGGGTCAGCCGAAGGCGGTATGGCATCAGCAGGGCATCGAAAGCGCGCTGATGTTCGCGACCAGTTTCCCCGAGCACCCTGAGTCGGCGCGCGTGCAGACCAAGGCCGACGAAGATTTGTTCGCGCTGAACGATTTCGAGCGGGTGATCGAAGTGTCGACCAGCATCCTCGAGCGCACTCCGCCGGTGGATCGCAAGTTCCAGCGCACGGCGACCACGCTGCTGGCGCACTCGCTGTTCGATCGCGGTCGCTTCGGCGAAGCTGAAGTGGCGTACGTGAAGGTACAGGGCTTCTTGCCCGCCAACGATCCGGATCGCGCCAACATCGAAGAGCGCATCGCCGCATCGATTTACAAACAAGCGGAAGCCAAGCGCACCGCGGGCGATTCGGCCGGGGCGGTCGATGACTTCCTGCGCGTCGCCGCGCTGGCGCCGAACTCGAAGGCGCGCTCGAACGCGGAGTACGACGCTGCCAGCATCCTGTTGCAAAACAAAGAATGGGATCGCGCTGCGCAGGTCCTGGAGACCTTCCGTCGCAACTATCCCAATCACGAGCTGGTGCCGGATGCGACGCGCTCGCTCGCGGTGGCTTATCTCGAATTGGGTCGTGGCACGCAGGCCGCTGCCGAGTTGGAGCGAGTGGCTGCGCGTGACCAGGAGCCTGTCGAAGTGCGACGCGCCGCGCTGTGGCAGGCGGCCGAGCTCTATGACAAAGCGGCGTCGCCGACCAATGCGGCCCGTTTATATGCCAGCTATGTGAAGCAATATCCGTCGCCGCTCGATCCGGCGATGGAGGCGCGCCAGAAGCTCGCCGATATGGCGAAAGCGCAGAACGATGTGAAGGTCCGTTCGCAGTGGCTCGACGAAATCATTCGGGCCGACAAAACGGCCGGCGCGGCTCGTACCGATCGCAGTAAGTATCTGGCCGCGAAGGCGACCATTGAAACCGCCGACCCACCGGTCGCGTTGTTCAATTCGATCAAGCTGACGGTGCCGTTGAACAAGTCGCTGAAGAGCAAGCGCGACGCGATGGAGCGAACTCTCGCAGTCTATGGTCAGGCGCTCGACTACGGGGTCGCCGAGGTGACCACGCAGGCGACCTATGGCATGGCCGAGTTGTATCGGCAGCTGGGCGCGGACCTGATGGCTTCGGAGCGGCCGAAGAACCTGGATGAGGACGCCAGGGAGCAGTACGACGTGCTGCTCGAGGAACAGGCGTTCCCGTTCGAGGAGAAGGCCATCGAGTTGCACGAGACCAATGCCGGGCGCACCGGCGATGGCATCTATGACCAATGGATTCAACGCAGCTTCGATGTGCTGGCCAAGTTGAAGCCGGCACGTTACGCCAAGACTGAGATCAGTGAAGACTATGTGCCGACGTTGCCTTAACAGCGCTCACTCGCAACGGCATAGCCACATTGGCCGCGGTCTGTTGGTCAGCGCGCTGCTCGGTCTGTTGCTATCCGGCTGCGGATCCACGCCGAGCGGCTCGGCGAAGCAGGACAAGATGGCTGCCGAAGCGGCAGCAGGCGTGCCGGTCGAGCCGGTGTTACCTCCCGAAGCGGTGCAACAGTTCGAGCGAGCGGTGACGGCGATGAGCTCCGGCGATCTCGCCGCGGCCGAGCAGGGATTCCGCGCGCTCGCGACTGCGTATCCATCGTATTCCGGGCCGCTGCTGAATCTTGGCATCCTGCACGCCAAGGCCGGCAAGCTGGAGGAAGCGGAAAAAGTCATTCGGGATGCCATTGCGCGCAACGGCAACAACGCGGCTGCGTTCAATCAACTCGGCATCGTTCAGCGCAAGCTGGGCAAGTTCCAGGACGCGAGCGATGCCTATACGCGGGCGGTGCAGATCGATCCGAATTACTCGCTCGCCTGGTTGAATCTTGGCGTGCTGTGCGATCTGTATTTGCAGGAGCCGCAGCGGGCGCTGGAAGCGTATGAGCGTTATCTGGCCACGGCCAGCGCGCCGGACGCGAAGGTCAATGGCTGGGTGACCGAGCTGAAGAAACGGATCGGCGCCGAGCCGCGAAGTGCCCAGACTGCCGAATGAGCCCATCGAAACGAGTCATGGGATGAGCACAATGCGTTTCACTCTGCCTTTACTACTGATCTTCAGCTCCGCCGCCGTAGTCGCGGCCGAACAGCCCACCTTGTCCGAAGAGGCGACGCAGGCCGGTCCCGCGGTCGACACGAGCAAGTCCGCAGCGCCGGCCCAGCGTGCCAGTGGCCCGCAAGCCATCGTGCGCAACGATCGACTCGATCTGGATACCACGACCGTGACCGGCAACCGCGAGCTGCCAAAGGTCATGTACGTGGTGCCCTGGAAGAAATCCGATCTCGGCGACCTGCCCGCGCAGCCGTTCAATACGCTGCTGGATGAGGCACTGACGCCCGTCGATCGTGACGTTTTTCGTCGTGAAGTGACCTACTACGGTGCAATCAACGGCGGCGCCGATGCAGCCGTTTCGCAACCTCCGCGCACTGAGAAGTAGGTCGCAGCACACGTATTTATGTAAGGCGATAAAGCCGGCCTCATTGCGCATTCAGCATCGGCTGCGCCCGTTTCGGATTCGAGTACCGCACCGCATAGGAGTTTCAAGACGATGGAATTGATACATTTCATGGTGAATTTCTTCCGCGAGGGAGGATTCTTCCTGTATCCGCTGGCCGCCATCTTCGTGATCGGCGTCGCTATCACCATCGAGCGTTTCATCTACCTGACCAACGAGACGACCCAGAACCGTCGTCTGTGGGCGCAGGTGGTGCCGCTGATCAACAACGGCAACTTCAAGCAGGTGGTGGCCATCACCTCCAAGTCCAAGTCGTCGATCGCGACCGTGCTGAACTACGGCATCGCGCGCCTCGCGAGCGCCCGTCGTCGCGATGACGTCGAGAAGGCCATGGACGAGAGCCTGCTCGAAATCATTCCGCGCGCCGAAAAGCGCACTCACTATCTGTCGGCGCTGGCGAACATCGGCATGCTCATCGGTCTGCTCGGCACCGTCATCGGCCTGATCGCGGCGTTCGCCTCGATCGCTCAGGCCAACCCGGCGGAAAAGGCCAGCCTGCTGGCCGCCAGCATCTCGGTCGCCATGAACAACACCGCTTCGGGCCTGTTCGTCGCCATCACGCTGTTGCTGGCGCACATGTTCCTGGAAGCCAAGACCACCAAGATGATCGACAGCCTGGAGATCGCCTCGGTGAAGTTCATGAACTCGGTGGTGGAGCGTCGTCAGGACGTGGATGTCGGCAACGACGACATGGCGCCGGCGCAGCCGCGCGGTCGCGCCGCTCACGGCGTCGCCTGATAGTTTGGAACGCCACCGGTCCGCGTTAAAGGGATAGACAATGGCTCAGTCCAAGGCACAGCGGCGCGTGATGCGCAACCATGCGCGCTATCGCGGCCGGCACGAGATCAATGTCGTGCCGATGATCGACATGATGATCATCCTGGTGTTCTTCCTGATCTTCACCGCGGTGTTCACCAAGACGAATATTCTGGAGCTCAACCTGCCGGGCGCCGACAGTGCGGTGCCGGACCTGCCCGAGGGGTTGAATCTGGAAGTGATCATTCGCAAGGACAAGATCGAGATTGCCGATCGCGGCACCGGACTACTCAGGACCGTGCCGACCACGGGCGGCAGCTACGATCTGGTCGGGCTGCAGGATTACCTGAAGCTGGTGAAGACCAAGTATCCCGACAAGACCGACGCGACCATCCTGCTGGAGCAGGATATTGCCTATGACACGCTGGTGCAGGTGATGGACACGGTGCGTGTCTTCAGCGTGGCCGAGAACAGCTTCAGTTATGGCGAGCTGTTCCCGGATGTGTCCGTGGGAGACGCGCCGACATGATCAATCGAATCAAACGACACCGCAGTCGCAAGCATGGCGGCGCCGAAGCGGCCGGCCACATGACGCTGGTGCCGTTCATCGACATGCTGATGATCCTTACGGTGTTCCTGCTCGTGCACAACTCCGACGTGGACATCCTGCCGAACACCAAGGCCATTGCCATCCCGCAATCGCTGTCGGACAAGAAGCCGCGACCGAGCGTGGTGGTGATGGTCACCAAGGAGGATCTGCTGGTGGATGGCAAAGCCATCGCCAAGGTTGCCGATGTGATCAGCTCGCCGGACGCGGTCATTCAGCCGCTGAAGCAGGCGCTGCAGGGCCAGGCCGACACGGTGCTGGTGGACGCGGCCAAGCAGGAGATCAAGGATCGCGAAGTCACCATCATGGGCGATCGCGGCACGCCGTACAGCGTGCTGCGCAAGATCATGGCGACGTGCACCGATGCGGATTACGGCAAGGTGTCGCTGGCAGTCGTGGAGCGTGAAGGCGCAGGTCCGAAAATCGGGCCGAACGCGAGTGCTCGCGCCGCGATGTTCACCGGTGCGGCGGGTAGTTAACTCATGAGCACACTCGCCCCTTACTATCGCTTGTATGACTTGCCTTGGTCGCCGACCGAGGAAGTCGAGGCTCGCTTCCGCAAGGTGGTGCGCAACGCGTTCATCGTGTTCGCCATCTTCGCGATCCTGATTCCTTTGCTGCCGGTGCCGGAGAAGTCCTTGATCAAGGCGCCGGAGATTCCGGATCGCATCGTCAAGCTGGTGATCGAGAAGAAGGTGCCGCCACCGCCGCCTCCGCCGCCCAAGGTCGAAGAGAAGAAGCCCGAGCCGATCAAGCCGGTGGAGCAGCCGAAGCCCGAGCCCAAGCCGCAGCCGACCGCTCGTGAGCGCGCCCAAAAGCAGATGGCGAACGTGGCGGATCAGCTCGCCGATCTGCGTGACCTGGCGGTGATCGACAAAGCCGCGCAGACCAAGAATCTTACTGGCAAAGTGGGTGAGTCGACGCGTTCGGAACGTTCGCTGCTGACCTCGAAAGTCGGCGCGAGCAGCGGCGGTATCAACACCGCGGCGCTGAGCCGCGGCTATGGTGGCGGTCAGGGTGCTCTCGAAGGTCACACCACAACGCAAGTGACCTCGGCCGTGCTCACTCAGCAGGCAGAGGACAAAGTGCAGCGTGGCGCGGGCAGCAACAAGCCGACACGTAGCGAAGAGGAGATCGAGCTGGTCTTTGTCCGCAACAAGGGCGCCATCGATACGATGTACCAGCGCGCTCGGCGCGACAAGCCGGAACTGCAAGGCAAGGTCGTGCTTCAGCTGACCATCGCGCCGGACGGTTCGGTGCAACGCTGCGAAGTCGTTTCCAGCGACCTCAACGACCCTGAGCTGGAACGCAAACTGGTGGCCCGCGTGAAGCTGTTCCGCTTCGAAGCGAAGGACGTCGGCACGATCACGGTTACCAAGCCGATCGAGTACCTCCCGTAATAGTCACGGCCGATCGATAGCCAGGGCCTCTTCCGTCATGGCAGAGGCCTTGTTTATTTCAGGGCCAGTGCAAAGAAGCGCGTGCCGGGCAGATACTTGTCGTTGTAGGGCGGCGTTTCGACGAAGCCGAGCTTGCGATAGAGCGCTTGCGCCGAGGTCATGCTGGCTAAGGTGTCCAGACGCAGCTGATCGAAACCTGCTTGCCGCGCGGCGGCGATGACGGCATCGATCAGGTGGTTGCCCAGGCCTACCTTGCGATGGTTGGGGCGCACATACAGGCGCTTCATTTCTCCCACGCCATCCCGCAACGGGCGAAGCGCGGCACAGCCGGCGACTTCACCATCCACGTATGCAATGAACAACGCTCCGAGCGGCGGCGCGTACGGCGCGGGCAACGCCGCGAGTTCGGCGGCAAATCCTTGATATTCGAGATCAATGCCGAGGGCGTACGCGTATTCTTTGAACAACTCGCGGACCAGCGTGATGAGTTCCGCAGTATCGGCCTGGGTAATTACCACGCTGCCAGAATGCATGCTTGCCGGAATCTATGACCCATCGATAAGTCTTAAGGTTAAAGGACCCCTTCGGTGCGCCGGAAGGCACACTCTGGACAGGAGGCGGGCATCACAGCCCGAGGACGGTGGCGTACTGTGAGGAATCCACGGATCTTATTCGCGCTTCTGACGTTCCTATTTCGAACCGCGTCCCCATATCCACACGCATGAGCAACGACCGACGAAATCCGCCTCCGCCCGTGATCGACGCAGCGCGAGTGGTGTCGTATGCGTTCGTGGACGACATTCCTTATTGCCATCCCAGCTCGCTGTTCACCGACGAGGCGATGATCGCCCATGTGCCGCGGCTGGCGATCGCGGTGGGCTTGGGAGCGCAGCCCGGCCCGCTGGTGTTCCATTGCGACGAGGACTGGATTTCGCTCGGCATCTCGGACGCGGAAACCGTCGAGCAGGCGAAGCAGGCCGTCGAGCGGATCTATCCTGGCGTCGGCGAGCGCTGGATCGACACCCATGTCAGCCTCGAGGAAGCGCTGGCGTACTACGACTCGGAAACGGCCGGCTTGAAATGTTCCTTCTGTGGCAAGCGTCCGTTCGAGGTCGAAGGCCTGATCGAAGCGCCGGCGGCGACCATCTGCCGCAGCTGTGTCGAAGAGTTCTACAGCGATTTCCAGGCCGACGTCGACGACGAAGTCGGCAACTGAAACCGTTCAAGCCGTCGCCTGAGTTTCCTCCCGGTCCGTGCCGTCTGAATCGGCACCACGCAGATCCTCTTCGAAGAGACCTTCCAACTCGTGCGCCGCCTGCTGCGCCGTCTGAATCAATTTCTGCTCGTCATCGCCGGCCTGTCGTTGCTGTTCCAGCAGCTTGCGGTCGTGAACATCGAAACGTCGGATGCTTTCCAGTGCTTCGGTGCGCGACAGGCCCAATGCTTCGAGCGTGTTCTGCGCCATATCGAGACTGGAGTAGTAGGTCTCGCGCATGAAATAACGCACGCCCAGATCCATGAGCCGGATCGCGTGCTGACGGTTGCGGGCGCGCGCGAAGATTTTCAGATGCGGGAAGTGTTTCTGGATGAGCTCGGCGGTGCGCACCGACGCCTCGATGTCGTCCATCGCCAGGACGAAGATCTCCGCACGAGCGGCACCGGCAGCTTGCAGCAACTCCAGCCGCGACGGATCGCCGTAGTAGACCTTGTTGCCGAAGCGACGCACGAAGTCGACTTGTGAGACGCTCGCTTCCAACGCCGTAAAGGAGATGCGTCGCATGCGAAGTACGCGCGCGATGATCTGCCCGACGCGACCGAAGCCTGCGATCAGTACGCGGCTGTTGGGATCGTCGATGGTGTCAAAATCGCGCGCCGCTTCGCCCTTGGTGTAGAGCGGCTCGATGAGTGCGGAGTGCAGCTTGATGAGCAGCGGCGTCATTGCCATCGAGATGGTCACGACGATCACCAGGGTCTGCGCCAGACTTCGTTCCATGACGCCATCGCCGACGGCGAGCGCGAACAGCACGAAGCCGAATTCACCTCCTTGTGCCAGCGATACGGCGAGCGGCGAGGCATTTCGCGCTGGCAGTCCCGCGAGGCGCGCCAGACCCCATAACAACAGTGCCTTGATGGCGAGCAAGCCAATGACCAGGCTCGCGATCAGCAGCGGTTGCTCGAGCAGCACGCTGATGTTGGTGGTCATGCCCACGGAAATGAAGAACAGGCCGAGCAGCAGTCCTTTGAACGGCTCGATGTCCGCCTCCAGCTCGTGGCGATATTCGCTTTCGGCGAGCAGCAGGCCGGCGACGAACGCGCCGAGCGCCATGGACATTCCAACCGCATTCACGAGCAGTGCGGTGCCGATGACCACGAGCAAAGCGGCCGCGGTGAACACCTCGGACACTTTGGTTTCAGCGACGAATCTCAGCAGCGGACGCAGTACGTAACGGCCGCCGAATATCAGCAACGCGAGCACGCCCAGGCCCTTGGCGGTGCCCAGCAACGTGGCGCCGAGCGATTGCGTGGCCCCGGTCGTGCCCAACATCGGCAGCACAGCAAGCATTGGCATCACTGCAATATCTTGAAACAGCAGGATGGCGAAAGCCGGGCGGCCGTGTTGTGTATTCAACTCGTGGCGCTCCGCCAGCAGTTGCAGGACCAGCGGCGTGGACGAGAGCGACAGCGCGAAGCCTGTGACGAACGCCGCATTCATCGGCAGGCCCAGTAAATATGCGATGCAGGTGAGAGCGATCGTGGTGCTGACGACCTGCAGCACGCCGAGCCCGAAAATGGAGCGGCGTAGCGCGCGCAGTCGCGATGGCTGTAATTCCAGGCCGATGACGAACAACAGCAGCACGATGCCAAACTCGGCGAGGTGCATCACGCCTTCGATATCGTCGATCACTGCCAGCCCGAATGGCCCGATCGCGACACCGGCCGCCAGATACGCCAGGATGGAACTCAGCCGCAGACGCCGAAACATCGGTACGGCCAGCACTGTGGCACCCAGAAAAACAGCGATTTGTCCTGTCAGAGTCATGGGCTTCTCGTCCTAAACAACGCTTCGGGGCGCAGCAAAGATCAGGCGGCTGCGGCACGGCTTGAGGTGGGTGTTGGCGATCGTATCAGTCGCATACCGCGCTCGGGCGGGGGCGGCATTCAGGGCGAGCCTCATGGGCCGAATCTGACACCGGGCCGATCATGGGACTGGTCACGGCGGCGTTTTCGTCCACTTGTCCAGCTACCCGCGGTCGTGATGGTTTATGGTCAACGATTGCGCGGATCCCCGCCCCATTTACATCATCGATGCACTGGACCAGGTCGTGTTCGTCAATCCTGCCTGGAGCCGTTTCATGGCGCCGGCACGCGGCGAGGGACCGGCTTTGTCCGAAGTGATCGGTCGCCCGATCTGGGATCGCATTCCCGACGGTGTCGTGCGCCAATTGTGGGAATTGCTTTACAACCGTGTCCGGGCGGTCGGTGGCCGTGTGTTCGTGCCGACGCGCGCCGATCGCGTCGATGAGCGACGTCTCATCGATATCGAGCTCAGTCGGCTCGCCGATGGCTCCATTCGTCACGTATGCGAGCCGGTGTGGCGCGAGGCAAGGCCGGCGGTGGCATTGCTCGATCCGGCCTATCCGCGCGACGAGCGCAGCCTGCGCTGTTGTATGTGGTGTCGGCGCATTCAAGTCCGCCTCGGCGCATGGGAGGAGATCGAGGATGCCCAGCAGACCCTGGCAATCCCTGCCGACAGCACCCTGCCGCGGCTCGAGCCGGGAGCCTGCAGCACCTGTAAACAGTCATTGCTGAAGACATTTCCGGCGCGCGTTGCCTGATGCCGACAGTCGGTGCGGCGGCACTCTCTGCTAAACTCCGCGCCCCCTATGCCTCGCTCCGACATCAGTTTTCCGCAGAAAGACGCCGACCTGCGGGAAGACGTCCATATGCTCGGCGCCTTGGTGGGCCAGGTCATTCGCGAGCAGGGCGGCGACGCTCTGTACGAAGCCGTGGAGAGCGACCGGCAATCGGCCATTGCCCGCCGGGAAGGCGACACCGCCAGCGGCCGTGAACTGACCGAGCGCACCCGCAATGTGCCGCCGGGGCAGGCACGCGATCTGGTGCGTGCGTTCTCGACCTGGTTCGAGATGGTCAATATGGCGGAGAAGGTGCATCGCATCCGCCGCCGTCGCCAGTATTTCAACGAAGGCAAGACCCAGCCCGGCGGCATCATCGAGGCCGTCAACAAGCTCAAGGCGCAGGGCCTGTCGCTGGAAGACGTCTGGCGCCTGATGCTGCAGATGTGGATCGAGCCGGTGTTCACGGCACATCCCACCGAATCCACCCGTCGCACCATCCTGCGCAAGCAACAGAAGATCGCGCAGCTGTTGTTGAAACAGCTCGGCTTGTCGCGCAACGCGAACGAGGCGCGCATACTGTGGGATCGCATTCGTAACGAGATCACTTCGGGCTGGCAGACGGCGGAAAATTCACGCGAGCGTCTGACCGTCGCCGACGAGCGCGAGCACGTGCTCTTCTTCATCGCCGAAGTGCTCTACAAGATCGTTCCGACGTTCTACGAGGAGATCCAGACCGCGCTCGAACAGGCCTACGGTCCGGAAGCGCGCGATCGCGAATTGCCGGAGATCCTGCGCTTCGGCTCCTGGGTCGGCGGCGACATGGACGGCAATCCGGACATTCATGCCAAGGCGCTGCGCGAGACCGTCGCGCGCCACCAGCAGATCATCGTCAACAACTATTTCCTCGAGTGCAAAAGCCTCTCGGAAGCGTTGTCACAAAGCGCATCGCGCGTTGGCGTCGCGCCCGAGCTGATAGCGCGCGTCGAGCATTATTCGGTACTGCTGCGCTCCGGTGGCAGCCTGTCGCCGGTCCGCCACGATCGCATGCCCTATCGTGTATTTCTGGGGCAGGTGATGGAGCGGCTGCGCGCGACATACGACGGGCGCGCCAATCAATACGAGGGCGTCAACGAGTTCCTCGGCGACATCAATCTGATCTCCGACAGCCTGCGCGCCAACAAGGGCGAGCACGCGGGAATGTTCCAGGTACGTCGACTGATCCGACGTATCCGCACGTTTGGTTTCCATCTGGCCACGCTGGATCTTCGTCAGAACGCCAGTGCGCATCGCGCCGTCATCGGCCAGGGATTCAACGATGCCGGATGGGCGACTCGCCCTAGCGGCGAGCGCACGGATCGCTTGCGGCATGCGCTCGAGCGCGATGAAGGTCCCACCAACGTGCTCGATGCGAGCGGCAAGCGCAGTCTGTGGGTGCTCGAAGCGCTGGCCCATTGCCGCCATCGCTACGGCGACGACGCGATCGGGGCCTATGTCGTCAGCTCGACCCAGGGTATCGACGACATCCTGTCGGTGCTGTTGCTGGCCCGCTGGGCCGACACCGCCGATCGCCGCACTGGCGATGTGCCGACCGACGTGGCGCCGATGTTCGAATCGGCGGAATCGCTGCAACGCTGCGGCGAGATGATGAAACAGCTGTTCGAGGAGCCGGTATACAAACGTCACCTCAAGGGCCGCGCCAATCATCAGTACGTGATGATTGGTTATTCCGCGAGCAACAAGGAAAGCGGCATCATGCGCGCGCGCTGGCTGATCCGTCAGGCGCAGGAGTCGCTATTTGCTGCCGCGGACGCGGCTGATATCGACTTGACGCTGTTTCACGGTCAGGCCGATGGCATCGATCGCGGCGGCGGTCGCACCGAAGTGCTGGTCAGAAGCGCTCCGAACGATGCGCGTCGTGGCCGCCTGCGCATGACCGAGCAGGGCGAGCTGATCAATGAGAAGTATGGCTTGCGCCCGATCGCGCTACGCGTGTTCGAGCAGGCGTTCAATGCATTGTCATTGTCGCGTGCGGGCGTGATGCCGCCGGAACGAGTCGAGCCGGCCTGGCGCGACGCCATGGAGCTGATGAGCAAGGAAAGCTCGCGTGTGTATCGCGCCATGGTGTTCGACGATCCCGAGTTCCATGACTTCTTCTGCCAGCTCACGCCCATCGATGTGATCGAGCGCATGCAGCTGGGCTCACGCCCCGTGTCGCGGCTGGATCGAGTCGGCATCGCCGCCATCCGTTCCATTCCCTGGTGGCATGCATGGTCGCAGTGTCGTTACATGATGCCCGGCTGGTTCGGCGCCGGCTCGGCGCTGGCGCTGGCAGCGCGCACGCTCGGCGACGCGGTATTGCGCGACATGCACGAGAACTGGTTCTTCTTTACCAATCTCATCGACGATGTCGAGCTGTCGCTGGCGCGCGCCGATATGGATATCGCGCGTGCTTATGAGCAGCTGGTGGATGAAAAGTACCGTCGCTTCATTCCCATCCTGCGTGCCGAATACGAGCTGGCCCGCCAGCAGGTGCTGAATATTCGCTGTTGCCAGCAGTTGCTGGAGGGCGCCGCGACGGTCCAGCGCTCCATCGTGCTGCGTAACCCGTACATCGATCCCATGCATCTGACACAGGTCGACCTGCTGCGGCGCTGGCGCGCCGGCAAGCGCGAAGATCGAGAGCTGTTGTCGGGGCTGCTGGCGACGGTGAGCGGGATCAGTCAGGCCTTGCAGGGCGCCTGAACCCGTTCAGTTCGGCTGCCTGTTCAGATAAGGCATCAGCCAGCCGACGATCACGTCGTGATTGACCGGCTCGCGCTCGCGGTTGCGCGCAAACATCTCCGGCTGGTCCTGTAACAACCTGAACGCGAATACGACCGCATCGGTCGCGTGCAGCCGCCGCGATTCCGGCAATCGGAACCACTCTTCTATGACGCGAGCTTGGGCTTCTGGTTGTTGCATGAAGCGTTCCACGGAGCGCGGCGGAACATAGCAGCCCGTTTTTATGGCCGCATCAGTTTTTTTTCTAAGTGTCCCGGCTGTGTGCGTGGCCGTGAAACGTCACTTGCGGTTCGCGGCGTGCAAACAGGCAGATAGCGTGTGGCGTGCAACAAATGGACAAATTTTGTCAGGTCCGCGCCGGGTGCGACTGCTGAACCGACCCAGAAAACACGGCAAATTCTCGCGCAGAAACATTCTCGCCGCGTTCAGCGTTTGCTGGTCATTGCATAACGCGAGAAAAGTGTCGAGAACGCCATGTTTACAACATTGTTTGGTGCGATGTTCTATTCAATCGCGATTGCTTGCGGCAGAATCCGCGTCCTCCTAATTTTCTCGGCCAGCGCCGAATTGGCACGTCAGTGAAAGCTTCGCAGAAGAAGCCGCGTCAGCGGTCAACGACCAAAACATCCTCGCCCTGGGCCGCGGTGTCGCGCAGTGGCTCGCATCTGAACGTGGAGGACTTCCTCACGTTCCGATTGACGCGGCTGTCGAACGCCTTGCGCACCAATCTCACCAAGCCCTATCTCGAACAATTCGATTTGAGCTTGCCGGAGTGGCGCCTGCTGGCGCTGGTAGCGCGCTTTGCGCCGATGCGCTTCTCGGAAGTGACGGTCCGCAGCGGCATGGACAAAGGACAGGTGAGCAGGACATTGCGAGTCATGGCGACGCGCGGGCTGACCAAGACCAAAACCATCAAGGATCGCGGTGCGCGCTCGACCGAAGCGCTGGCCGCGCCGGTGATGGTCTCCATCACGCCCAAAGGCACCTCCTTGTACAAAGAGGTGCTGCCCGTGGCACGCAAACGTCAGGCGGACATGTTGCTGACGCTGAGCGAATCGGAGCGCGCGTCGCTTTATTCAATCATCGACAAGCTGTCTGCCACGATCGGCAACGGCGACAGCGCCGGCGAAGTCGAATAAATTTCTTTTAATAAAGGCACAGGCTCTCCCGGCCGGGCGAGCCTGTGCACCTAGTCTTGGGAAATGCGTGGCGCCCGGCCACGCACCACGTTAGCGCAGGATTAATTGACGCCGATGAGCGGGCCGAGCGCGCCCGCTCGTGAGCGGATGGCTGCGTTCACCGTATTCATCAGCAGGCAGGCGATGGTCATTGGCCCGACGCCGCCGGGCACGGGCGTGATTGCACCCGCATGTGACAGCGCCGCGTCGAAATCGACATCGCCCACCAGCTTGTTCTTGCCGTCCGCGCCCGTGATGCGATTGATGCCCACGTCGATGACGATGGCGCCCGGGCGGATCCAGTCGCCGGCAATGGCTTTCGGTCGCCCGATCGCCGCCACCAGAATCTCGGCCTCGCGGCACAGCTGTGGCAAATCGCGCGTGCGCGAGTGCGCAATCGTTACAGTGCAGTCGTTTTGTAACAGCAGCTGCGCCATGGGCTTGCCGACGATGTTGGATCGTCCCACCACGACGGCGCGTTTGCCGGCGAGGTCGCGCGTGACTTCACGAATCAGGATCAAACAGCCGAGCGGCGTGCACGGCACGGTGGCGTCCTGGCCGAGCGCCAGCCGGCCGGCGTTGACCGCATGAAAGCCGTCGACGTCTTTGGCCGGGTCGATGGCGGCGAGCACCGCCGCGCTGTCTACACCTGCCGGCAGGGGGAGCTGCACCAGAATGCCGTGCACGTCGCTGCGCGCATTCAGCTGGTCAACCAGGGCAATCAACTCTGACGTGCTGGTGGTCGCCGGCAAGCGATGATCGAAGTGTTTCAGGCCGGCGGCGGCGGCTTGTTTGGTCTTGCTGCCGACATACACCTGACTGGCGGCATCGTCGCCGACCAGCACCACTGCCAGCCCTGGAATCACGCCCTGCGTGGCGAGCTCGGCGGTACGGGCGGCAACGCGTTCGCGCAGTCGTTCGGCGACGGCGCGCCCATCGATCAAGGTGGCGGTCATGCTGAAAATTCCTGATTAGTTATAAAGGTCACGATAGCGTTCGCGCAGGGCGCTTTTTTGTACTTTGCCCATGGTATTGCGGGGCAGCTCGGCGACGAACACGATGCGCTTGGGCAGTTTGAACCTGGCGAGTCTGGGTTCGAGCGCCGCGCGCAGGGTCGCTTCGTCCAGCGGCGCGTTCTTGTCGGGCACGACCACCGCGGTGACGCCTTCGCCAAAATCTGGATGCGGCACGCCGATGACGGCGCTTTCGGTCACGCCCGGCAGCGCATCGATTTCCAGCTCGACCTCGATGGGATAGACGTTGTAGCCGCCGGTGATGATCAGGTCCTTGCCGCGGCCGACGATGAAAACATAGCCCTGCGCATCGCGCTTGCCGAGGTCGCCGGTGATGAAGAAGCCATCCTTGCGAAACTCGGCCGCGGTTTTCTCCGGCATGCGCCAGTAGCCGGAAAACACATTGGGGCCGCGCACTTCGATCATGCCGATCGCGTCCGGCTCGTTGCAGGGCGCACCACTCTCCGGATCCGCGATACGCACTTCGATGCCGGGCAACGCCGGCCCGACCGATCCGGGAATCCGCCGGCCGTCATGCGGATTGGACGTGTTCATCAGGGTCTCGCTCATGCCGTACCGTTCCAGGATGGCGTGGCCGGTGCGCGCCTGGAATTCCCGATGCGTCTCGGCCAGCAGCGGCGCCGAGCCCGAAACAAACAGGCGGACGTTGCGAACCGTGTCCTGGGTCAGCCCCGAATGTTGCAACAAGCGCGTGTAGAACGTCGGCACGCCCATCATCACAGTGGCACGAGGCAGCAGGCGGACGATCTGATCCGCATCGAACTTCGCCAGGAACAGCATCGAGCTGCCCGATGCCAGCACGGTATTGATGGCGACGAACAAGCCGTGCACATGAAAGATGGGCAGCGCATGTAACAGCACATCGCTGGCGCTGAAGCGCCAGGCCTGCGCCAATGTCGTTGCATTGGAGGCCAGATTGGCTCGGGTGAGCATCGCGCCTTTGGAGCGGCCGGTGGTGCCGGAGGTGTAGAGCAGTGCCGCCAGGGTGGATGGATCGTGCGTCGAGTTCTCCGGCGCCGTGCCGGTGATGTCGAGCAGCGAGCCGCCGCCACGATCGTCCAATGTTTCTACATGCTTGACGCCGCACGCCGCCGCGATCGCCTGCACGTGCTGTCGATCGGCCGGCCGTACGACTGCGACAGTCGGCGCGGCGTCGCCAAGAAAGTATTCGAGCTCGGCGAAGGTGTATGCCGTGTTGAGAGGAACGAAGGTCGCGCCGAGCTGCAGGCACGCCAGATACAGCGCGATCGCTTCGGCGGATTTCTCGACTTGGGCGACGACGCGATCGCCGGGCTTCACGTCCAGCGTTGCGAGGGATCCCGCGAGCCGACGGGTGAGGGCGGCCATTTGACCATAATTCAGACGGCGCCCCTCGCCCGTCTCCAGCAGGACACGTTCTGGATCGGCAGTGGCGACGGTTTCCAGCCACCGTGCGGGATCGTCGGTGGCAATGGCATTCGACATCGGCGGGGTCTCATGAGGCGCGGATCGAGGCGCTCATGATAGCCCGCTGCCTCGCGGGAGGCAGTTGCGAGACTCAGGCCCGGCTGGAGACGGCGCGCTTTTCTTCGTACATGGCCGCGTCGGCACGCGCCAGCAGCGATTCGAGGTCTTCGTCGGTGGGGATGTCGACCAGCGTCATGCCCACGCTGATGTTCAGCGGGTAGGGGCGACGGTGGGTCTGGTTGAAGATCTGCAGATGATCGCGCAGGCGGCTGGCCAGGGCGTGCAGGTCCGGAGTGGAGTGCACGTGAGCCATGGCGACGAACTCGTCGCCGCCGATGCGCGCCAGGATGTCCGAGCTGCGAAATGTATCGCGCAATACTTCGGCAGTATCGCGCAGCGCCTGGTCGCCAGCCTGGTGGCCGAGTGTGTCGTTGATGCGCTTCAGGCCGTTCAAATCCATGAAGAACACGCCCATCGAGTAATGCTCGCGCTGGGCGACTTTCAGCGCCTGCTGCGCCAACTCGAAAAAGCCGCGGCGATTGCGCAGCTGGGTGAGCTCGTCGATCAGCGAGAGGTTCTGCAGCAGCTCGGCGCTCCGGCGCAATTCCTCTTCGCGCTCGCGGATGGCCTGTTCGGCGCGATGCTTGTGGATGGCCACCTCGATCGCACAGCGCAGCTCGTCTTCCTGGAAGGGCTTGATGAGGTAACCCAGCGGACCGGTCAGCACCGCCCGCTGCAACGTCTCGCTGTCGCGATGGCCGGTGAGAAAGATGATGGGCACATGCGAGCGTTCCTGCATCATGCGCGCTGCCTGGATGCCATCGATCTCGCCTCGCAGGCTCACATCCATGACCACCAGTTCGGGCCGCAATTGGGTCGCCATCGCCACCGCCTGCGTACCTTCGCTGGCCACGCCGCTGATGCGGTAGCCGAGGCGGGTGAGGGCTTCCATGAGGTCCTGCGCCACGATGCCCTCATCCTCGACGATGAGAATGGCCGGTCCTGCGGGCGCCGCCTGGGGCTCGGCCCCGGCGCCAGCGCCGGCACCGGCCGAGCCGTCGTCATCCGGCGACGCGCTGTGCCTGGTCGAGCGATCGAAGCGGTTGCGAGGCTCCACGTTGATCAATCCGTCACTCCCCTGGGGCGGACCCCGCCTTGGATAGCGCTTAACGCTTGAACCGACCTACGGGTTCATCGGTAATCCATTCGGCGCTCGCGCGGGGCCGATGGAACTGTCAGGTAGTAGGACGGGCAGCGGGCGCCTACAATCCCGGCGGCTCGCAAGTAGGCCGCGTCGCCAATGGCCGACGCGGACGATGCCCGCCTTTTCCAACAAACTTGGCCAACATACTTTGGCAGCCCGAAGGAGAACAGCGTTTTGACTCAGCATGCACAGGCCGGTGGACGGGCCCTGATCTGCGGCTCGGTGGCATTCGACACCATCATGGTGTTCGAGGACCGGTTCAGGAATCACATCCTGCCCGACAAGATCCATATGCTGAACGTGTCCTTCCTGGTGCCACAGATGCGCCGCGAGTACGGCGGCTGCGGCGGCAACATCGCCTACAACCTCAAGCTGCTGGGCGACACTGGATACCTCATGGCGACGGTCGGCCGCGATGCCGGCTTATACCTGGACTGGATGCAGCAGAACGGTATCCCGACCGACTACGTGCGCGTGCTCGAAAGCGAGCACACCGCGCAAGGCTTCGTGACCACCGATCTGGATGACAATCACATCTGGGCCTTTCATCCGGGCGCCATGCAGCACTCGCATGTCAACGAAGTTTCGCAGGTCGCACGACAGGCCGATCAGCCCATCAAAGTCGGCATCGTCGCACCCGACGGCCGGGACGGCATGATTCAGCACGCTGCGCAGTTCGCCGCGGCCGGCATTCCCTTTATTTTCGATCTGGGCCAGGCCATGCCGCTGTTCGACGGCGAGCACTTGAAGACCTTCATTGCGCAGGCCACATATCTGGCATTGAACGACTACGAGTGGCAGGTGGTCCAGCAGCGCACCGGCTGGAATGAAGCCCAAATACTCAACCACGTCCAGGCGCTGATCGTCACGCGGGGCGCGGAGGGCTCGGAGATTCATACGCGCGAGGGCAAAATCCTCATCCCGGCGGCCAAACCCAAGGCGGTGGTCGATCCCACCGGCTGCGGCGACGCCTATCGCGCCGGTCTGCTGCATGGCCTGATTCACGGTCGCGACTGGCAGACCACCGGACGGATCGCCTCACTGCTGGGCGCGATCAAGATCGAATCGCGCGGCACGCAGAACCATCGGTTCACGAGCGACGAATTCGCTACCCGCTATCGGGAAAATTTTGGTACCCCGCTGTAACCGCCGACGGGTTAGCATCCGCTTTCAAGTTAAAGGACCTTCTTAATGAGCAGCAGCAGCTTTCTTTTCACCTCCGAATCGGTTTCGGAAGGTCATCCGGACAAGGTGTCGGATCAGATTTCCGATGCCGTGCTCGATGCCATCCTGGCGCAGGACAAGTACTCGCGCGTCGCGGCCGAAACCCTGTGCACCACCGGTCTGGTAGTGCTGGCGGGCGAGATCACCACGGGCGCAGTCGTCGATTTTCAGGGTGTCGCGCGCGACACCATCCAGCGCATCGGCTACGACAACACCGATTACGGCATCGACTACAAAGGCTGCTCGGTGCTCGTTGCTTACGGTAAACAGTCGCAGGACATCGCGCAGGGCGTCGATGAAGGCCGCGGTATCGATCTGGATCAGGGCGCCGGCGACCAGGGCCTGATGTTCGGTTACGCGTGCGATGAAACGGAAGGCTTGATGCCGCTGCCGATTTATCTGTCGCATCGCCTGGTCGAGCGTCAGGCGCAGCTGCGCAAGAACGGCAAGCTGCCCTGGCTGCGTCCGGATGCGAAGTCGCAGGTCACGATTCGTTACGTCGACGGCAAGCCGAAAGAGATCGATACGGTCGTGCTGTCCACCCAGCACCATCCCGACATCGAGCACAAAAAGCTGGCCGAAGCGGTGATCGAAGAGATCGTGAAGCCGGTGCTGCCGAAGGAAATGATCGGCAAGAAGGTGAACTATCTGATCAATCCCACCGGCCGCTTCGTGGTCGGCGGTCCGCAGGGCGATTGCGGTCTGACCGGTCGCAAGATCATCGTCGACACTTACGGCGGCGCCGCTCCTCACGGCGGTGGCGCGTTCTCGGGCAAGGATCCGTCGAAGGTGGATCGCTCGGCGGCGTACGCCGCGCGCTACGTCGCCAAGAACATCGTTGCGTCGGGTCTGGCCACCAAGGCTCAGGTGCAGGTGTCGTACGCGATCGGCGTCGCCAAGCCCACCAGCATCATGGTCACCACGTTCGGCACCGGCAAAGTGTCCGATGAGCGCCTCGAAGAGCTGGTCGCGAAACATTTCGACCTGCGGCCCAAAGGCATCATTCAGATGCTCGACCTGCTGCGGCCGATCTACCAGAAGACCGCCGCCTACGGCCATTTCGGCCGCAGCGAGCCGGAATTCACCTGGGAAAAGACCGACAAGGCCGAGCTGCTGGCGTCGGAAGCGGGCGTGAAGCTCGCTGCTAACGGGTGAACGCGGATGCCTTTTCGAGGCGACTTAACGTCGCCTCGAACCGCGTGAACGCCGGTACACGGAAGTGCCGGCTGGCCGACGCTCCAGGGACGGCTGCTTGAGGATTTGTTAGACTTCCCCTTCCGCGATCCGAGGGGCGCTGCAGCAGCTCCGGAGTTCTTCCGAGACCTGCCAGGCTCGGCTCGCACCGCCTTAAGGCAACGGCGCCCTCCAACCATTGACGGAGAAACTGTATGAGCGCAGTCGCCAAGCCTGCTTCCCAGGGCGATTTTCACGTTGCCGACCTGTCCCTGGCCGATTGGGGCCGCAAGGAAATCCTGATTGCCGAGACCGAAATGCCCGGTCTGATGGCGATCCGTGAAGAGTTCGCGAAGTCCCAGCCCTTGAAAGGAGCCCGTATCACCGGCTCCCTGCACATGACCATCCAGACCGCCGTGCTGATCGAGACGCTGCAGGCGCTCGGTGCCCAGGTGCGTTGGGCGTCGTGCAATGTGTTCTCGACTCAGGACCACGCCGCCGCGGCCATCGCGGTGAAGGGCACGCCCGTATTCGCATACAAGGGCGAGTCGCTGGATGAGTACTGGGATTACACCCATCGCATTTTCGAGTGGGCGGACGGCGGCTACTCGAACATGATCCTCGACGACGGCGGCGATGCGACGCTGCTGCTGCATCTGGGCACGCGCGCCGAAAGCGATGCCAGCGTGCTGAACAATCCGGGCAGCGAAGAAGAGATCTGCCTGTTCAACTCCATCAAGGCCAAGCTCAAGGTCGACCCGAAGTGGTATTCGGTGCGCCTGAAGGCCGTGAAGGGTGTGACCGAAGAGACCACCACCGGCGTGAAGCGTCTGTATCAGATGGCGAAGGACGGCAAGCTCGCGTTCCCGGCCATCAACGTCAACGACTCGGTCACCAAGAGCAAGTTCGACAACCTGTACGGCTGCCGTGAGTCGCTGGTCGACGGCATCAAGCGCGCCACCGACGTGATGGTCGCCGGCAAAGTGGCGGTCGTGTGCGGCTACGGCGACGTGGGCAAGGGCTCGGCGCAGGCACTGCGTGCGTTGTCGGCCACCGTGCTGATCACCGAGATCGATCCGATCTGCGCGCTGCAGGCGGCGATGGAAGGTTATCGCGTCGTGACCATGGAAGACGCCGCTGCGCTGGGCGACATCTTCGTCACCACCACCGGCAACTTCCACGTGATCACTCACGATCACATGAAGGCGATGAAGAACAACGCCATCGTCTGCAACATCGGTCACTTCGACAACGAGATCGATGTGGCGTCGCTGAAGAAGTACACCTGGGAGAACATCAAGCCGCAGGTCGATCACGTCATCTTCCCGGACGGCAAGCGCATCATCCTGCTGGCCGAAGGCCGCCTGGTGAACCTGGGCTGCGGCACCGGTCATCCGTCCTACGTGATGAGCTCTTCCTTCGCCAATCAGACTCTGGCGCAGATCGAGCTGTTCGCCAACACGGCGCAGTACCCCATCGGCGTCTACGTGCTGCCCAAGCACCTGGACGAGAAAGTGGCGCGGCTGCAGCTGGCCAAGCTCGGCGTCAAGCTCACGCAGCTGACCGACGAGCAGGCCAGGTACATCGGCGTCGACAAGGCCGGCCCGTACAAGCCGGATCACTACCGTTATTGATCGGGGCTCCTGCCCGAGTTAGGAGATGACCATGTCCGACGGCTCGACTCCCGCCAGTCCCACCTCTGTGTCAGGCGCGGTGGCGCCGGCTCGAGGTCCGGGAGTGGCGAAGCCGCCGAGCATGGTCCTGACCACGGCCTGTCCCGACACCACCGGTGTCGTGGCGGCCGTGGCCAGTTTCCTCGCGGCCAACAACTGCCTCATCACCGAGGCTCAGCATTACGACGATCCGGTTTCCGATACGTCGTTCATGCGCACCGTGTTTCATGACAATGGCCATGGCGCGCCGTCGCTGCAGAAGCTCGACGAGCTGTTCTCGAATGCAGTCGCGCAACGCTTCGGCATGCGTTGGAAATTTCACGAAGCACAGCGCAAGTGTCGCGCGGTGCTGGCCGTATCTCAGCATGGTCACTGTCTCAACAGCATGCTGCATCGCTGGAGCACCGGCACCCTGCCCATTGAAGTCGTGGCGGTCGTCTCCAATCATCAGGACATGCGCAGCCTGAGCGAGTGGCACGGCGTGCCGTACCACTATCTGCCGGTACTCGCCGGACGCAAGGTCGAGCAGGAAGAGCGCATCATCGAGCTGTTCGAGAAGGTCGATGGCGAGCTGCTGGTGCTCGCGCGGTACATGCAGATCCTCACGCCGAGGGCTTGCGAATATTTCGCCGGTCGCGCCATCAACATCCATCATTCGTTTCTGCCCGGCTTCAAGGGCGCGAAGGCTTATCACCAGGCGCATGCTCGCGGCGTGAAGCTGATCGGAGCGACGGCGCACTATGTGACGACGGATCTGGATGAAGGTCCGATCATCGAGCAGGAAGTGGCGCGGGTGGATCACACCATGACCCCAGAGGAATTGGTGAGCATCGGCTCGGATCTGGAAAGCGTGGTTTTGAATCGCGCCGTGAAGTGGCACGCCGAGCGTCGCGTGTTCACCAATGGCAGCAAGACGGTGGTGTTGAAGTGACTGCGAAGATCATCGACGGCAAGGCGATTGCAAAGAAGCTGCGGGCGGAATATCACTCGCGCGTCGATGTGCTGCGGTCACGCCATAACGTGACGCCCGCGCTGGCCGTCATTCTGGTCGGCGACAATCCGGCCTCACAGTCCTACGTTCGTAACAAGATCGCCGGTTGCAAGGAAGTTGGCATCCGCTCCGAGCTGGTCGAGTTGCCCGCCAGCACCACCGAGGAGCAGGTACTCGATCACATCGAGCGCCTCAACAACGATGTCACCGTGCACGGCATTCTGGTGCAGTTGCCGCTGCCGGCGCACATCAGGGTGTCGAGCGTGCTGGAGAAGATTTCTGTCGAAAAGGATGTCGACGGCTTCCATCTGTACAACATGGGCGGCCTGGTCACCGGCAATACCGTGTTCTCGCCGTGCACGCCGTATGGTGTGCAGAAGATCCTCGAGCACGAGAACATTCGCGTCGAAGGTCAGAACGTGGTCGTGGTCGGCGCCAGCAACATTGTCGGCAAGCCCACCGCGCTGATGTTGATGCAGCAGGACGCAACCGTGGTCATCTGTCACAAGAAGACACGTGACCTCGGGCATTTCACATTGCTCGCGGACATTCTGGTGGTTGCTGCGGGCGTGCCGAATCTGATCGTGCCGCAGATCGTGAAGACCGGCGCCGTCGTGATCGATGTGGGCTTCAATCGCCTGCCGGATGGCCGCATCGTCGGCGACGTCGATTTCGAGGGCGTGAAAGAAAAGGCCTCGTACATCACGCCGGTGCCCGGCGGCGTGGGGCAGATGACGGTCACCATGCTCCTGCACAACACCATTCTGTCCGCCGAGCGCGCCGCGACCGCGACGACTTCACCGTTCCGTCGGCGCGCCTGATCTCAAGCGATTTGGGCCACGCGGCGAAATAACAGCGCCGCGAGCTGCGAGCCCATGCCGCTCGCCACGTACACCATTTTGTTGTTGTCGGTGAGCTTACGTAACCAGTCGAACGCGCCGCCGTCGACCAGGGGAATGGCAGCGCCGTCCGGTGTGCCCGCATCGAGCATGAATCTCAGACCGTCGTAATACTGGTGTTCCAGCGGGGCCAGCGTCGCCGGCATCTCCGGGATAGCTGCGGCAATTCGTTTGGCCAGATGCGAGCGCTCGGGTGTGCTGAGCAGGCGCAGGGTGCGGTCGGGGAAGCGGTAGCCGTGCTGCTCCAGCCGATCGAGTGCCGCGATGTGAGTGCGAATGTGCTCTATCAAGGCATCAGTCACGAAGCCATGATCCTTGCGCTCGTGCGCGGCCGAGGCCAGACAAAACATTCTGAAATGCGCCGCAAATCCTGGCCGCTTCGGTATTGCCTGCGCGCGCACGCAACGATGACTGGTAGTGAGCTTGATCACGGCGCCCGGCGCTTCTCGTAGTCGCTCGGCGCATTCCAGTGCGAGTACGTTGGTTGGATCGGAAACAACTTCCGTGCCGCGCGCGGTCGAAACAACTCTGTTCTGGCTGGTGAGCGCGACCGCGGAACAGGTTGCGAGCGGCGCAAGTGGCGATAGTTCGAGAGCTTCGAACTCGGCGGCGGCCGCGAGCAGATGCGAGTCGAGCTCATTCAGCGTGCGCTGATTTACCGCACACGGCTCGACGAAACGATCGCTTTGCCACTGCTGGCGAACTTGGGCAGCCGTGCGTTGCGCGGCTCGCTGTTCGATCACCGACAGTAATAACGACCACAGCTCGGTCGCGGCCAGGCCCTGCGTCAACGCCTGGCGCAGCGTTTCGTCGATGGATACATGGTCCGTGCGGCTCATGATCGGCCGAGAGTACACGAGTTATGGCACAGGTGGCGTCTTGCGCAGGTGCTCGAACAGATCGCCTCTCGGCTCCGCCTTGCCGATGGAGCCACTGCAGAAGAACATGGGAACGCCGGCGAACGGATCGCTCGGCTGCGCATTGGAATCCCCTGGGCGCATGAAGCAGTTCTTGCCCAGCCAAATGATCGCATTGCTGAACGCGTCCTTGTCCATGTCGCCGAACTTGTGCCGCGGCGGTGCGCCGAATGGGGAGGGTGGCAATTTCACTTGCGGCTCTTGGGGCTTCGGGCCGAGTGCTCGATAGTTGTCTCGCGCGGCGTCGGCGGCGGCGTCCGCGCCGGATTGTTTCCAATCGGGCAGGGCCGTGGCTGTGGCGGAGGAGGCCGGCAGGCCTTCGTCGGCGGACTGAAATGGAGCGAGGCGCGGCAGGGACGGTGGCTGCACCGCTACGGCGGGCGGCAGGGCATCCGGGATGCGCAATAGCCCCCGGTCGTCGCTGGCGCTCGGGATCAGTATCAACCGGCTCGGGGCGGAGTGATCGCGAATACGCTCATGCTTCTCCTTCAATGGGATGAGCAACGCCGCCAGATGGGCGGCCAGGACCAGCGTGAAGATGGCCGGTCGAATGGCGCGGTCATCGTGCAGAAAATCCCTCGCTGCCACGGGTTCCCCAATAGTCCATTGAATGTAGCGGTCAATCCTCGAGCCAATAGAGGCGGGGGCGTGGCGAAGGTTCAGTCGGGAGCGCACCGCTGGCGCCGCTGCCAAGCATCGCGGACAATCTGTGCATCAAAAGCTTCGAGACGGGGATATGCGATTCGCAGTGATTGCTTCGAAGACGGCCATGCTCTCGGTCATCGGGCTGGTCGCGGCTCTGCCACTGAGCTCGGCCTACGCGGCCTGCACCCGGCCGAATTTCAAGATCACCATTCCGGACGGCGCCACGGCGACCGAAGCGGAGATGAAGACGGCCGCCCAGGCGCTGGTGAAGGTCGATCAGGAGATGAGCGAATACCTGCGCTGTATCAAGGGCGACGCGAGCCAGTCGACCGTGGGCAAGGACGAGGCGACCCGCGAGAAGCTGGTACAGGCATACGTCGACGCGCACAACTCGACCACCGACGAGCTGGCCGGCCTGGCGGCCTGCTACAACGATCAGGTGGAGGCGTTTCGCACCACTAAGGGCGGCCCCGGCGGCAAGACCGCGGATTGCAGCGCTCAGATGGCCGCCGCGAAAGTTCGCACCGACGCGCCGGCTCCTGGCGGCACGCCGAGGCCCAGCAGCATCGTGAAGGAAGCGGATGGATATTCCTTCGAGCTGGAAGGCGGTGCGTGGAGCTACACGCTGATCCGTGACGAAACGCCGCGTTATTGCGGCGGGGAAGGACAGAAGCATTGCCTGCGGCGCACGGTGTTCGTCACCAACGGTTCCGACCAGGACCTGGAATGCAAGGCCTATATCAAATACGACGGCACTGACGCCAAGGGCAATCCGCAGCCCGGATCCCAGGCCGTGGTCCTGAAGAAGTCGATTCGCGCCGTAACTGCGAGCATGGCGGAAGAGGGCGTAGGTGCCGCCACCTTTGAAGCGAGCTGCAAGCCCCGCCAGCCCCTGCCGGCGCTCAAGACCGAAGCGAACTGCAAATACGAAGTCGTGAAGCCGGTGAATATTTCCGACTTCTATCCCGACGAGGCGCGCCAGCTCGATGAGCAGGGCCCGGTGGTCGTGGAATTCACCGTGCCCGGCAAGGCCGCCAGCCCCACCGATGTCAAAGTGGTCGCGAGCAGCCTGTCAGCTCGACTGGATCAAGGCGCGGTGCAAGCGGTGAGCGCGATGATCATGAGCAGCCAGTGCAAGAATCAGCGCTATCGATTGCGCTTGAATTTCCAGCTCGAGGAATAGCCTCAGCGCATTGCGAACAGCCACGTGGCGGCCAGCGTCGCGAGGGTGAAGGCGCTGGCTGCGAGCTGTAGGGCGCTCGAATCGAAACGACGCTCGGGAATTTTCCCGAGCGCAAGGCCGAGCAGGCAGCCGCTGACAAACCCGGTCACATGCGCGACGACGTCGGTGCGCTCGCCGCCGGCACCGAGAAAACCAAGCAGCATCACACCGGCGATCAATGGGCCGAGCCGTTTCGCCCAACGCAGATTGGTGGCGCTTTCGAGCGTCCACGCATACGCGCTGAGGATGCCGAGCGCTGCGAACACCGCCGTCGACGCGCCGATCGAACGTTGCTCCGGCGGCATCACCAGCGCATCCAGCCCATTGCCCAGCATCGCGCCGATCAGAATGCTGGCCCACGCGACGCCGCCGCCCATGGCGCGTGACGCGAGAAAACCGAAGACGGAGCCAAACGCCAGATTGCTGAGCAGGTGGCCAACGTCGGCGTGCAGGGTGAGTGCGGTCACCACGCGCCACCATTCGTGGGTCGCCGGAATCGCACCGTTCAATGCGCCTGCCTCGAGCCAGTCGAAACCGAACGCGCCGATGCCTGCGGCGTAGGCCACCGCCATCATCACCAGCGCGTACAGAATCGATCCGGTCCAGGCGTGCGGCCGATGCTTCGGCAGCTCGAGAACGGGAGCGGGCGCTTTGATTTCCTGGGCCGCCTCGGTCAGGTGGCGAATGGCCAGGGCGGCCGACTCCTCAGGGACCACGACCACGAACACGCCACCACGCACGATAGTCCACGAATGGATCCCGACCGCCGACAGGATCAAAGTCTGCTGGTCGCACTCGGGCATTCGCAGCGAGCGAAACACCTCGACCAGATTGGGAGACGCGTCTTCGGGGGGCATATGTCGTGTTTTTTCCGGCCGGTCCGCAGGGGTGGGGGCGGCCAGTCGGGATTCCAAGGCGGCGCCACCCGAGGCCAGCCTGAACTAACATAGAATTGACCAAAATCGCCATTTCGATAAACTCTATGTTATGCCTAGCACTCCCCAAGCCTTGCAGGCCCTGCCGCCCGCCGCCAGCCAGGCGCTGCGTGCCCTGGGCGAAAACCTGGCCGTGGCCCGCATCCGGCGCCGGGAGTCCCAGCGGGCCTGGGCCAAGCGTCTGGGCATTTCGGTGCCCACGCTGATCCGGATGGAGCGCGGCGATGCCGGCGTCAGCGTGGGGATTTACGCTACCGCCCTATGGCTGATGGGGCGTGTCGGCGCCCTGCCCACAGTGGCGGCTCCAGCCGAGGATAAAGGCGCTCTGGAGAGTGACGTGCGCAGCGCTCTAAAACGCCGAGCCGTTCGTTCCGCCGCCTCGGTCGAAGCGCGTCTGGCTCGTGGCAAGCGGGCGAAGAAACAGGTGCGGACATGAGTCATGCGCGCAAGCCGGCGCCTTATCAACCGAGCGACCAGCTTTATCTGTGGCTCGTGACTCAGCCGGCGCGGCCGGTTCTGATTGGCGAGCTGCATCTTGTGAGAACGACGCGCGGCGTGTCGTTGCGCTACACGCCCGAATGGTTGGAGCGAGGTTTTCCGCTGAGCGAGGACCTGCCGCTGATCGGCGAGGAGTTGCTGCCCACCGAGCCCAACATTGCGATCGGGGCGGTGGACGATGCGCGGCCGGATCGTTGGGGCGAGCGCGTCATTCGGTTTCTCGACAAGCCGCCGCGCTTGTCGCTGCTCGAATATTTGTATTTTGCCGGTGACGACCGTTTCGGCGCGCTCGGCGTTTCCACGTCGGCGCAGGAGTATCAGCCCAGGCGGCTCGGGCCGCTGCCGGCACTGGGCGATACCGACACCATCCACGAACTGATCCGTAAAGTGCAGGACAACGAGCCTGTGCCCGACTCGCAAAAGCGTTTGATCTCTCCGGGAGTGACGCTCGGCGGCGCGCGTCCCAAGGCGCTGCTGGATATCGCTGGCGAGCAGTGGGTGATCAAGTTTTCCGATGGCGAGCCGGCGGATACGCCTTTGGTCGAGCATGCCACCATGCTGCTCGCACAGAAGGCAAGCATTCGCGTCGCGCAGACGCAGGCTGTGCGGCTCACTCATGGTCATGCCGTCGCGATCAAACGTTTCGATCGCGACCAGGGGGCGAGATTGCACTGTTTGTCCGCGAGCGTGGCGTTGCGAGCCGCGGCTGAGCGCTTCGGCTATCCCGAGCTGGCGCAGCTGCTGCGGCGCCGCGGCGTGGTCGAGCGGGATCAAAACGAGTTCGATATGCAGGAGTTGTTTCGCCGCATGGTGTTCAACATCCTGATCGACAACACCGACGACCATGAGAAGAACCACGCCCTGATCGTCACCGATGCTCAGCAGTACCGCTTGTCGCCCGCCTACGACGTGCTGCCTTCCGGGCAGGCGTTGGGCTTTCAGCAGATGCGAGTCGGTGAGGACGAGGCCGATTCTACGCTCGCCAATGCGCTGTCGATGGCGCCGTTGTTCTCGCTGAAAAAAGCTGCGGCGATCCAGCAGGTACGTGAGGTCGTGACCGTCGTGAACCGCTGGCAGAAACATTACGCCGAGTGCGGCGTGACGCCAGGAGATATCGAGCTGTATGCCCAACAGATCGATCGGCCGTTCCTGCTGGAGCAGCGTCAAGAGTTCACGAGCTGGTTTTCATGACACCGCCGGCCCAATCATGAACGACATTTAACGACGGTACAGGCCCGCTGCGGGAACATGACGATGCGCCATTCGTCCAAGCAGTATGGCCCGCGTCCAGGTTCGGGTGTTTCGGAGAGTCCCTATGCGCGATGCAGCCGATAGATCACGAAGTATGTTTCTCGCGGCGTGTTGCAGCCTGCTGCTGCCGTTGGCGAGTCACGCCGCCGACAGTTCAGCGCCGGTTCAGGCGGGCTGGAAGACCCAGGAGATTCGTTACAGCTACACCGGTTTCACCACCGCGTATGACTGCGACGCGGCCCAGGATCGAATCAAAGCGATTCTGAAGGCCTTGGGCGCGCACCCACAAACGCGTGTTTCGGCACAGGGTTGTATGCTCAACAGGCCGTCACGGAATTTCTTCATCACCATCACGACCGCGACGCCCGTGCCGGCCGCGGACCTGACCAAAGCGCCAGGGCAGGACAGTCGCAACGAGTTGCTCAAGCGCCTGGGCGTGGCTTCCAATCAGCTCGATGAAACATTCCCCGCCGAATGGAAAACCGTTGAGCTGTCGCGCGATCGCAAGCTGGATCTGCAGCCCGGCGACTGCGAGCTGATGGAAGGGCTGCGCGATCACGTGCTGCCCAAGCTCGCGGTGAAGATCGAGGCCGACCGCGTCGTGTGTGTGCCGCGCCAGTTGTCGATACAGACCCCTGAGCTGACCGTCTCGGCGCTGGTGCCGATGACGAAGCCGGACGCAGCCAATAAGTCCAGCTGATCTCGATGCAGCTGCTGCGAGGATGTTGTCATCGCCCGCAGCAGCTGCAGTCGAAACATCACCCGACCAGCTGCACCAGCTCCTGCTTTTGCGCCGCCGACAGCAGCGGGCCATAACCGGCCATGAGGTTGTCGGATTGGCGATCGGGTTTGCCGGTGGCCGGGATCACCGCGGTCACGGCCTCGTGGCTGAGGCAGAACTTGAGAAACATCTGCGCCCACGAGGTCACGCCGACTTCGCTGGCCCAGCCCGGCAGCTGTTTGTCCTTGACCTGATTGAACAGCTTGCCGTCGTTGAAGTTGCGATTGGCGAGCACGGCGATGCCCAGATCCCTGGCCATCGGGAACAGCCGCTTCTCGGCGCCACGATTGGTCACCGAATAATTGATCTGCAGGAAGTCGGGCTTGGTTTCCTGAACGACATCGGCCAGCTGATCCTGCGCGGAATCCAGATAGTGCGTGATGCCGGTGTACTTCACCTTGCCTTGCTGCTTCAGTTCGCGCGCCAATGCCAGCTGTGTTTTCCAATCGCCCAGGTTATGAACCTGCAGCAGCTCGACCTTGTCGGTGCGTAGTGACTTGAGCGTTCTCTGAAACTGCGCCAGGCCCTTGTCGCGGCCCACGACGCCGGACAATTTAGTAGCGATGAACGCTTTTGGACGCAGCTTCGCCTCGGCCAGCAGCGGGCCGAGGATGTCTTCGGCATTGCTGTAGGTCGGCGCCGTGTCGATCAGCGTTGCGCCGGCAGCGAAGAAACGCTTCAGCACTTCCTTGAGCGCATCGTATTCCGGGCTGCCCTGAGTGATTTCGAAACTGCCCGAAGTGCCCATGCCGATCGCGGGCAGGCTCTCGCCGCTGGAGGGAATGGTTCGTCTCAATAACATCTTGCCCTCGCTTGCCGCGGCCAGCGATTGCCAGGAGGCGCCGAGCAGCGAAGATCCGGCGAGCACCGCGGCCGACTGGCCCAGGAACTGGCGGCGTGTAGACATTGCACGTTCTCCCGTCATGGAATCAACAACGTTACTTAGCTTTCAGCCAGCGCGCCAGCCAGTCGTGGACCTCATTGAAGAACTGTCGGCTGTTCTCGCCTTGCAGGATCCAATGATTTTCGTCCGGGAACACCAGCAGACGACTTTCGACCTGCTGACGTTGCAGCACACTCCAATACTCCAGCGTGTTGTTCATGGGCACGCGGAAATCGCGCTCGCCGACAGTCACCAGCACCGGCGTTTGCCACTTCGATGCATAGCGGATCGGATTCTGCGTGTTCCAGTCGACGCCTTGCTGCCAGGGCGGCCCGCCCATGTTCTGCTCGCGCGAATAAGTGACATCGCTGGTCGCCCACTGGCTCTCGAGATTGATGAGGCCGGCGTGACTGATCAGGCAGCGATAGCGATCGGTGCTCGCCTGCATCCAGTTCGCCAGATGTCCGCCATAACTTGCGCCGCCGGCGCATTGCCGCGTGCCGTCGATGAATGAATAGCGTGCGATCGCCTCGTCGGCGGCTTGATTGATCTCCAATGCGGGGCCTTCCAAAGGGTCGCCTTGAATGGCCTGCGAGAACGCCGCGCCGAAACCGGTGGACCCGGTGTAGTTGGTGAGCAGCACTATGTAACCGGGGGCGGCGAGCAAGTGATAGTTCCAACGCAGGGAGAAGCTGTCGCGATACATGGTGTGCGGACCGCCGTGCATCAGCACCAGTAGCGGATATTTCTTCGCCGGGTCGAATCCCGGCGGACGCACGATCATGTTGTGGATGCGCGCGCCGCGCTTGCTGTCGAACCAGAAATGTTCGAGCGGTGCCAGATCGAGCTGCGCGATCTTATCTGCCGTGAAGCGCGTCAGTGCCTGGTGGTTGCCACGCTGCAGATCGATGCGCACGACTTCCGGCGGGCTGATCGCGCTGTCGAAGTTCGCAATCAGGACGGGCGAGCTCGATCGATCCGCACCAACGAGATTGCCGTAACCGCCGGCCTTCACGTCGAACGCAAGCGTCGCTTCGCCGCCGCTGCTCTTGCCGCGATAGATCTTCGAATGGCCCGCGTCTTCGGCGAGCAGATAGATATCGCGGTTGTTGGGCGCGATCACGAAGTTCAGCGGATCGCGCTCGGCGGGCAACGTGATATCGGCGCGCCGTTGCAGTGAGGGCCAATCCAACGCCGCCAGATGCGTCGGGGTGAATACCGTCTTGCCGCGCACATCTCGAAATGCATACAGAGTGCGGCCGTCCGGGCTGAATCCAGGTTGGCTCCAGCCGTCGGCGCCTTTGAGATCTTCGCTGCCGGTCAGGCGCTTTGGCTCTCCGCCGCTGACCGCGACTTGCCACAGCTCGGTGTTGGTGTAGTCGAAGGCGCCGCGATTGGCATTGCGACTCGCCGAGAAGATCAGGCTGCCCCCATCGGGTGCCCAGAGCAGATCCAGTTCGCTCGCGCCCGGCGTGCTGCGGCCAGCGAAGCCGGGCTGCTTGATCATTTGTGTACCGGCGAACAGATCGCGTGCGTCATTCACACCGATGGTTTGCACGAAAGCATGCGGTCGGCGATTTTCCGGCAGCCAGGTATCCCAATTGCGGATCGGGAAGCTGTCGTAGGCGCGCATTTTATATTTGCGCGCCTTTTCTTCCGCGACGATGCGCTTGCTGTCCTCGTCGTTGCGGCTGTCCGGCGGCACGTCGCTGGTGAATGCGATCATGCGGCCGTCAGGCGAGAACTTCGGCAAGCGGGCGCCTGTGCTGATGGTCGTGGCACGCAACGCGTCGCCGCCGCCCGTGACGTCCAGGATATAGATCTGCGCGACATCATCACCATCGCGCTTCGAGGCGAAGGCGATGCGCTTGCTGTCCGCGCTCCAGGTCATGCCCGACTCGGACGCGCGCGTTTGCGTCAGCCGGCGCGGCGGGGTTTTGCCGTCGGTGGCGACCAGCCACAGATCGCTCGCTTGCTGATCGTTCGTGTATGCAGGCTCGGTCACGCTGAATACCGCAAGCTTGCCGTCGGGACTGACGGCCGGGGCGCCGACTCGCGGCAATAGCCAGACATCCTCATGCGTGATCGCGCGCTGCTCGGCAGCGTGGATCGATGCGCTCGCGAGGCCAATGGCAATCAATGCGATTGCTCGTGCTACGAAGCAAGTTCTCACTGGCAGCAACTCCTTATCGGTTCGGGCACGGTGCCGTGCAATAACTTCGGTTGCCGATTATTACCGAATCAATGCTGCAGTTGCTCGGGCATTTGTTTATTCCGGCAGTAAGAAAGTCTCGGTAAGACTCCGTTGTCACGCGCGTGCCGAACACGCAATATGCCGCGCGTTTCGCGGACGAGCTCGAAACAACAGGACGCCTATATATGGAAGTGATCTTGAGGCAGCTGCGTGGCCTGAAGAAATTATTGCGCCGACGTGGCGCGACGCCGGAGCAAGCAGAGGATCTGGTGCAGGAGGCGGTGCTGCGCCTGCACGCCTATACCCGCCAGGGTGGCCAGGTCCAGAATCAGGAAGCGTTCCTGACCCGTACTGCGATCAATCTGTCCGTCGATCAGCATCGACACGCCCGCCAGGACAGTTACGAGACCGATCCGATCGAGACCCTGGAGCTGCCCGACCTGGATCCCACGCCGGATGAGGTTTTTGCGGCTGAGCAACGTCTGATGAGGATGCGGGAGGCGCTCGATCGCGCCAACCCCAGGACACGGGAAGTTTTCTTCATGCATCGCCTCTACGGTTTCAGCCACGCCGAGATCGCGCGCCGCTTGCAGATCAGCGTGAGTGCCGTCGAGAAGCATGTTGCCAGCGCCGTGACGATCCTCGCCATCGAACGCCAACGGGAATGACTCCTACGCAAGCGCCAACCACCCGGGACGTGTCGCCGGAGCGACTCGCCGAAGCCAGCGTGTGGATCGCGAAGCTTCACGGCGATGCGCGTGGCCGCGCCATCGAAGATGGGTTGCGCCGCTGGCTGCAAGCCGATCCGGAGAACGCACTCGCGTTCGAGCTGGCCACCGAAGTCTGGGAGGAATCGGAAAAGCTGCGCAGCGTCGTGCCGTTTCGGCCTTTGAATCGGGTCCAGCAACGGCGGCACCGGGGCGCGTTGCTCGCCGCGCTGGCTGGTGCGCTGGCGGTCGTCATCGTCGGAATTGTTTGGTTTCAATACGCGGGTGTCGTTGCCACTGCGGTCGGGGAGCAGCGCCAGTTGGTACTCCAAGACGGCACTCGCGTATTTCTCAACACGGACACGCGCATCGTCGTGAAGTATGACGAGCGGGTGCGTCGGGTCGAGCTGCGTCGGGGCGAAGCGTTGTTCAACGTCGCCAAACGCAGCGATTGGCCCTTCATCGTCATGGCTGGCGATCGGCAGGTGAAGGCGCTCGGCACTTCATTCGTAGTGCGCAGAGATGCGGAACGGCTGGCGGTTACGCTGGTGGAAGGCAGTGTGCTGGTGTCGCCGGTGCAGCCGGCGGCGACCGAGTCGGTGCAACCGTCGATCGACGCACCGGGTGCGATCGAACAGGAACCGGCAACTCCCGCACTGGAGGCTCGGCGCGGCGCGGGCGAGTTCAGGCTCGCCGCAGGTCAACGACTCACGTTCGATAGTGGTGCGGCCACCCGGCTCGATACACCTTCAATTGAGAAGACGACTGCGTGGCGCCGCGGCCAGATCATATTGGATGACACGCCGCTGCAAACCGCGGTCGCCGAGATGAACAGATATAACGAAACCAAATTGGTCGTGGTCGATCCGGAGGCGGCCGCACTTACCATCAACGGGCTCTTCCAAGCAGGTGACTCCACACACTTCGCTAATGCAGTCGCACAAGCCTACGGTCTCACCGTCGTTACGCGCGGTGAGGAAATAGTTCTATCTGGCAAACCCATTCAGTGAGGATTTCAGCAGGCTGCAACGTCGATTATCGGTGTGTCAAAAATCCTGACAATGGTTCAGGACCTGGGGATTGGGGATTCATCGGTTAGGAGACGACTTTGAGCACCAACAATCGGACGTTTCGTAGCAGTGTTCGCTTCGCGCCACGCGCAGCGGCACTGACAGGGAGTGTGCTGACGATTCTCGCTGCGGCGGTCAACGCGCAGGCAATGACTGAATGGGATCTGCCGGAGCAGCCGCTGGCCAAGTCGTTGCGAGAGATCGCAGCGCAAACCGACAGCAACATCCTGTTCGACAAGAAACTGGTCGACGATCAGTCGGCGCCGCCGCTGAAGATGAAGGCGACCACCGAACAGGCGTTGAAACAAGTGCTCGAAGGCACCGGCCTCACCTACCGTCATCTCGACGACAAGACCGTCACGATTCAACTCGCGAGCGCCAACGCAGCGGCGACGACCAGCGCCAGCTACGGCGCGAGCAATGGGCGCATCCGTCTGGCGCAAGCGGAGATGGGCGAAAGCAGCGGAATGCGGCGAGGGCGCCTGGTGGAAGGCCGACCCCTGGAGGACATCGAAGAGATCATCGTCACGGGTACCAACATTCGCGGCATCGAAAACAACACCGCGCCGGTCACCGTCCTGTCGCGCTCTTATATCGATGCGACGGGTTACAGCACGACCGCCAAGTTGCTGGAATCGGTGACGCAGAACTTCGCGCTGGCGAATCGCAGCGGCTATCTCACTCCAGGCGTGAGCGGCAACAATCGCGAGCAGGGTTCCAGCATCAATCTGCGCGGCATCGGTGAGGGCACTACGCTGGTGCTGTTGAATGGCCGGCGTCTTGCGCCGGGCTACCGTTCCGCGGCGGTCGATATCTCGGCGCTGCCATTGTCGGCGATCGATCGGGTCGAAATCCTGCCGGACGGCGCGTCGGCCTTGTATGGCTCCGACGCCGTCGGCGGTGTCGTGAACTTCATCCTGAGGGACGATTTCGAAGGCGCCGAAACGCGACTGCGTGCCGGCACGGCCGACAGCACCAATGAATACCGCGCCAGTCAGGCCGTGGGCAACAGCTGGGGCAGCGGCAACTTCATCGCATCGGTCGAGTACTACCAGCGCGATCTGTTGCTGGCCACCGATCGTGACTTCATCCCAAATGCAGTGCGGCTCGGCTCGATCGCGCCCGAGGACGAGAATTACTCGGCTCTGCTGACTGGCCGGCAGACGCTCGGGGGCTCGGTGAGCATGTTCCTCGACGCGTTGTACACGCGGCGCGATTCGTTCAATCGCGGCGGCCGTATCGATCTCAACGAAACCACGCAGAACGACAACGATCAGGCGGTCGCAACGCTCGGTGTCGACTGGAACGTGGCCGGCGATTGGCAGATCGAGCTGGCGGGCAGCTATGCGCGCAATGAGATCGATCAGTTCCTGTCCAACTCCTCTTTGACCGGCGTGAACAACAACGTGCTGCGCAATACGTTGTTCACCATCGAAGGCGCCGAGATGAAGGCGGACGGCTCGTTGTTCAGCCTGCCGGGCGGCAGCGTCCGGGCGGCGATCGGTGTCGGCTATCGCAGTGAGACGTATGAGGAGCTGAGCGTTTTCCAGCGCACCGGCGCGACCAGTTTCGCCATCGACGTGGACCAGAACATCAAGAGCGCGTTCGGCGAAGTGTATGTGCCGTTCGTCGGCAAGGACAACGCGATCACGGGTGTACAAGCTCTGGAGCTGTCGCTGGCCGGACGTTACGACGATTACTCGTCGGCGGGATCGTCATTCGATCCGCAGGCGGGCGTGATGTGGGAGCCGGTGGGCGGCCTGCGGCTGCGCGCGCGGTATGGCACTTCATACAAGGCGCCCAACCTCGTCGACTACACGCTCTCGAGCAACCTCGCGCAGGCGGGTCCGACCAATCTGCCCGGCCGGCCCTACCTTCTGCAGGTGGGCGGCATCGATGTGGACAGCCTGCGGCCGCAGGAGTCGGAGAGCTCCTCGTTCGGCCTGGAACTGATGCCAGTCAGCCTGCCGGGCTTCGTCGCTTCGCTCAACTACTACAAGATCCGCTATGACAACCTGGTGGCGACGCCTGCGAACGGCAACGCCGGTGTGATTCTGGCCAACCCCGCTGCTTACCAGGACATCATATTCAACAATCCCAGCGTCGATCTGGTGAATCAGTTCATCGCGATCGGCCGGCAAGGTCGTGGCTTCGCGGCCTTGAACGCCGTTGGCATGCCCGATCCCAATTTCACTCCGTCGATGGTGACGGTGATCGTGGATGGGCGGCGTCGCAATCTGAGCCTGGTGCGGGCCGAAGGCGTGGATCTGGCGACTCAGTATGAATTCAAGGTCGGCAGCAGCAGCCTGTTCTTCGGCTTGAATGGCACATACATCCTCAATCAGGAGCAGCAGGTCACCGCTACCTCGCCGGAGATCGATACTGTGGACACGATCTACAATCCGCCGGACTGGCGTGCCCGCGGCTTCGTCGGCTGGCGGATGCAGGGCTGGTCGGCGAACGTGTTCGTGAACCACACCGACGCATATATCGACAATCGGTTGGTGACGCGGCCGACGGTGGATTCCTATACGACCATCGACGCTCGGGTGGCTTATGACTTCTCGGCTCGCTTCAACCGCGGCTTCCTGTCGGGCCTGAGTGTCGCGTTGAGTGCCCAGAATCTGGCAGATAAGGACCCGCCGCCGGTCGCGCTCGTCACCACGACCGACGTGGGCTTCGATGCCACCAATGCCGACCCGCTCGGTCGCTTCATCTCGCTGGAGATCAGCAAGAGCTGGTAATCACATAAGCTCATGGATCCTCCGCGAACCAAGCACTCGTGGAGGGGGCATAGAGGGAGCCTTCGATTCGAAGGCTCCCTCGTTTTATTTGAAAGGAAGAGCTATGAGTCGTGGCGCGCTGCTCGGCGTCTGGGCAATGGCAGCTGTGATGGTTTGCTCGGTTGCTACTGCTGCGCGACCAGTTACCGTCGCAGATATGTCGGCCCTGCGCCGCATCGACACGCTGAGGTTGTCGCCGGACCGAGGCAAGTTCGCAATTCTCGTGCGTCAGGCCGACGTACCTGCCAACAGCTATCGTTTGCAATGGTTGGTGGGCAGCACTGCGGGAGGCACGTTGCTGCCGGTCGGGGATGGTGGCGATGCCAGGCTGGCCATTGGAGTGTCGCAGTCCTACGGCGGAGCGTTCGAGCGTCCTGCGGTTCGCTGGTCCCCCGATGGGCGCTGGATTGCTTATACCGTCTCCCGTGCTGGTGAGGTGCAGCTGTGGCGCAGCAGGGTTGATGGGCGCGCGCAGGAGCAACTCACTCGCAATGCTGCCGACATTCGTAACTTCGAATGGAGCAAGGACGGTGCGTCGTTGTACTTCAGCGTAGGTACGGCGCGTGCTGAGCTGCGTGCGAAAGAGGAGGCGAAGGAACGTAGCGGCTACCACTACGATACCGACCTCAGCGTTTTCACCGACTTGATGGGGTTGCGCGCGCCACCGCGAGATAAAGAGGTCGCTGTCTGGATCGTTGGCGCGCGAGGACGCGGCGAGCGACTGGCCACCGACGCCGAGAGCGAAGAATTCAAACGAGCGCAGGGACTCAGTGGCAGCTCCATCGAGCGTTTCGAGCGCCAGCGCAAGGGCGCGTTTGCCGATCGTGCGGATGGCGCGCGAGCACAGGCGGCCATCGATGAGAGCAATTTCTTCTCGCGTATGCAGTTCTCGCTGCCAGATAGATCCGATCCCGTCGTTTGTCAGGCAGCGGAGTGCGGCGGCTTCATTGATAGCGTCTGGTGGAGCGATCAGAACACCGTGCTGTTCATGCGGCGCGAAGGGCTCGCCAGCGCAGCGACCGGGCTGTACGCCTGGGCGCCTGAAACCGGGCGAGTGACCGTGGTCGCACGCACGCTCGATGACGTGCTCACCTCATGCGACGTGGCCGGCAAGCGATTGGTATGCGTGCGAGAAACTCCCAGTCTTCCACCTCACGTGGCGGCGATCGACAACGACACCGGCGTCGTCGCGGTCGTGGGCGACGTGAACCCGGAGTTTGCAAACATCGCGCTCGGCAAGGTCGAGCGCTTCGAATGGGATACGCCGAAGTTTCCCTGGAACGAGCCGGGCGGCGCATTGGCGGGCACTTATCCGGCACGGGCGTATGGATACATTCTCTATCCGCCCGACTTCGATCCCACACGGCAGTATCCGGTTTTCATCAGTCCGTACGCGGCGGCCGGCTTCGATAACAGCACCAATCGCGAGTATGCGCTGCAGGTGCTGGCGGCGAATGGCTTCGTGGTCCTGAGCACGAATTTCCCGAGCGGCTCGCCCGCTGCCGCGGCCCGGCTCGGCGCCAAGTATGTACAGTCGCTGTATTCGGCCGAGCTGGGATTTCCGCACCTCTCTATGTATATGGAATCGACCGTGCGCGCGCTCGATGTCGCCGCAGCGAGAGGTTTCATCGATCAGCAGCGTGTCGGTATCGGCGGCGTGAGTCATGGCGCGTTCGTGCCTCTGTATCTGGTGCAGAAGTACGATCGGATCGCGGCCGTCGCGGTCTCCGGCGGCAGCTGGAGTCAGGATGAATACTATGCCTATACGCCGCGGGGCCGGGCCCAGCTGGGGGCAATGGGCAGCTGGATGGTGAAGCCGGTCGGCGCCGGTCTGGACTTCTGGAAACAGATCGATCTTGCGGACCATGTCCAGAGCATCGAAGCGCCGCTACTCATCAACGCGATCGCCAAGGAAACGTACGGCCTCACGCGTCTGCTGAATCACATGGCCGAGGCCGGCAAGCCCTACGATGCCTATGTGTTTGCCGAGGAGACCCATCTGAAATGGCAGGCGGCGCACCTGGACGCCATCATGCGCCGTAACCTGGACTGGTTTCGCTTCTGGCTGCAGTCGTACGAGGATCCTGATCCGGGCAAAGCGGAACAATATTCGCGTTGGCGCAAACTGCGCGAGCTGCGGGATGCTGGCTCTTCACCTGCTGCAACCAGATCTCCGCCGACAGGTACGCGAGAATGATGGCCGGCGCGATCATGACGGAAGGCTCCTCCGCGCTGAGACACGTCGTGAGCCGGGCACGATCCAGTAAACCCTCGCGTACCAACAAACCGCTCTCCAGTCGCTCCAGCAGCTGGTGTCGATTGCGTCGGACCACGTCTTGATAGAACTGCGTGCCCGTGCCCTTGCTTTGACGCTTACGGATTGCTGGCGGCAGCAACTCGGCGAAGGCGTGCCGGGCAAGTCCCCGATTCATGCCGTTCATCAGCAGCGTTTCAGTAGGAATGCTCAGCATGAGCTCCCAGATGGGTTGTGAATTCAGCGGGTCGATGTGCTCGGCCCGCTCGCCGGCGGCGAACACAAAGTTGTAGTACGCACTGGCGATGCCTCGCACGTGGTTCTTCTTGCCGGGCGGCAGCGACGACCGTCTCGCCAGGCGCGCCACGCCGCTGTCGAAGTCTTCGTCACTCAAGCGCTCGATCAGATCCCGACTCAGCAGCGTCGGCCGATCGAGAATTCGGATGGGCTCCAGGTACGGTCGACGCAGCAGTCCGTGCTTGATGCTCTTGCCGAGCACGGACCACACCGATTCTTTACTCAGCGCGCTGCTGGTGGTGATGTGTTGCCACAGATCGCCAGTTACGCCGTACCTGTAAGCGTGATCGATTGCGCCCAGCGGTTGTAACGTCGCGAGCAGGACGGAGTCGCCCGCCTGACCGGAGAAGAATGCTTCCGTGCCGTGGCTGGCGATCAACTCCAACGCCGCGTCGTCCATTTCCAATACGCTGAAGTACAGCGAAGGTGCGACGCCGAGGGGCGGCAACTGCAGACGCTGCAGATCCATTGAAACATTGCGCGGTCGGATCACGAGTGCTCTGTGCCATCGTTGTGCTATCAGTTGCGCGTAGTAACGCTCGTCACCACTTGCAGCCACGGAGCGCAGCTTCACGGCCAACCTGGCATCGACGCCCGGCATGTAAATCGTTCGGCGCTCCGAATCGAGGTTGGCCATGTTCAGATAAACGAGCTCAGCGTCGGAAGGTGCATGGGCCAGGCACCCGGCGAGAATGGCGGAATCCAGGCCGCCGGAAAGTTTCAGCGCGATTCGTCGGTAACGTGACGTCCAGGCATCGACGGTGTGCTGGACCGTTGAACGCACCGCGCGTGCGGCAGCGGCGGGCTCATGGAACCTGGGGGCGCCAGCGAACGCGATGGGATCCCAGATGAGTGTGCGTGATCGCTCGGCGTGCGAGATCGTCAAGCGCTCGCCGCGTGGCAGGTGCGTCACCTCCTGCAATCCGGTCGCGTCGGTCCGTACGCTGCTATAGAGCAGCCATTGAGCAATGTGCAGTTGATTGATTGCCAGGGGCAGCGGCGCGATCTGCAAACAATCTTCCAAGTGGGAGAAGAACAGATCGATGCCCGCATGGCGCGCGTGATAGCACGGCAGAGTGCCGATCGGATCGCGGAAGATGTGCAGCCGACCGCTGCTGCCATCACGCAGTATCGCCAGATACGAGCCCCAGTAGTGATCGATCAGATGTTGCCCGGCGGTGGCGATGAGGTTGCTCGTTTCACTCTCGCCGAAGCGGATGTCGGCTGGGCGCGAGTAGTCCTCCTGGCGTCGGTCGAACAACCGACCGACGATCACGCCGGCGTCCCGGTGCAACGGATACTTGTCCGGCGCGCTCTGGTTGTACCTGGAATGCAGAACGAGAATGCCGGGTTCGTCGAATGCGACTGACCAGCGACGCAGCGCCGTATTCAGACGCTGCAGGCAATCCGCGGCGCACAGGCCCGCGACAGCGCGTGGCTGCCAAACGGCAGCAATGTAGCGATACATGGGAGCTCTCTCTCAGACCGCCATGATGGGGGTGTAGCTGGCTGCCTTCTCGACGCCTTCGTTGAACGTGAAGGGCCCATGCTGAATCCAGCAATGTGCACCCCACGGCTCCAGCCGCACGCCAAACACCCAGGTCGGAAAGACGTCATAACGGGCCAGGAATTCGACCAGCGCCAGCGAGTCGAAC
>NZ_LSRW01000017.1:0-254505 GCF_003104955.1 Steroidobacter cummioxidans | reverse complement strand
GCAGCGTCAGATGTGTATAAGAGACAGGACTCATGCGCCGCAGCGCCGAAATCGAATTGCGCCCCGGATGCGACCCGCCCTGATACAACTCCTCGATCAGCCGGCCGACGTCGCCCTCGACCTGGATCTTGCCGACGCTATACAGCTCGCCGAACTGCACATCGGGATCCCTGCAAAGACGCACCAACGTGGCTCTATCCGGAATGTGCAGGGTTGCCACCGCCTCGGTGACGCTGGTCTGCACACGCTCGCCATTCCAGAGCGCAATCTGAACGGGTGGATCGCCAAATGCATGAAGCAATGCGCGCAGCATGCGGCCTTCGAGGGAAGTGCGAGGCGTCGGTACGGGCTGAGCGGAAGAGTCGCGCCGCGCTGGACCGGGTGGCGCGTTGTCCGCGACACGATACGTCGTCATAGGCCGCTCTCGAGAGGTCTGCATTGTTGTCTCCGCCCCCGCCGCCAACCTTTATATTGGGTTTTTTTCTACTCGATGCAAGCGTCGCTGCGGCATTGGCGCGAATTCGCACCATTTGTCGGCAAGGATTACAGCATTCCGGCATTCCGGACTACCCCGCAGCCCTTGCGTGGAGCTCCGGAGCGCGGCGCGGAAGCGCTATCTCTATAAATGGCATCCAGGCCGGGTATACGCCGGCGCAACCTGGCTCCGCTACGTAAGAGTACGAATGAAACTCGACGCCACTTTGATCCGACGTTATGACGGTCATGGCCCCCGCTATACGTCCTATCCGACGGCGGTTCAGTTTCATACCGGCTTCGACGAGCAGAGCTACCGCCGCGTCGCCTTGTTGAGCAACGCCGGCACGTCGCGCCCGCTGTCGATCTATGTGCACGTGCCGTTCTGCGAGCGGCCGTGCTTCTATTGCGGTTGTAACAAGATCATTACCCGCAATCCGGTGCACGCCGAACAGTATCTGCAACGTTTACAGCGCGAGATCGAGTTGCAGAGCGCCTTGTTCGAGCGCCGCCGGAATGTGCGCCAGATGCACTTCGGCGGTGGCACACCGACCTATCTGACCCTGAGCCAGCTCGCAGCACTGTTCAGTCAGCTGGGCAGACACTTCAACATCGATCGTTCTGAGCAGCGGGAGTTTTCGATCGAGATCGATCCGCGCACGCTCGGCCCGAGCAGCTTGTCGGAGCTGTTCCGGCTGGGATTCAACCGGCTCAGCCTGGGTGTTCAGGATTTCGATCCGAACGTGCAACGAGCCGTGAACCGGCTGCAAAGCATCGAGCAGATCGACGAATGTATGGTTCAGGCGCGCGCGCTGGGCTATCGCTCGGTGAGCTTCGATCTCATCTATGGCCTGCCGCTGCAAACTGTTGCGAGCTTTGACGAGACGCTCGCTACCGTCGTGCGGATGCGACCCGATCGCATCGCCGCCTACGGCTACGCTCACATGCCTCGCCTGTTCAAAGCCCAGCGGGCGATCCGCTCCGACCAGTTACCTGACGCCGAAACCCGTCTGCAGCTGCTCGCACTCACCGTCGAGCGGCTCACCGAGGCAGGTTATGTGTATATCGGCATGGATCATTTCGCCCTGCCCGACGACGACCTGGCGCGTGCCATGCGGGACGGCAGCCTGCATCGCAATTTCCAGGGCTATTCGACGCACGGCGACTGTGACCTGATCGGCCTCGGCGTCAGCGCGATCGGTGCGGTCGGCAACTCTTATTCACAAAACCGCAAAGACCTGTCCGGCTATTACGCGGCGCTCGACCAGGGTCGATTGCCGGTCGATCGGGGTATCGCGCTGAGCATGGACGACGTTTTGCGCCGTGAAATCATCCAGCGCCTGATGTGCCAAGGCGAGCTGCGTATGCGCGAGATCGAAAACAGTTATGCGCTCGACTTCAGTGAGTACTTCGCCCACGAACTGGCTGCGCTGAACGCGTTGGCCAGCGACGGGTTGATAACCAGCGACCCCGATGTAATCCGCGTCACCGAGCGCGGCCGCTCGCTCCTGCGCACGATTGCAATGATCTTCGACGCCTACCTGCCACGCGCAGCCAGTACGCAATTCTCAAAAGTCATCTAGGGCCGTCAGGCAAACCCCGAAACGCGCTTCGCACGATGCGAAGGGCGTGATCGTCCGCAACGTTACCTGCGCCTCGAAAACGAGACGCAGTCGACATCTGCAGCTGCGCTCAGGTTTATCACTCAGGGCTGGTGCGCAGTCTCTCTCGGGCTCTCCGTAATTAGAAAAAAAGCGCGGCACGGTACCTTTGCTATGCCGACAGAAACAACGTTACGAGGCTCTTAGATGTCCGCGAATGTTTTGCCCGCCAGCGCCGCGCTTGCAGACGCCGGCAGCGAGGTGCGCGCCACATATAACGACAAGGTCGTTCGCCAGTTCGCGATCATGACCGTCGTCTGGGGCATCGTCGGCATGGCCGTCGGCGCGTTCATCGCCGCGCAGCTGTTGTGGCCGGCACTGAACTTCGATGTTCCCTGGCTCACCTACAGCCGCTTGCGCCCGCTGCATACCAACGCTGTGATTTTCGCGTTCGGCGGCTGCGCGCTGTTCGCCACCTCCTACTACATCGTGCAGCGAACCTGCCATGCACGACTGTTCTCCGATCGTCTGGCCGCGTTCACGTTCTGGGGCTGGCAAGCGGTCATCGTGCTCGCGGCCATCACGCTGCCGCTGGGCATCACTCAGAGCAAGGAATACGCGGAGCTGGAATGGCCCATCGACCTGCTGATTGCGGTGGTGTGGGTCTGCTACGGCGTGGTGTTCTTCGGCACCATCGTCAAGCGCAAGGTGAAACACATCTACGTCGCGAACTGGTTCTTCGCCGCGTACATCATCACCATCGCGGTCCTGCACATCGTCAATAACATCGCCATCCCGGTCTCGCCGACCAAGTCGTACATCGTTTATTCCGGCGTGGTCGACGCCATGGTGCAGTGGTGGTACGGCCATAACGCCGTGGGCTTCTTCCTCACCGCCGGCTTCCTCGGAATGATGTACTACGTGGTGCCCAAGCAGGCCGGCAAGCCGATCTATTCCTATCGCCTGTCCATCGTGCACTTCTGGGCGCTGATCTCCATCTACATGTGGGCCGGCCCGCATCATCTGCACTACACCTCGCTGCCGGACTGGGCGCAGTCGCTCGGCATGGTGTTCTCGCTGATTCTGCTGGCGCCCTCCTGGGGCGGCATGATCAACGGCCTGATGACCATGTCGGGCGTGTGGCACCGTCTGCGCACCGATCCGATTCTGAAGTTCCTGGTGGTGTCGCTGTCGTTCTACGGCATGGCGACGTTCGAAGGCCCGCTGATGTCCATCAAGACGGTGAACGCGCTGTCGCACTACACCGATTGGACCATCGGCCACGTGCACGCCGGCGCGCTCGGCTGGGTCGCATTCATCACCATCGCCGCCATGTATCAAATGATCCCGCGGCTGTTCGGCAAACAGCAGATGTACAGCGTCAAGCTCATGGACGCGCACTTCTGGATCGCGACCGTCGGCATCGTGCTGTACGTCACCTCGATGTGGATTGCCGGCGTGATGCAGGGCCTGATGTGGCGCGCTGTAAACGACGACGGCACGTTGACCTACACCTTCGTCGAATCGCTCAAGGCAACGTATCCGTACTACGCCATCCGACTGCTCGGCGGCCTGATGTTCCTGACCGGCATGCTGATCATGGCCTATAACGTGTGGCGCACCGTGCGCGACACGCAGCCAGTCGACGCACCGGTGCTCGCCCCCGCCACCAGTCATTGATCGCATCATCATGAAACACGAACTCGTCGAAAAGAAGATTGCGCTGATGGGCGCGCTGATCGCGGTGGTGATCAGTATCGGTGGCCTGGTGGAGATCGCGCCGCTCTACATGCAGAGCTCGGTGATCGAGCCTTCGCCCGGCATCAAGCCCTACTCCGCGCTCGCGCTCGAAGGTCGCGATGTGTACGTGCGCGAAGGTTGTTACAACTGCCACTCGCAGATGGTGCGACCGCTGCCGGCCGAAACCGAGCGCTACGGTCACTATTCGATCGCCGGTGAAGCGGTCTACGACCATCCGTTCCAGTTCGGCTCCAAGCGGACCGGTCCCGATCTGGCACGCGTTGGCGGTCGCTATACCGATGAATGGCATCGCATCCATCTGCTGAATCCCCGCGACGTGGTGCCCGAATCGAACATGCCCGGCTTCCCGTGGCTCGCCGAACGCACGCTCGATCCCGCCGGCACGCAAACAAAGATGCAGGCGCTGCAGAAAATCGGCGTGCCGTACTCGGCCGAGGAAATCGCGGATGCGCCGGAAGCCGTGCGTAACCGCACCGAGATGGAGGCGCTGATCGCCTACATGCAGGGCCTGAAGTTTTATGGCGAGCCCAAGCCCACCGACGGTGCCGCCTCCAAAGTAGCCAAGAGTCAACCATGAGCATCGAATTCAACATGGGCCTGGTGCGCGGCCTGCTGACGCTGATTCTGTTTCTGGCGTTCATGACCTTGTGGGCCTGGGCCTGGAACAAGAATCGCACGGCGGACTTCGACCGCATGGCGCGCCTGCCGCTCGAAGATCAGGACTCGAATCAGGAACAGCCGCGATGATCCGCCAGCCTGCCAGTGTTTTCATCATCGTCTTCACCGCGATCAACATCGTCGCGTGCCTGTGGCTGATGTGGTGGACCGCGCGCACGCGCGTGGCCGCCGATACATCGGATGAGCAATCCACCGAGGGTGCCGGCAAGACCGGTCACGTCTGGGACGGCGATCTGGAAGAGTTGAACAATCCACTGCCGCGCTGGTGGCTGGGCCTGTTCGTCATCACCGTGATCTTTGGCGCCGGCTATCTCACCTTCTATCCCGGCATGGGCAACTTTGCCGGCACGTCGAAGTGGAGCTCGGTGGGCGCTTATGAAGAGCAAGTCGCACTCCAGCGCGCCAGGTTCGAAGAACGCCTGGCGTCGTTGCAGGATCGTTCCCTGGTCGAGCTGGCCAGCAACGGCAGCGCGATGGCGACCGCGAAGAATCTCTATGGCGCGAACTGCGCAGGCTGTCACGGCTCCGATGCGCGCGGCGCCAAGGGCTTTCCCAACCTCACCGACAAAGATTGGTTGTGGGGCGGCGATGAGGACCGGCTGCTAGAAACAATCGCACAGGGCCGTCACGGTGTGATGCCCGCACTGGGCGGCGTGCTCGGCACCCAAGGCGTCAACGAAGTCGCGTCGTATGTCGTGAGCCTGAGTGGCGGCAAAGCGCCGGCCGATTGGGTCGCCGCCGGCCAGGAGCGCTTCGCGACACTGTGCGTCGGTTGTCATGGCGCGGACGCCAAAGGCAATCCGTTGCTCGGTGCGCCGAATCTCACCGACAACATCTGGCTGCACGGTGGCGATTTCGACTCTGTACGCGCGACCATCACCAACGGTCGCGACAATCAAATGCCCGCACACCAGGACTTGCTCGGCGACACCAAGGTGAAACTGCTCGCCGCCTATGTCCTCAGCCTCAGCGAGTCAGAGATGCATGCCGCGAACTGAGCAGCAGACAACCTCACCGACCCGCTGGCCGCACTTCCGGGAAGATCTGGGAGTGCTGCTGTGGGCCTCGTTTCTCGCGGCATGCGTTGCCACGCTGTTGTTCTTCGCTTGTTTCGACCCGCAACTGCTCGTGGATGACGCCGCACCGCCGGCCTGGCTGGCCGATCGACGCGCCGGCTACACCGTCGGCTTTTTCTTTTTCTGGATGATGTCCGCCATCGCCAGCTTTCTCACAGCCTATCTGATCGAGACACGCAGCGGCACCGCGGACCGGGAACATCGATGACCGCCGCCCGCCCCCTGCAGCCCGTCAACAACGACGGCAGTCTTTATATTGCCCATCAGAAGGTCTACCCGCGCGAAGTCGAAGGCCGCTTCAACCGCCTGCGCGTGGCAGCAACCATCGCGCTGCTCGGACTGTTCTACGCGCTGCCCTGGTTGCAATGGGACGGCCGGCAAGCCGTGCTGTTCGATCTGCCGGCGCGCAAGTTCTATATCTTCGGGCTGACGTTCTTTCCTCAGGACTTCTTCCTGCTGACCTGGCTGCTGATCATCGCCGCCCTGTCCCTGTTCTTTTTCACCGCGCTGGCTGGCCGCTTGTGGTGCGGCTACGCCTGTCCGCAAACCGTCTGGACGGAAATCTTCGTCTGGATGGAGCGCTGGACCGAAGGCAATCGACAGCAGCGCATGCGCCTCGACCAGTCTTCATGGTCTCTCAACAAAGTGGCGCGCAAGACCGGCAAGCAGCTGCTGTGGATTTCATTCGCGCTCTACACCGGCTACACCTTCGTCGGCTACTTTACGCCAGTGCGCGTGCTGACCGATTCGGTGCTGACCGCGACCCTCGGCGGTTGGGAGTCGTTCTGGATTCTGTTCTACGGCTTCGCCACTTACGGCAACGCCGGCTACATGCGCGAGCAGGTCTGCAAGTACATGTGCCCGTACGCACGCTTCCAGGGTGCCATGTTCGATCGTAATACCCTGGTTATCTCCTACGACACCCAGCGGGGCGATCCGCGTGGGTCGCGCGCACGCGGTGTGGATCCCAAGAGCAAAGGTCTTGGCGACTGCATCGACTGCAAGCTGTGCGTGCAAGCATGTCCCACTGGCATCGACATCCGTCAGGGCCTGCAGCTCGAATGCATCGCCTGCGCGGCTTGTATCGACGCCTGCGACAGCGTGATGGACAAGATGAACTACCCGCGCGGGCTGGTTCGTTACACCACGCAGAATGCCATCGACAACGAGCCCACTCGGATCGTGCGGCCTCGCACAGTCATTTACGGCTCAGTGCTGCTGGCGTTGATCGTCGGTTTCGGTGTGGCCGTCGCGACTCGTCACCTGGTAGAGGTCGACGTGCTTCGCGACCGCAATGCTTTGTATCGCCCCCTCGATGGCGGCCTGATCGAAAACGTCTACACGATCCGTTTCATCAACAAGGACTCTCGCGAGCACGCGTTGCGCATCCAGGCTGAAGGCATCGATGGCGTGAGCGTCGACACTGACCGCGAGCTGCAACGAGTCGGTGCCGGCGAAGTCGTCAGCGTTGCCGTTCGCATTCGGGCGCCCAGCAGCGCGATCAGCGGCGGCCGGGACATTCAAATCGTGGCCAAGTCCGATGATGGCGCCATTGACGCCCGGTCCAAGGCGAGATTCATCGCGCCGGTGTCTCAATGAACGTCTGCTTCCACTGCGGTGAGCCATTGCGGGGATCGACGCTGGTCGCACGCGTCGAGCAACGCGATGAGCCCGTGTGCTGCAGTGGCTGCCAGGCAGTCGCCGAGCTGATCGCCGGCACCGGCCTCGGCGATTTCTATCGCTATCGCGACGGCAGCTCCGTGCGCCCCCGCGAGGACAATCAGGATGACAAGTGGCGCGTCTACGCCGATCCGCAGTTCGCCGCTCAGTTCACGCGAACCACGACGGAGCAAACATCGGTCACGCTGCTGATCGAAGGACTGCGCTGCTCGGCATGCAGCTGGCTGATCGATCAAGTGTTGCGGCGGCATGCTGGTGTACGTGACGTCAGCGTCAACGCCGCGACCGGCCGCGCCAGCATCGTCTGGGACGACGCGAAGCTCAATCTGGCCGACATCATGCGCACCATCGCGCAGCTCGGGTACGTACCGCATCCGGTCACAGATGAAACCGTCACGCGCGCGCTCCGCGAAGAGCGCCGCGACAGTCTCAAGCGTCTGGCGGTCGCGGGCTTCGGCATGATGCAGGTGATGATGTTCGCGGTCGCCGTCTATTCGGCCGAGCTCGCCAATGAAATCATGGAGCCGGGGCTGCTCAATTACTTTCGTATCGTCAGCTTGCTGGTTGCGACGCCAGTCATGTTCTACGCGGGCGCGCCCATCCTGTTGAGCGCCTGGAACAGCCTGCGCAGCCGCTCGATCGGCATGGACGTGCCGGTGAGCATTGCGTTGCTGCTCGCTTATGGCGCCAGTGTCTGGAACACCTTCAACGGCGCCGGCGGCGAGGTGTATTTCGACTCGGTCACCATGTTCATTTTCTTCCTGACGCTCGGTCGCTTCGCGCAGATGAGCGTTCGCCAGCACACCGCGGGCGTCACCGATGCGCTGGCGAGACAGCTGCCCTCCATTGCCCATCGAGTCGGCGAGCACGGCGTCGAAGATGTGCCGGTGACCTCGCTGCGTGTCGGCGACGTGATCCAGGTGCGTCGCGGTGAAGTGCTGCCGGCCGACGGGCAGCTGCTCGACACGCAAGCTCACATCGATGAGGCCATGCTGACGGGCGAATCGTTGCCGGTCTGTCGGCGAGTTGGCGAGCGAGTTGTCGCAGGCACCCTCAATGTCGACGGCCCAGTCAGCATTGAGGTCACGGCGCTTGGTGCGGACACGGCGTTATCTCACATCGTCTCGCTCATGCAACGGGCCCAAACCTATAAGCCTGCGCTGGCGCGCAACGCCGACTCGGCCGCCGCCAGGTTTCTCGGCTATGTGCTGATCGGCGCCGGACTGACCTGCGCCGCATGGCTGGCAATCGATCCGTCACAAGCGTTCGCTGCGACGCTGGCTGTGCTGGTCGTCGCGTGTCCCTGCGCTTTCGCGATTGCCATGCCGGCGGCGCTTGCCTCAGCCACGGCGAGCCTGGGTCGTCAAGGCATCTTGCTGACCGATCCGGACGCGCTCGAAAGCCTGGCGAAAGTCGATCACATCGTGTTCGACAAGACCGGCACATTGACGCGCGGCGAGCTTCGAATCTCCAAATGCATCTCGCTTGCGGGCGTCACCGAGCCGCAATGCCTGCAGATTGCAGCCCTGCTGGAACAGGCTTCAGAACACCCCCTCGCCCGGGCGTTTGCGCCTTATCTCGATAAAGGAGCCGTCGCAGACCTGCAAACAGTGGCCGGCCGTGGCGTGGAAGGGCGCATCGATGGGCGCTTGTATCGTATCGGCACACCGGACTTCGTCGCCGAGCTACGCCAGGACAAGCATCGGTCTGCACCGCCAGCAGAGTCGCTCGGCAGCGTCATCATGCTCGGTGACGAGCAGCGCGCGCTCGCGTGGTTCGAGCTCACCGATTCACTGCGTCCGGCTGCGGCCATTGCAGTGAGCCTGCTGCGCTCGTTGCACATCGAATCTCAGATTCTCAGCGGCGACGGCCACCAGGCCGTGCAAACAGTGGCCCAGCAATGTGGCATCAAAGAGCACTTTGCCCGCCACTCGGCGCAGCAGAAGCTCACCCACGTGCTCGATCTTCAAAAACGAGGCAAGCGCGTCGCGGTGATCGGCGATGGCGTCAACGATGCTCCGGTGCTGGGCGCGGCGGATGTGTCCATCGCCATGGGCCGTGGCGCGGCGTTGGCGCATGCAAGTGCCGGGCTCGTGCTGGTCAGCGACAATCTTGCGGCCCTTCCCGAGGCCGTGCTGCTCGCACGACGCACCCTTCGGGTCGCGAAACAGAATCTGCTGTGGGCGGCCATCTACAATCTTGGCTCGATACCGCTGGCGGCGCTCGGATTCATCCCGCCGTGGCTCGCGGCGCTGGGCATGTCGCTCAGCTCGGTCGCCGTAATGTTGAACTCCACTCGACTGCTGCCGCGTGCGACTCGACGCACAGCTGCGCCAACGGTCATCCCAACCGCACACCTGCAGGAGACGACGGCATGAGCATCCTGTTCGTTTTGATTCCGTTGAGCCTGGCGCTGGTGGTGTTTGCTGGCTGGGGGTTCTTCTGGGCGGTGAACGCCGGCCAGTTCGACGATCTGGAATCGCCGGGCTGGGACGCTTTGCGCGACGACCCACCCAAGGACGATTCGAGTCACGATGACTGACGTCACTGCCGCCATCGGCCTTTCCGCTGCGTTCGTTGCCGGCATCGCCGGCAGTGCTCATTGCTTCGCCATGTGCGGTGGACTCGCAGGTGCGTTGGGCATGCGAGCACGCGTCACGGCGACCAGCGCCAGCGCGGCGTTCGGCAATGCGCTGTCCTATCACGTCGGTCGTCTCGGCGGATATACAATGGCGGGTGCAATCTGCGGATTGATCGGCGCGACGCTGCAAGCCGTGCTGGATCTTGCTCGGATTGGAGCGACATTGCGCATCGCCAGCGGCGTGCTGTTGATGTTGATTGCCCTGCGAATGCTATCGCCGTGGAATCCGTTGCGATCGCTGGAGGCCGTTGGCGCAAAGTTCTGGCGTCGCCTACAACCATTCACGCTCGGCACCGGCAAATTGACCGGCCCCACTCGCGCCATCGCGTTGGGCTTTCTTTGGGGCTGGCTGCCCTGCGGCCTGGTCTACTCGATGCTGCTGTTTGCCGCGCTCGCTGGTGACGCTGCGAATGGAGCCGCGATCCTGCTCGCGTTCGGCCTCGGCACACTGCCCTCCATGCTGACCAGCAGCGTGCTCGCGTCTCAGATGCAGCGCTTTCTCAAGAGCCGCTGGCCTCGCTTCGCCAGCGGCGCACTATTGCTGTTGTTCGGCGCCTGGATGATCTGGGTCTCGATCCCCGCATCCAGTCATGCGCATCATCACTGAGTCGGGCCGCCGTTCAGTCGAGCCAGCGCCCGCTCCAGGTTCTCACAGAAGTTCTCGGCACCGATCAGATCGACGATACCGGCGCGACGCAGCTTGCCGGTGACGCGATCGTTGGCCCCCGTCAGCATCACGCGCACCTTACGACGCTGCAGACCGCGGATGACTTCCTCGAGCGTCTGCAACCCGGTGATGTCCATGAACGGCACCCAGCGCAAGCGGATGATGAGCACTTCCGGATCGGTGCCGGTGCTCGCCAGCGCCCGCTCGAAATTCTCCACCGCGCCGAAAAAGAACGGCCCTTCCACGGCGAACGCCAGCACGCCGGGCGGAAAGCTCAGGCCCCGATGAGCGAACTCGCGACTCAGGTCCTGATGAGTCTGCTGTTGCACTTCCACACTGCTCGCCATCCGCCGCAGAAAATGCAACGTCGCCACGATCACGCCAATGTTGACGGCGACCACCAGGTCCACGAACACCGTGAGCCCGAATGTCACCAGCAGCACCACGACGTCCGCGGCCGGAGCACGTCGGACCATCTTCACGAAATGACCTGCCTCGCTCATGTTCCAGGCGACCACGAACAAGATGGCTGCTAGCGCCGCCAACGGGATGTGGACAGCCAACGGCGCGAGCGCGAGCACGATGAGCACCAGCGTCACCGCATGCGTGATGCCTGCGAGCGGACTCGTGCCACCGTTGCGCACGTTGGTCGCGGTTCTCGCTAGCGCACCGGTCGCCGCGAAACCGCCAAACAGGGGCGCAGCCATGTTGGCGATGCCCTGCCCGATCAATTCCTGATTCGAATCGTGACGGGTGCCGGCCATGCCGTCCGCGACGACTGCCGACAACAGCGATTCAATGGCACCGAGCATCGCGATGGTGAACGCCGGCCCGATCAGCTCGATGACGCGATCGACGGTGATTGCCGGCATTTGCAGTGACGGCAAACCGCGCGGAATGCCACCGAATGCCGAGCCGATGGTCGCCACGCCTTCGATATGAAACAGCGACTGCACGATCGTGGCGAACAGCAGGCCGAGCAGCGGACCGGGAACCCGTTTGAGCACCGACAACCGCGGCGCGAACAGAACGATCAACAGCGTCGCACTCGCCAGCGCGGTCGTTCCCCAGTGTGCTTCCGGCAGTACCTGCAACGTGTGCCAGAGCTTCTCGTGGAAGTGTCGTCCGCTCACTGCCGGCAGACCGAAGAAGTCATGCCACTGACCGGTCCAGATGACCACGGCGATACCAGCGGTGAAGCCCAAAATCACCGGATCGGGAATGAACTTGATGATAGCGCCCAGCCGCGCGATGCCGAGGAGCAGCAACATCACGCCGGCCAGCAGGGTGGCGATTTGCAGGCCCTCGATGCCGTGCTCGGCGGTAATGCCCGAGAGGATGACGATGAACGCACCGGTCGGTCCGGCAATCTGCAAACGGCTGCCACCGAACAGCGACACCAGCAGTCCGGCGACGATCGCGGTGTACAAGCCCTGCTCAGGCTTGGCGCCGGAAGCGATCGCAAATGCCATGGCCAGCGGCAGAGCCACCACGCCCACGACGACGCCGGAAACCACGTTGCGCGCCCAATGAGCGCGCCCCAGCAGGCCGGCGCGATGTGCCTCCAGAATCGCGATCATTGAGAATATTCCCTAAAGATGGGATGCCCCGCCGAGATTATGCGGCAACGCGCCCCCGAACCCATGACGAACGCCCCGGACTCAATAAGTGTCAGTCCCTAGTGACTTGATTGCCGCTCGTGCGGGACCCTCGCCCAAGCATAAGACCATTGCCTAAATCCGGCTCGGACCTGCTATTCATCGTGAACTGATGTGACAGCGGCACGTGCTGACGTCACACATTCTGTCCGATAGTCGCCTAATGCCATTGTCCGCCTTAATCGGTGCGCGCTCGCCGTCTCGCGAGCGGCACGCGCAAACGCAGGGCAAGCCCCTGCCGCGGACCTGGTACCGGCCCCTGCAGCGGTTGTGCTCACTCCTGGCTCGTCCATTCGTAGGCGGGCTGCAGCGGCGCGTGCAGGAGCTGGAAAGCGAGCTGGCGCTGCTCAACAGCTGCAGCATCGTGTCGAGCACCGATGGCAGCGGGCGGATCACCGATGTCAACGACCTGTTCTGCCAGCTCAGCGGCTATGCGCGCGAGGAGCTGATCGGCCGCAATCACAACGTGGTCAACTCGGGACTGCATCCCCGCAAGTTCTTCATGGACATGTACCGGACCATCGCCACCGGTCATCCATGGCGCGGCGAAATCCAGAACCGCGCCAAGGACGGCACTTACTTCTGGCTCGACATCACCATCATTCCGACCACCGACAGCTCCGGTCGAGTGACCCGTTACACATCGGTGTGCTCCGACATCACTGCGCGCAAGGAAGCAGAAGCCATGTTGGCCCAGCTGCGTGAGCGTCATGCGCTGGCGATCGACGGCTCCGGAATCTGCCTGTGGGACTGGGACCTGGTGCGCGATTCAGTGGAATTCGATGGCAACTGGGGACGGATGCTCGGCTACACCGCCGAAGAAGCTGCGCTCATTCCGCGCGAGAGTTGGAATCGCGCCATGCATCCGGACGATCTCACGGTCACCCTGCATCAGATCGATCGACACTGCCAGGGCGAGACGCCGTTTTTCGAGAGCGAGGCCCGCATGGGCCACAAGGACGGTCACTGGGTCTCGCTGTTGTTCCGCGGCTCGGTCAATACCCGCGATCAAAACGGCCTGGCGTTGCGCATCTCCGGCACGGCCATCGAAATCTCACAGCTCAAGCAGGCCATGCGCCAGGCGGAGCAGTCCGAGGCGTTGCTCAAGACCGTCATCGATCTGCTGCCGCAGCGAGTGTTCTGGAAGGATCGCGACGGCCGCTTCCTCGGCGCGAATCGCAACTTCAAATCCGACGCGGGCATCGAGGACATCATCGGCAAGACCGATCAGGAAGTGCCGTGGGCCGGCGCGCAGCCCGATGGCTCGCAGAATCAGCACATCATGGAGCACCGCCAGCCGGTGCTGAACTTCGTTCAACAGCTCAGCCACGGCGATCACACCGAGTGGCGCACCACCAGCAAGGTGCCCCTGATCGACGCGCGCGGCGACGTATGGGGCGTGCTGGGCACGTATCAGGACATCACCTCATTCAAAGTCGCCGAAGCCGAGCTGATCAAGGCGCGCAACGCCGCCGAGGATGCCAGCAAGGCCAAGAGCGAATTCCTGGCCACCATGAGTCACGAGATCCGCACGCCGATGAATGGCGTCATCGGCTTCACCGATCTGTTGCTGCAGACCTCGCTGACCCCCGAACAGCAGAGCATGGCCAGCACCATCCGCGACTCCGGACGGTCGCTGATGACCATCATCGATGACATCCTGGATTTCTCGCGCATCGAAGCCGGCCGCATTTCGGTGGAGCGCTCGCGGGTCGATGCCCGGCAGATCGCACGGGATGTGCTGGCGTTACTGCAACCTCGTACCGCCGAGAAACAACTGCAGTTCGATGTGCACTGGCCGTCGGACGTTTCCGCCAGCATCCTCGGCGATGCCGGTCGCGTGCGGCAGGTGTTGGTGAATCTCGCCTCGAATGCGATCAAGTTCACCGACGCCGGGCGCGTCACGATTCGCGCCTCGGATGTCGATGGCATGCTGCGCCTGGAAGTCGAAGACACGGGCATCGGTATCACAGCCGAACAACTGGCGCGTCTGTTCAACAAGTTCACGCAGGCCGACTCATCGACCACGCGCAAGTACGGCGGCACGGGACTGGGTCTGGCAATCTCCAAGCAGCTCGTCGAACTGATGGGCGGACAGATCGGCGCGCACAGTCAGCCCGGCGTCGGTTCGACGTTCTGGTTCACGCTGCCGTTTGCTCAGCGTAGCGGGGCAACCTCCACGACGCGGGCGCTCAAACTCGATGCGCAGCTCGAATCGATCGAGCAACCGGCCGCGGGCACGTCACAGCCTCGCGTCCTGGTCGTGGAGGATCATGCCGTCAATCGCATGCTCGCCACTCGCTTGCTGGCCAAGCTCGGCTGCGAAGTGGAGATTGCGGAGAATGGCCGCATCGCCTGCGAGCGCACTGCGCAGCAAAGCTACGACCTGATCTTCATGGATTGTCAGATGCCGGAGATGGACGGCTACGAAGCGACGCGCGCCATTCGCGAGCGCGAACAAGACAGCGCCCGACGCACACCGATCGTTGCACTCACCGCCAATGCCATGAGCCAGGATCGCGAGCGCTGCATCGAGGCCGGCATGGACGACTACATCACCAAACCGTATGCGGCCTCCGACTTCGAGCGGACCTTGCAGCGCTGGTGCAATCCTCAGGCGTTGCCCGCGACGGGCATGGAGAAGTAAACCGTCGCCCCGCGCCCTTCGGCCCCTTCCGCCCAGGTGCGCCCGCCGTGCCGCTGCACGATACGCCGCACGTTCGCCAGGCCGACGCCCGTGCCCTCGAAATCCTTTTCGGCGTGCAACCGCTGAAACACACCGAACAATCGATCGGCATACTTCATGTTGAAGCCCACGCCATTGTCACGCACGTAGTAGACCACTTCATCGTCGCCCACATCGGCGCCGATCTCGATCTTGGCCGGGTCGCGCGGACGCGTGTACTTCACTGCGTTCGCCAGCAAGTTGACCCACACTTGTTTCATCAGCTGCGGATCGCCGACGGTGTCCGGAATGGCGCGTCGCTCCCAATCGATGTGCCGATCGTTCAACTCCGGACCCAGCTCCTGGAAAGTCTCGTCGATGAGCTCGTCCATGCGGATGCGCTGACGGTGCATGGCCGCGCGACCAATGCGTGAGAACGCCAGGAGATCGTCGATCAAGCGCGTCATGCGCATCGCCGCCTTCTGCACGGTGTGAACGTGACGCCGCTCCTCCGAATTGAGCTTGGCGCCGGCCGACGCTTCCAGCATCGATACGTACGAATGAATGTGACGCAACGGCATGCGCAGGTCATGCGACACCGAATGACAGAAGGACTCCAGATCGGCATTCGCGGCCAACAGATCGTCGTTCTTGTCTCGCAGGGCGTTGTTCAGCTCGGTGACCTGCTCGGCGATGCGCACGCGCTCGCCGATCTCCCGCTCCAGCTCGTGCCTGGCGCGATCCAGCTCGACGAACACTGCAACCTTGGCGCGTAGCACTTCCGGCTCCAGCGGCTTCATCAAATAATCCACCGCGCCCGCCGAGTAACCGCTGAACACCATCTCGGCAGTGCGCATCATGCCGGTGAGGAAGATGATCGGCGTGGACCGCGAGCGCTCGCGCGCCCGGATCAGTGCGGCCGTCTCGATACCGCTCATGCCCGGCATCTGCACATCGAGCAGGATCACGGCGAAGTCATATTCGAGCACGCACTTGAGCGCCTGCTCGCCGCGCCGTGCGACGATCAGATTCTCGCCCAGGCTCTCCAGCACGGCCTCCAGCGCGTCCAGATTGGCCTGCTCGTCGTCGACCAGCAGAATGTTCGATTTATGGACCGCTTTGGTCATCGCCGATGTCCTCCGTTGCCTCGCCGTCGCCTAGCGCACCTTGCGGTACAGGCGATGCCGCCGCGACAGCAATTCATAATGCGATTCATGCTGGCTCAGGTGCAGCGACTCACTCTGACCCAGCCCGAGAAATCCCAAGCGCACCAGACTGTCGCCGAACAGCTGGTGCACGCGATAACGCAACGCTTCGTCGAAATACATCAGCACGTTGCGACAGAAGATCACGTGAAATTCATTGAACGAGGCGTCGCGCGCCAGGTCGTGACGAAACACTGCGATACGCTCCAGCACGGCGGGATCGAGTAGCGCCGCGGTGTTGCCACGAGTGTAGTAATCGGACAGCGCACGTATGCCGCCGGACGCGCGATAGTTTTGCTCATACTCCTCGAGGGACGACAGCGGCAGCACGCCGCGGCGCGCCTGCTCCAACACGACCTCGTTGAGGTCGGTCGCGTAGATACGGCAGCGGTCATATAGGCCTTCTTCACGCAGCAGAATGGCCAGCGAGTAGGCTTCCTGTCCGGTCGAGCAGCCGGCCACCCACAATCTCGAATAGGGATAGGTGCGCAGCAGCGGCACGACGCGATCCCGAAACAAACGAAAGAACGACGGATCGCGGAACATGGTCGTGACCCGCAGCATGAGCCGGTCGAGCACATGCGCGAGAAACCGTGGATCGCCGTGAATCCGATCGCTCAGCTCGCCAATGCCCGACAAACCCTCGCCGCTGATCAGGCTGCGCAAGCGTCGCTGTAACGCCCGCCTGGAATAGCCGCTCAAATCTACGCCACTGAGATCGAACAACCGATCCAGGAAATGGTGCAACTCCGCTGCGCCCGCGGCATGTTGTTCATCCGCCCCGAGGGCGAGCGAGGCAGTTGAATGTTCACCCGACCTCATGTGACCCGTGTCAACGCTGTTTGTACAGCCACACACGCAGCATGGAGCGCAGCTGATCGAGGTCCACCGGCTTAGCCAGATAATCCGACGCGCCCGACTTCAAACATTCTTCTCGTGCGCGCGCCATGGCCTTGGCGGTGAGCACGATGATGGGCAGATTTGCCAGTCGCTCGCTACGACGGATACGTCGGATGGCCTCGAAGCCATCCATCTCGGGCATCATCACATCCATCAACACCACGTCGAAATGCTCTTGCGATTGCAGGATCTCGATGGCTGCGGCGCCGCTCTCTGCATAGCGCACGCGCATGTGATGACTTTCCAGTCCGGCAGTAATGGCGAAGATGTTGCGCACGTCGTCATCGACGACCAGAACGCTGCGCCCTCGCAGCAGCGGATCTTCCTTGCGCGCTCGTTCCAGAAGCTGCCGCCGCGATTCGGGCAAGCGCGACGGCGGGTAATGCAACAGCAAGGCGGTCTCGTCCAGCAACCGCTCGGGCGAGCTGGCGTCTTTGATGATGATGGCTTCGGACACCGCACGCAGCTCGGTCTCTTCGGTGCGTGACAAGGGCTTGCCGGTATAGATGACGACCGGCGGCGAGCTCTTGCCAAGCCGGCGCTGCATGGTCGCGATCATGTCGGCGCCGCTCATGTCGGGCAGCATCAGATCCGCGATCATGCAATGGAAATGACCTTCGCTCAGTGACTGCAACGCCTCGGCCGCAGTCCCCTTCGCCACGATTTCGACATCGGTGGCCCTGAACAGATCGATCACCGCCTCGCGCTGGCGCTCGTCATCCTCGACGATCAACAACCGGCGCGTGGGATCGTCGAGCAACGCCAATGTTTCGCCCAGCACTTCCTCCAGCATCTCGCGCGTGACCGGCTTGCGCAGGAATGTCAGCGCGCCTTGTATGAGCGCACGCTCGCGCTGATCTTCCACCGAGATCACGTGCACTGGCACGTGTCGCAACTCAGCATCGTGCTTCAAACGATCCAGCACCGCCCAGCCATTGCTGTCCTTGAGCAGCAGATCGAGCGTGATCGCACTGGGCTTGAAGCGTCTCGCGGCGCGAATCGCATCTTGTGCCGCGCGCTCAATGATCACTTTGAAGCCTTTCTCGCGGGCGAAGTCGGCCAGCACCGCGGAAAAACTTCGGTCGTCCTCGATAACCAGCAGGATGCGATCGTCGGGCGCGAGATCGGAGCGGTCGTCATCGGCGACCTCGGCCGCGTCACCGAACGCATCGATGTCAGCGAACTTCGATTCCTCTACCACGAGCCGCGGTGCCACGCGAGCAACCTGCGGCGGTTCTGGCGTTTTCACGACCGGAGCCGCGGCCGACAACGTCGCGGGCAAGTACAACGAGAACGTGCTGCCCACATCCGGCGCACTCTCCAGCGTGAGCACACCTTGCAACAAGCGGCTCAGCTCCCGGCTGATGGATAAACCGAGGCCGGTGCCGCCGTAGCGCCGTGCGGTTCCCACGTCCGCTTGCTGGAAAGCTTCGAACACGATCTCGCGTCGATCTTCCGGAACGCCGATACCCGTATCGATGACTCGGAACGCGACCACGGCATCCGCATTCGCCAGGCTTGGAGCGTGACCGCCCCACCCGGCAGTCACGCGCTCGATCGCGAGCGTCACGCCACCCTTGGCAGTGAATTTGAATGCGTTGGACAACAAGTTGCGCAGGATCTGTTGCAGGCGTCGCCCGTCGGTCACCAGCGTCGCCGGCACATCGGCGCCCACCGCCACCGTGAATTTGAGATGAGCGTTCTCGGCGACATGATTGAACGCCTGACGCATCTGCTGCGCAATGTCGCTGACGCGCACCTGCGCCACGTCCGCGGTGACCGTGCCCGATTCGATCTTGGCCAGATCGAGAATGTCATTGATCAGCTCCAGCAGATCGTTGCCGGCGCCATGGATGGTGCTGGCCCGCTCGACCTGCTTGGGCGTCAAGGTGCCTTCGTTGTTCTCGGCGAGGATCTTCGAGAGGATCAGCAGACTATTGAGCGGCGTGCGCAGCTCATGTGACATGTTGGCGAGAAACTCGGATTTGTACTTGGAGCTGAGCGCCAGCTGCTGCACTTTGTCTTCCAGCGCGGCGCGCGCCCGTTCCACTTCCCGATTGGCCTGCTCGAGCGCTTCCCGCTGCTCCTGCAGGACTGTCGCCTTTTCTTCCATTTCGACGTTGCTCTGCTGCAGCTCCTCGTTCACCTGCTCCATTTCCATGTTGGCCTGCTGCAGCTCGAGCTGCTGCTCGCGCAGCTTCTCCGACATCGCGCTGGCTTCTTCGAGCAGCTCTTCGGTTCTACGCGATGCCTGCACCGTATGCAGCACGGTGGCGAAACTGTCGCAGAAGCGACGGAGCAATGTGAGCTGGGCCGCAGAGAAGCTGGTCAACGTCGCCAGCTCCAGCACGGCCTTGACCTGGCCCTCGAACACCGCGGGCATTACGACGACCTGGGCCGCCCTCGCATGGCCCAGCGCCGAGCTGATGCGCAGATAGTCGTCCGGCACTTGGTCCAGAACCACGCCGTTGGCATCGCGAAAACACTGACCGATCAAGCCCTGACCGCGCGCAATGGTTTTCGGCGGATGCTCGCAGGCATAGCTGGCCTGCAATTCGAGCATGTCCGAGGTATCGCTCTGTGGCACATAGATCAGCGACTGTTGCGCGCCGACCAGCACCGCAAGCTCGGAGAGTATCTTTGCGCCGAGGCTGGCCGGATCCCGGGCGCCTTCGAGCAGCCGCGACAAGCGCGCCAGGCTGGTATTCATCCAGTCCTGTTCGGACAGCGCCTGCTCGCGGGCGGCGATCTGCGCCGCCATGTGATTGAACGCCACCGCGAGCCGGCCCAACTCATCGTCCCGAGCGATCGCAACCGCCTGCCGATATTCACCTCGACCGACTCGCGCCGCACCCGCCGACAGTGCGGCCACCGGTCGCAGGATGCTGCGAGTCACCAGCCAGCCGACCAGCGCGATGAGCAGCACGGCAGCAAGCGATCCATAACGGGTGATTTGCTGCGTGACCTGTTCTGCCGCACGGGCTCGCGTCCGCCGTTCCATCAACAACCGGCCTTCTTCCTCGTCGATGGCGCGGATCAGAGCGTCGATGCGATCCATGATGGCCACGCCGCCCGTGACCGTCGCCTCGACATCCGAGCGCTGCGGATCGAACAGCAGCCGCAGGCTCTGGAAACGTTGCCGGGCGACCGGGACCAAGGTCGCCAGTAACTGCTGCTGAGTGGGATTGTCCGCCGTAAGCGCTCTGAGCTCGGTGAGGGCGCGCTCGGCGTCGATGACTGTAGCTTCGAACTGCTCACTGAAAAGAGCTGCGCCGGTCAATTTGAAACCGCGACCCGCCGCCTCGGCCTGGCGCATCAGGCCCAATGCATGCTCATTCTTATTGAGCACCTCCAGCGAGTGTTGCACCCACTGCCGTTCCTCACCCCCCGCCCTGATCCGTGAATTCAGTGTCATGCTGAACACGGCCAGTAACAGCAGCGCCACACCGAAGCCGGCGCCAATACGCACACCGACCGGCAGCCAGGAGCGACCGGCAGGTTCTAAAGGAGTGACGGCCAGCGGCGGCCGGTTATCGATGCCAGCCGTGGCGCTGGAATCCATCCTGAGAGCAGGGTCAGGCAGCCCGGTCTGTCCAAACGAGCTGGCGTGCATGTTCCAGTAATTGTTGCAACATCGGCAGCGGTCATGAACTTCAAGCCGCAGCACGATAGATAACGGCGGATACTGCGAGCAATCGGTAGTTAACGCGCCTACAGCATTCGGCGTGGGGTTCGACAGCCGGGCTGCACCGATCATTGCCATGGCACGCACCGTTGCGGTTCCAACGGTATGCAAGCACGACCTGACTACGTTAGATGCCTTGTTTTCTCGCGCGATGTACACTCCTGCAAACGAGACGGGACATCAGGGAGAGGTGGGGAGAATGAATAAAACAGCGCACCCGGTGGTCCACATCCTGGACGACGACGACGAGGTTCGCGATGTACTGACGGCCGTGGTGCAGGCCGCCGGTCATGTCGCAATGTCATACGGTCGACCGTCGCAATTTCTCGAAAAGCTCGATCAGGCGACGCCCGGCACGCTGATCCTGGACGTGCGCCTGCCCGAGATGAGCGGCCTGGAGCTGCAACGTCATCTCAATCGCATCGGCTCCATCCTGCCGGTGATCCTGATCACCAACCACGCCGACATTCCCATGGTCGTGGAAGCCATGCGGGAAGGCGCGTTCGACTTCCTGGAGAAGCCGGTCCGGCACCAGGACCTGATCGATCGGGTCAATGCGGCCATCAAAAAGGATGCGCACAATCGGGAAAGTATCCGCCGGCATGCCGACATCCGCTCCCGGTTCCTCACCCTCAGCGCGCGCGAGAAGGAAGTGCTGCAACTGGTGGTGGATGGGCGCGCCAACAAAGTGATCGCACTCGATCTGGGGCTGAGCGAGCGGACCGTCGAAGTTCATCGCGGCAACATCATGGACAAGATGGGCGCCCAATCGCTGGCGCATCTGGTCCGCATGCATATGATCATTCAGTCCGGCATCGGCAGCATCGAGGCGCAGGCCAGGTAATCGAACGCGTCAGACTGACTGGCCGGCGTGCGGAGCGACGGCCAGTCCGCGACGGATCCAGACGTCGCCACTCCACAATTCGAAGATGAGCACGCGACTGCCATAGCCGCCGGTGTGCTCGGCCGAGATCGTGAAGCCATGATCGGCGAGCTGTTCTCGACCCGCCGAGATGTTACGTGCCGAGACGTCGCGCGCTTCGCTGGAGTCGACGAACATGCAGCCGCCGCCGAACATCTTGACGATATATTCCTTGGGCCGCGTGCCGGCATTGCGCAGCTCGCGAAGAAACATCTGCATCGCCTCGTCGGCGTAATTGCCTTCGGCCGCGGATGATGCCGTCCCGCCCGCACCGCGTTGGGGCAGCATGTAATGGCACATCCCGCCGATCTTGAGCCGCGGGTGCCACATGGTGATCGACACGCACGAGCCGAGCAGCGTGCGAATCCTGGTATGCCCCCCGCCAAAATAAAACTGCCCAATCTGCAACGAAACGTCGCTGGTGGCCAGGTTAGACATGAGCAGTGCGGACATTGTCATCAGCATGCCGACGCCGTGTGGGCGACGCCACTAGACATTCCCCCGCTTGGGCCTGGGGTTTTCGCGTCAGCACTGCCGATGTTCATACAAATCAGCAAAAACCCCCAGTCCGCGGGCGGCGCATAGTTCCTTAGGTCCCTTGTGCAGCAGGAGAAACCCTATCACGCTGCCTGCCGGAGCCTTAAGCGGACGTGCGTATAGATGCGGACTCCGGGCGATGAGTGGCCTATTAGACTGTTCTCATAAATCCAGGGTGCAGCGACCGGATGGGAACCGGCCCGCGACGAGGAGATCCCCTGAACAACAATCATAATGTTTCCTCAATGACTGCGGCCGCCGTCATGACACCACCCGGCCCGCCGCCGGTCTTGATGCCATTCGCCCGTGTGATCGCGCTCCTGTGCATCGCCGTGGGCGCCAGCGCACTGATCGGCTGGTGGCTGTCCAAGCCCATCCAATTCCTGTCGCCCGGGTTGGGCACGATCAAGCCGAATACCGCGCTGTGTTTCATCCTGGGCGGGATAGCACTTGCGGGCCTGGTCGCGCAGTCGCATCCGCAGGGTGGGATGCTGAATCGTTGGTTGATCCGGATTCAGCCCGCGGCCGCCGCTTCATTGTTTCTGGTCGCCGGCAGCACCCTGCTCAGCTACGCACTGCGTGCCCCGGTCGGTATCGACCTGTTGCTGATACCGCACGATCCGCCCAATCGCATGCTCGTGTTCCCCTGGCGCATGTCGCCGATTTCCGCGCTCAGTTTCAGCTTGCTCGCGATCGCGATGTTGCCGTGGGCCACCCGGTTGACGCGGCTCTGGCTGGCGATGGAGCTGATCGTGCTGCTGATCATGGTGAGCGCGTTCATGATGATGCTGGGCTACATCTATGAAGCGACGTCGCTGTACTCGCTGCCCGGCTTCTCGGTCGTGGCATTGCATACAGCGGTCGGGCTGCTGGTGCTCACTCAAGCCGTGCTGACCGTCCATCCACGGTTCGTGCTGGCAGCCCAGGTCATGGCGCCCGATCGGGCCGGCGCGGAAATGCGTCGCCTGCTGCCGGCGGCCCTGCTGATTCCCATCATCGTCGGCTGGCTGCTGCTGCAAGGTCAGCAACGCGGCATGTATGACAGCGAGATGCGGCTCGCCATGTTCACGGTGCTGAACATGCTGGTGTTCTCGACGCTGGTGTGGTGGAACGCACAAGTCGTCCGGCGCAGCGACTTTGCGCTGCTCGCTCATCTGCGTCGTGTCGAAGCAGTCGCCGAACTGGATCGCGCCATTCTCGGCATGCGCTCCACGCGCGAGATCGCCGGCAAGGCGCTGGACCATCTGCGACGGATCGTTCCGTGCGCCGGCGCCAGCGTGATCGTGTTCGACCGTAACGCCAGTGCGCATCGCTTGCTGGCCAACGGCACTTGCGACGCCCCGAGCTTCGTTGCTCGCGTGCATTCGATCGCAAGCTATGAAGAAGCGTTGCGGCATCCTGGCTGCGGCCAAGCCATCGTGCTGCACGATCTACGGAGCATGAGCTCTCGGACCGAGCTGTTCGATGAGTTGTGCCAGGCCGGCGTTGTTTCTTATGTAGGCCTGCCGCTGCGGGGCGAGCAGCACCTGCTTGGGATGCTGGAACTGATCGATACCCGCCCGCATGGGTTCAGCCACGAACAGGTTCAAGCCGCCCACAGCATTGCCGATCAGCTCGCGATCGCGCTCCAACAAGCGCTGCTTCGAGAAGATATCGAGCGACACACCGCATCGCTCGAGCGGCGCGTGGCGGAACGCACCCGGGAGCTGCAGGCGATGAATCAGCAGCTGACGTTCGCCAACCGGGATCTGGAGGAATTCACCGCATCGGCCGCGCACGACCTGCGAGCGCCTTTGAATTCAATGGCCGGTCATTGCAGCATATTGCGCGATCTGATCGAGCTGCAGGCCGACGCAGAGCCCCGTCAACGCATGCAACGCATCGAAGCGTCCGTGCAGCGAATGAACGATGTCATCGACGGCATGCTCGGGCTGGCGCAGCTGACCAAGATCGAGCTGGCGTGCAAACCGGTCGATCTGAACGCCGTCGCAGCCGAGGTGATTCAGGAACTGCAGCAGCAATACCCCGACCACCGTGTGGGCTTCCATATCGATTGTGGCCCGCGGATTTGCGCCGACCCGCGCTTGATGCGCAGTCTGCTGGTCAATCTCCTGGGCAATGCGTGGAAGTATACAACCCACACCGACCAGCCTTCGGTGACGCTCGCACGCCAGGAAGATGAAGGCGGCCCGGCGTTCGTGGTCCGGGACAATGGCGTGGGCTTCGATATGAGTTTTTCCCAACACTTGTTCGAGCCGTTCCGCCGTATGCACACGCCGTCCGAGTTCCCCGGCGTCGGCATCGGTCTCGCCACCGCGGCACGCATCGTGCAGCGCTATGGCGGCACGATTTGGGCGGACAGCGCGCCCGGCGCAGGCGCGTCGTTTTATTTCACGCTGCCGCAGGCGGCAGCAACGACGAACGGCGAGCCCGCGACGATCGACTAGGGCAGCTTAGAATTCGTGCCAATCGCCACCGCTGGCCTTGGCCATCGGCGCGGCAGCCACTGGCGCTGGCGTGGTCTTCGCAGCGGGCTTGCCGATCGGCTTGACGACTGCGACCGGACGCACGGCTGCGATCGGTTTCGCCACTTGCGCAGTGACATTGTCAGCGGCGGTATGGAACTGACCGACCTGCGTGACCAGCCCCTGCCCCTGCTGTTCGAGCGACTTGCTGGCCGCCGACGCTTCCTCGACCAGCGCCGCGTTCTGCTGCGTCATCGAGTCCATCTGCGTGAGGGCGTTGTTCACTTGATCGATCCCCTGCGCCTGCTCCTCGCTGGCGGCGGCGATCTCGGCGACGATGTCGCTGACCCGCTTCACCGCTTCCATGATATCGATGAGCGTGCGACCCGATTCGTCGACCAGCTCCGAGCCGGCGCGCACTTTGTCGACCGAGTCGCTGATCAGATCTTTGATCTCCTTGGCGGCGCTGGCGCTGCGCTGAGCCAGGCTGCGCACTTCGGAGGCGACGACCGCGAAACCACGGCCCTGCTCACCCGCTCGCGCCGCTTCGACGGCCGCGTTCAACGCCAGCAGATTTGTCTGGAACGCGATCTCGTCGATCACCCCGATGATGTCCGCGATCTTGCGGCTGGAGGCGTTGATTTCATCCATCGCGCCCACCGCCCGTTGCACGACCTGCCCGCCTTTCTCGGCATGGGACCGGGCATGGATCGACAGCTGATTGGCCTGACGCGCATTGTCGGCGTTCTGTTTCACCGTCGTGGTCATGTGCTCCATGCTCGACGCAGTCTCTTCCAGCGCGGCCGCCTGTTCCTGCGTGCGCTGATTGAGATCGTCGTTGCCGCGCGCAATCTGCAACGCGCCGCTCGACATCGACGCGGACAACGACTTGGTCGTCGAGATGATGCTGTGGAGCTTCTCGATGAACCCATTGAGCGAGCGCGCAATCTCGCCGAACTCGGCATCCATCGGCGGCAGTTGATAAGTGAGATCGCCGTCGCCGGCACGCAGGTCTTCAGTGGCCCGCAACACCTGGCGCAACGGATTGACGATGCTGCGCGCGATGGCGATTGCCAGACCGATCGACAGAAATACCGCGAGCGCGCCGCCGCCGACCAACACTGCGTTAGCAAACGTCCGCGCTTCTTCCGCCTCAGCGGCCCGTTCTTCCAGCAAGTTCTGCTCGATCTCGTGGATCTCGTCGAGGATGCCGCGCATGCCATCCATACCTTTCTTGCCGCGGGCTTCGCGCTCGAGCGCAACGATATCGGACATCGTCGCGTCACCGGTGCTCACCTCGCGCCGCAGACCGATGGCCGGCTCCACCGCATGCGTCAACCAGTCTTGCTCAGCGGCGCGCAACTGCTCGAGCTTCTGCGTCACTCGCTGGTCGGGGCTCGACTCCTCGATGTTTGCAAAATACCGGTCGAACTCCCTGCGGCCCTGGTGGTAAGGCTCGAGGAACGAATCGACACCGGCCAGCAGGAAGCCGCGCGCCCCCGTTTCCATATTGATGAGCGCATCGCTCAAGCCAGCGACCTGCTCGATGACCTCGTAAGTACGAATGTTGTTACGTTGCGCTTCGACCTGCTTGTTCTGACTCACGGTCGCGACGGTGATCAGCGCGATCAGAATTGCGATCACGACCGAAAACGCAGCGATCAGCCGCGCATTGATGCTGAGTCTGGACAGGCCCACGACGACTCCAGGGGTGGAAGACAGTTTCTGCGTAGGTCGTGTATCGGTCGCAGGCCCCGGAGCTTGATCCACGCACAAGGGATTCGGGGACCGCCTTAGTCCCCATCGATAACCCAGGGTCGGAAAAATTTACCGGACGGCACTTATTGCTTGACTTGCGCAATTGCCGCGTTCCGCAAATGTGACAGCTCATCGGCATGCCCCCAGCAAGGCGGCGCAAGTGACTGACACCACACAAAAAGCATATCGAGCGCATGCACCAAAATGGTGCGCGGACACCGAAGTTAACGGTAACGCGCTGCTCTGGAGCTACCATGCGCCCCGTTGATGAACGCCTTAGCAAATTTCTGGAGGGATCATGACCGTCTTGCGCAATAACGCAGGTGATCCGGCCAAACAGCAGCAAGCCATCGAAGCTCTCGCCAAAGAGAGCGACGCCCCGATCGAGCATGTGCGCGAGCTCTACGAAATCGAACACGCGCGCCTGAATTCGCAAGCTCGAGTCAAGACCTTCGTCTCGGTGATCGCGACCCGCCTGGTGCGCAATACGCTGCACGCGGAACGTACTAACAGCTGATCCCGCCGTCTGGTTCCGTTGGAGCCAGTTCCTCAAATTCGGTCGCTCGGTGTCATCGAGCGATCATCGAATCGCAACCCGCGTTGAACTTCGCCGGCGTATCTGTAGGCCGGTTCGAGCGCCCATTGAGTCAATTGCAGGAATGCGGCGCCGGACTCCCTATCCATTCGCAGGAGAGTTCAATGCCCCATCCTTTGCAATTGACCGCCCCCGCGGCTTTGCTGGCTGCGCTTTGTTCCTTTGCTTCGCTCGCTGGCGATTACGGCCGCGGCGACGATCAGGGCGATCGCCACGGCGACAAAGGTTCGCCGGCGCGCAGCTCCGTGCAACTCGGCGACCGTCCATTCTTTCTGGTCGACGGCCTCGACGACAGCCGCCTGAAAGACAAGCTGCAGAGCTGCAAAACCGGTCCGTTCTACAAGTCCAATTTCTCCATTGCTCATCGCGGTGCGCCGCTGCAGTTCCCGGAGCACACCGGGGAATCGTATGAAGCCGGCGCGCGCCAGGGCGCGGGCGTGGTCGAATGCGATGTAACTTTCACCAAGGACGGCGAGCTGGTGTGCCGTCACGACGAGTGCGATCTGCACACCACCACCAACATCGTCGACACCGAATTGAACGGCTCGTGCACCGTGCCCTGGTCCGGCCCGGGCTCCAGCCCGAAGTGCTGCGCCAGTGACATCACGCTCGCGCAGTTCAAGACGTTGAAGGGCAAGATGGATGCCTCCAACCCGAGCGCAACCACTGCGAAGGATTACCTTGGCGGCACTGCATCGTTCCGCACCGATCTCTACACCAGCCGCGGCACCTTGCTCACGCTGCGTGAGAGCATCGCGCTGAACAAGAAGCTCGGCGTCAAGCACACGCCGGAACTGAAGTCTGGCAATCCCGAGCGCCTGATGACCGTGTTCGGCGGCCAGGAAAACTACGCGCAGAAGATGATCGACGAGTTCAAGGCCGCGGGTGTGAATCCGAAGGATGTGTACCCGCAGTCGTTCGACATCCGCGACGTGTTGTACTGGATCAAGAACGAGCCGCGCTTCGGCCAGCAGGCCGTGTATCTCGATGACGTCGATCCGTCCTCGCCGAACTTCCCGCGACTGTCCGTGGCCGAGCTGAAGCAGCTCAAGAAACAGGGCGTGAAAATTATCGCTCCGCCCATCGGCGTGCTGCTGGCAGTGAACAACAACGACGAGATCGTGCCGTCGCAGTACGGGCTGGACATCAAGAGCTTCGGCTTCGACATCATCACCTGGTCGTTCGAGCGTGCGGACCTGCGCAACGGCGGCGTCGGCGCGGGCTTCTACTACGCCTTCGATCCGACCGGCCGCGCGCTGAAGAACGACAGCGACATGTACAAGGCACTGGATGTGCTGGCCCGCAAAGTCGGCGTTATCGGCATCTTCTCCGACTGGCCGGCGACCGTGACCTACTACGCGAACTGCATGGGATTGAAGTAATCCCGTCGTTGGCAATGAAAAAGCCGGCGGCGTTCGGGCCGCCGGCTCAGCTCATCTGGAAATCACAAGCGCAGCGTCTTCTCGCCGACACCGCGAACCAGATTGTTTCCGACCTCGCTGACCATCACCGTCGCCAGCGTCTCCCGATCGTCCTTCGCATCGACGGTCGCCACATGATAGATCTCGCAGCTCGCCATCTCGTGCGTGAGATCGAGCACTCCGTAACCACGACGGTTGAGATTGATGTACTTCAGGTGCGGCGACACGAAGCGCAACTGACCGGCGACCACATCGGCGGCGGCATCGGGTATCGGTCCGGGTGAAGTTACGGCCGGGCACACGAACTCCGCGCCAATCACGCCAGCGCCGGTCTGCGGGTTGTAGCTGGCGCTGTCCCAAGGATTCAACGTGAGATCGGCGCACCACGAAGAGTGAATGTCGCCGGTGAGCACCACGTTGTTCTTGATGTTGTTGTCGATCAGATGACGGAACAGGCGAGTGCGCGCCGGCGCATAACCATCCCACTGATCCGGGTTGATGATGGTCTGACCGAAAGTGCTGCTGAGCTGCGCCATCATCACCTGCTGGCCAAGCACGCGCCAGGTCTGGCCGCGCTGCTTGGACTGCCACAACTGACGCTCCAGCCACTCTTCCTGATCGAAACCGAGCAGTGTGCGGGTGCCATCGCTCACGGTCGGGTCGCTGACCGGCAGCTCGGACTGGCCGGTCTTGAACGCAGCCTGCAGATCGCGGCCGTGCAAGCGAGTGTCGAGCATGACCAGATCGGCCAGATCGCCGATGCGGAAGCTGCGATAGATCTTGTCATCGAGACAATTCTTGCTGCGGATGGGCATGTACTCGTTGTACGCGCGGACCGCATTACGCCGGCGCACGACCCATTCGCCCTCGCCGTTCTCCGGATTGTGATTTTCCGCGCCGTCGCGCCACGCATCGTTGGCGCTTTCATGGTCGTCCCACACGCAGATGAACGGATGCAGCCGGTGCAGCTCCTGCAGATCGGGATCCGTCTTGTACAGCGCATGGCGCAGACGATAATCGGTGAGCGTCAGGATCTCGTTCGCCGGTACCACATCGCGCAGACCGACCAGCAACGGATTGGCGTAGCCACCCTGCGGGTATTCATACAAGTAATCGCCGAGGTGCACCACCATGTCGATGTCGTTGCGCGCCGCCATCCGGCCGTACGCATTGAAATAGCCGTACGGATAGTTGGAGCACGAGGCAAACGCCATGCGCCAGCGCCGACGGTGTGCTATCGGCAGCGTGCGCGTGCGACCGAGCGGAGACTGCGCGCCGCGCGTTTCGAACCGGTAGTAATAAATCGTGTCCGGTTCGAGACCCGTGGCGTCGATCTTCACGGTGAAATCACGCGTGACATCGGTTGAGAACGAGCCCGAGCGCACGATGCGCTTGAGATGATGATCGGTGGAAATGCTCCATTTGCCCTGCAAAACGTCACCCAGCTTCTTCGGCGTGATGCGTGTCCACAGAATGACCCGATCGTGCAGCGGATCGCCGCTCGCTACACCGTGTAAGAACGAAGGACCGGAGCCTTCACTCGGCAACTGACCATCGCGCCCCATGGCAAAGGCGCTCGGCACGATGCCGGCGGCGGACAAGGTCGCAAGAAATTCTCGGCGGCTGAATGCGCTCATATTTGGTTCTGGCTCCTCGGGCTGGAACCGGTACCTTCGATGCTGTGCGTTGCCGGTTGATGACGGTTGCTTTGCAACCTGACGGCAAAAGACCTCACCCGACATGCATTTCATGCAACACTGGTTCGAGCGTACGCCGCGCGTGCTGTTATTGATGGCGATCGTTCATTCTCATGGATCTGCAATGAAGCCCTGCGTCGCCCTGTTACTTGCTGTTGTTCTGCCCTGCTCCACGGCCCTGGCGTGGTCTCGCCCGGGGCACATGGTCAGCGCGGCAATCGCGTATGACGAACTGAACGCACAAGACCGCCGGATCGTTGAGCGCATCGTCGCGCTGGCCGAGAAACATCCGGACCGCGGCGCCTTCGAGGTTGCCATGGGTCGAGCCACTGGCGAGGAACGCCGTCGCCGCATCTTCCTGGAACTGGCACGCTGGCCGGACGATGCACGCGGCAGCATTCACGATCATCCAACCTGGCACTACTGGTCGCGTCCCATCGTGAACTCAGCGTCGCCGCCGGCGAAAATGCCAGCGGATGTGCCTCAAGGATCGGCGTATGAAGCATTTGCACTGAATCTGAGCGTTGCATCGGATGCGCGCGCGTCAGCCGGTGAGCGAGCGGTCGCGCTGGCCTGGATATTTCATCTGGTTGGCGACATGCATCAGCCGCTGCACAGCGTGTCGCAAGTCTCGAAACGATTCCCGGAAGGCGATCGAGGCGGCAGCCTGCAGTTCGTGCTCGACCCGGTCGCTAGACAGCCAGTCACGCTGCATTGGTATTGGGACGACAGTGTCAGCCGCGAGGGCGAACCCGATGTGGCCATGAGTCGCGCCGAAGACCTCATGCGACGCTTGCCACGCACACAGTTCAAAGCGCTGCAGCCGTTTCGAAACGCATCGGAGTTTTCCGGGTGGGCCCGGGAGAGCTATGAGCTGGGCAGCACTGTCGCTTACGGCCCGGACCTGCGAGCCAGCGATTCCGCAGGCACGGCCCTGGAGCAGTCGCAGCGCTATCTCGAACAATCCCTACAAGTCGCGGAGCAGCGACTCACGCTGGCTGGCTATCGGCTCACCGAGGTGCTGCGCTGGGCATTTCGTAACGAGCGCTGAAACGTCACTTGATCTTGACGAGGCCGGCAAGAAACTCCTGCACGGGCATCTTCTCCAACGTCGCCCGATCCGCAAACATCGCCTTGATCGCTTCCGTCTGCTTCGGTGAGAAATGCCCCGCCACGGATGCCTCAAACTTCTGCACCAGCACCGGCATCCCCTCCGCGCGCCGCTTGCGGTGACCGAGAGGAACATCGACCTGCACTCGCTCGGTTCTCGTCCCGTCCTTGAAGAACACCTGCACCGCATTTCCGATGTGTCGCTTATCCGGGGCGTAATACTCCTCCGTGAACGTCGCGTTGTCGCTCACGACCATCTTTTCCCTCAACGCATCGATGCGCGGATCACTCGCCGTTGCATCCTCATAATCCGACGCCGACAGTCGGCCGAAGATCAACGCAATCGCCACCATGTACTGAATGCAGTGATCTCGATCCGCCGGATTGTTGAGCGGCCCCGTCTTATCGATGATCCTCACGCCCGACTCCTGCGTCTCGATCACCACGCGCTCGATACTCTCGATGTGTCTTCGCACCTGCGGGTGCAGCTTCATCGCCGCTTCCACCGCCGTCTGCCCGTGGAACTCCGCCGGGAAGGAAATCTTGAACAGGATGTTTTCCATCACGTAACTGCCGAAGGGCTGCGGAAACGCCAGCGGCTTGCCCTTCATCAGCACCTCTTGAAAGCCCCACGTCGGCGCCGTGATCGCCGAGGGATAGCCCATCTCCCCCGCCACCGCCATCAACGCGTGGCGCACCGCTCGACTGGTCGCATCACCCGCCGCCCAGCTCTTGCGCGAGCCGGTATTCGGCGCATGTCGATAAGTCCGCAGCGCGCCGCCATCCACGAACGCATTCGAGACCGCGTTGATCACCTGTTCCCGCGTACCGCCCAGCATCGCTGTCGTGACCGCCGTCGACGCCAGCCGGACCAGCAACACATGATCCAACCCGACGCGGTTGAAACTATTCTCCAGCGCAGCGACGCCCTGGATCTCATGGGCCTTGATCATCGCAGTGAGCACATCTCTCACCCGCAGCGACGTCTTGCCCTGCGCCCCACTCCGCCGCGCCAGATAATCGGCGACTGCGAGAATGCCACCGAGGTTGTCGGAAGGATGGCCCCACTCCGCCGCCAGCCATGTGTCGTTGAAATCGAGCCAGCGAACCATCGCACCGATGTTGAACGCCGCCTGCACCGGATCGAGCTCGTAGCTCGTGCCGGGCACTCGCGACCCGCCCGGCATCACGGCCCCTGGCACGACCGGCCCCAACAGCTTCGTGCAAGCCGGGTATTGCAGCGCCTGAAAGCCGCACGCCAGCGTATCCATCAAGCAGTAGTAGGCCGTCTCGTAGGCCGCCTCGCTGTCGATCTGATACGACAGCGCGTAATCGGCGATCGCCGTCAAGAGTTGATCCGGAGCCGGACGTTCTGCTGATTTGAGGTCGTGATGCGCCATGATTGAGCTGATTACGGCCGCTGATCCAGCGGCACAAAGTGAAGATTGTCCGGCCCGACGTAGTTCGCGCTCGGCCGGATGATTTTACCGTCCTCGCGCTGTTCGATCACATGGGCGGCCCAGCCGGTGGTGCGGGCGATGACGAACAGCGGCGTGAACATCGCCGTCGGCACGCCCATCAGGTGGTACGACACCGCCGAGTACCAATCCAGGTTCGGGAACAGGTTCTTGATCTCTTTCATCACCTGTTCCAGGCGGGCGGCGATGTCGAACATCTTGGTGTCGCCCGCCTCCTGTGCGAGCTTGCGCGCGACCTCCTTGATGACCTCATTGCGCGGATCGGAGATCGTATAGACCGGATGACCGAAGCCGATGATCACTTCCTTGTTCGCGACCCGCTTGCGGATGTCTTCCTCGGCCTGACCGGGCGAGTCGTAGCGCTGCTGGATTTCGAACGCAACTTCATTCGCGCCGCCGTGCTTCGGGCCTCGCAAGGCGCCAATCGCGCCAGTGACTGCCGAATACAGATCGGAGCCAGTGCCCGCGATGACGCGCGCAGTAAACGTCGACGCATTGAATTCATGCTCGGCGTACAGAATGAGCGACGTATGCATCGCATGCACCCACTCACGCGACGGCGTTTCCTGATGCAACAAGTGCAGGAAGTGACCGCCAATCGAATCGTCATCGGTGTCCACATCGATGCGACGACCGTGATGACTGTAGTGATACCAGTACGTGAGCATCGAGCCGAGGCTGGCGATGAGTCGATCGGCGATGTCACGAGCGGCAGCAGGCGCGTGATGCTCGGGCTCAGGCAACACACAGCCCAACGTCGACACCCCGGTGCGCATAACGTCCATCGGATGAGCTGCGGCAGGCAATTGCTCGAGCACGGCTTTGACCGCAGCCGGTAAGCCACGCAGACGTGACAGCTTTGCTTTGTAACCAGCCAGCTCGGCGTGATTCGGCAGCTTGCCGTGGATCAGCAGGTAAGCGATCTCCTCGAACTCGCAGCTCTTGGCGATATCGAGAATGTCATAGCCGCGGTAATGCAGATCGTTGCCACTGCGTCCGACGGTGCACAGCGCGGTATTCCCGGCGGTCACACCGGACAGTGCGACGGACTTCTTCGGCTTGAAACCGGTGGTCGAAGATGCTTCGGTCATCGCGAGCCCCCTGGAGATTGCCTGAAATTGACTCCAGCACACTGGCCAGTCAGCGCTCTGCGGGCAATGGGGTCTTGCCGAAGCCGCCGACGCCGAGCGTCGGCGGCGGGCAAATCAAGCTGACGGAGCCGCGGTCTGCACCGGCCCGGCAAGCGTCTTCAGCGGCACCGACTCGTCGGCGAGTGCGGCTGGATCGAACGGTTTACACGCTGCGACCATGCGCTTGGCGACCATGAACTCCTGGGCGCGATTGACGGCATCGACCGCAATCAGTTGGCCCTGCCGCAGATAGAAGGCCGCGAACGAANNNTTTGTTTTCCATCGAGCCGCGCAGGATGAACTGATCGTAGCCCTGCGACAGCCCGGTCATTTGCAACTTCAGATCGTACTGATCGGACCAGAACCACGGCACCGACTCGTACGCCTTCGGCTTGCCCGCAAGCGAAGCTGCGGCAACTCGCGCCTGCTCGACGGCATTCGGCACCGACTCCAGGCGAATGCGCCGCCCGCAGAACACGCTCGGATGATTCGTGCAATCGCCGGCAGCGACGATATCGGGATCGGAAGTGACGGCGTACTCGTTGACCACAATGCCGTTGTCCACATCCAGCCCCGCGGCCTGTGCCAGTTCAGTGTTGGGGAGCAAGCCAATACCGACAACCACGAAGTCCACAGGAATGACTACACCACCCGTGCAATGAACCGCTGTCACTGCATCGCCGGCGGCGTTGAAATCGAGCGCGGTCACTTCGACGTTGGTGCGCAGATCGACACCAGCGTCACGGTGCACATTCTCATAGAACTCGGACATCTGCGGCGCCGTGACTCGTGCCAGCACGCGAGGCAAAGCCTCGAGCACGGTGACTTTCACACCGCGCGCAATTGCCGACGCGGCAACCTCCAGTCCAACGTAACCACCACCAATCACGACGAGGCGCTGCCCGGCTTCGAAACGCGCGCGAATCGCCATCACGTCGTCGACAGTCCGCAAGTAATGGAAGTTGCTGGTCCGCTCGGCGCGAGCAGCATCGTTGATCGTCATGCGACGTGCGCGACCGCCGGTCGTCAGCCCGAGCTTCGAATAGGTGACTTCGCGGCCGTCGTCGAACACCAGCTTCTTGTGTTCGCGCTCGATGCGCTCGACCCGCCGGCTCAACAGTAGATTGATATTTGCCTTTTCATACGCGGCCAGCTGCCGCAGATAGAGCGACGTCGTTTCACACTCGCCTTTCAGATAAGCCTTCGACAGCGGCGGGCGTTGATACGGCAGATGAGATTCTTCGCCGACGATCGTCAACGCCCCGGCGTAACCCTGTTGACGTGCTGCGATCGCGAGCTCGCCACCGGCGTGGCCGGCGCCAACGATATAAATGTGATCTTCAGTGTGAGCGGACATGAGCGAAATCTGCAACCAATCATTCTTCCGGAGCGAGCGTCAGGCGCAGGCCGTCGTGGGCCTGCTGCAACTGAATCTGACATGACAGACGGGAGTTGTCCTGGCGAAACTGCAGTTCGGCCAGCAGATCGCCTTCATCGCTGTGCCGGTCGGGCAGCTTCGGCAGCCATTGCGGATCGATATAAACGTGACAAGTGGCGCAGGAGCACATGCCGCCGCAGATGGCGCTGACGCCGTAGTCCAATTCACGCAGCGTTTCCATCAAAGAGCCTTCCGGCGCCGTTTCCACCTCGTGCTCACCGCCATTGCGGTCCACTACGCTCAACCGAATAGTCATTCGCATGCTCCAGCCCGATGCCCGTCCCGAACGGGGCGGCAATTGTGCCATTTCGCGCTCCGGAGCGTCTTACAAGTTGCTGAAGGAGCGTGCGAAACCCAGCACCTCGCGGGCCAGTCTTTGCTTGTCCGCCGCTGTCTTCATCAGGGTTGGGGTCACGTGGGTGGCAACACTGATTTCCGGCACGATATGCGCTTCGGACGGGTCGAGCACGAAGCCGTCGATGATGCCCTCGTAGAAGCGGGCGATAGTCGCCGACGATTGCTCCAGCTGCAGCTCGCTCATGATCTTGGTTGTCGGCCCTTTCACCGCCTGGCCATTGACCAGCGGCGATACTGCGATCACCGGCGCGGTCGCCTCGTGCAGCAGCTCGCGCCACGCGGGAATTTCCAGGAAAGGCGCGATGCTCAGCCAGGGATTCGACGGACAGATCACGATGGCCTGCAGCGACGGATCCTGCGACGCCTCCTGCAGAAGGGGCCCGAGCTGCGCGTCCGCCGCGCCTGCGTATGCCAGTCCTTTCACCACCGGCTCGCAGCGCCGCGCGACAAAATAGTGCTGAAAATCCAGTGTGCCCTCGTCGGTGATCACCATGGTGCGCACCAGATCGTTCGTCATTGGCACCACGCGCCCCAAAAGGCCGAAGTGGCGCGCGAAATCGGCGGTGATGCCCGACAGCTTCTCGCCAGCATTGAGGCGGCGCGTGCGCTCGATGTGGACCGCCAGATCTTTATCGCCGAGGCGAAACCAGTTCTCGCCGCCGAGCCGCTCGATTTCCGCCATGAAATTCCAGCTTTCGTTGCCGCGGCCCCAGCCCAGCTCCGGATTCGACAGCCCGCTCAGCGTGTAGAGCATGGTGTCGATGTCGGGCGAGATCGCCAGCCCCAGGTGCTCGAAATCATCGCCGGTGTTGACCGCAACGGTCAGCTCCCCGGGCGGCAGCACATGTTGCAACCCCACGGCGAGCTTGGCCCCGCCGATGCCTCCTGAAAGCGCCAGTACCTGAGTCATCGGAACAGATCCTGATCCTTGGAGCGCAACAGCGCCGCCGCGCTGCGTTCAGTTGCCGTCCATCGCAGACCTCGTGCAATTACCACTGGAGTTCCCTCGCTTGCTTCACCCATGACCAACGCGGCGCCGGCCGCAATGGCATCAGCCAGGGCGACCTCCGTCATTTCCAGCGCGCGACCTTCCCGGTCATATTCGCCTCGACGGTCGATAATGGATGGCAGTCCGGCCGCTCCAATGGCGACATTCACCACGCCATTGCGCCAGGCGCGGCCAAAACTGTCGCTAATCAGCACCGCTATGGGGACTTGCCAACGCGCGCTCAACTCATTACGCAGGCGCTCCGCGGAAGCATCTGGATCCTGCGGCAACAGCAGCACTTGATCTTGAGCCGCTCCAGGAACATTCGAGCGATCGATGCCGGCATTGGCCATGACGAACCCCAGCCGGTGGCGAACGATGAGTACATTGGGCACGGCGCGCATCACTTCCTGCGACTCTGCGAGCACCGCCTCAACGAGCCGCGCGTCCTTGCGAGTTTGCATTGCCAGTTCCAGAGCACGGGGCGATGGCGTGATCGTGCGCAAGTCGACGCTGCGGCCCTCCGCTTTGGAAACAATTTTCTGCGCGACGACGATTACATCGAAGGGTGCAGGCACCACGCCCGCCGCCTCGATGGCAATTGCAATAGTCTGAGACAGATCTTGCCCTGCCTGGATTTCGGGCAAATCCGGCACAGCGGTGAAGACAACGGATTTCATCTGATGGATCAGCGGCCGGTGAACTGCGGGGGCCGCTTGTCGAAGAACGCTTTGATGCCTTCGCGAAAATCCTGGCTGTCGATGCAAGTCTTCTGAATCTCACCCTCTTCGCGGATTGCGCCGGCGAGATCCAATGCATGCGCGCGACGAAGCAGTCGCTTCGTGCCGGCCAAAGCCAGAGGCGGCGCATCGGCCAACTGCTCGGCGAGCGCACAAGTCTGGTCGAGCACCTCGGCATCGGGAACCACTCGATTGGCCAGCCCCAGCTCCACACAACGCGCTGCCGGAATGCGATCGCCGATGAGCGCCAGTTCGAACGCGTGCCGCGCACCGACCCGCTGCGCAAACTGCCAGGTGAGACCGCCGTCGGGCACCAGTCCAATTTTCGCAAACGGCAATTGCAGAAATGCTTTCTCGCCCATCACGAGCATGTCACACGCGAGCGCATATCCCGCACCGACACCGCTGGCGAAACCATTGACCGCACCAATCACCGGTTTCGGCAACTCGGCGATGGCCAGAATGCCGGGCCCGAACTCTGTTTCCAGCATAGCGGCCACTTCCTGGCCGACGGGCGGCAGACCTTTGAGATCGGCGCCGGCGCTGAAGCCGCGGCCCGCACCGGTCAGGACGGCAGCACGAATGTGCTCGGCAGCTGCGATTTTCCTGAAGGCATTGATGATGCCGAGACGCATTTCCTGCGTGAATGTGTTCAGCGCATCGGCGCGATTCAGCGTGACGATCGCGATCCGACCGCGCTCTTCGTACAAGACATCGCTCATTGAAGCCTCCTGGAACTGCGCGGCAGGATGGCGCGAAGCCGCCCCCCATGCAACTGGACGAAGGGCAGGAGCAACAGCGTTTCTCTATATCGAATGCGGCTTATTTTGGACGCGGATCGCGCACGTCGTCGTCTTTGGGCGCCCCACTCGCTCGCACGCGCGTCACGGTTCCCAGCAGCAGACGAGCTGCATTGCGAACCTCTTGCTGAAGCGCTTCATCCTTGTCGAGCGCTTCATGACTGGTCGCGTACGGACCGTAGTAGCCAATATAACGATCGATGTTCGCGTCGCCGCCGGCCGGGACGAGTTCCATATCACAGAGCCAATCGTGCAGATTGCGACGTAGCAGTTCCGCGCCGACCGTGTCGCCGTGCACGACAGTTGCGAACGCGCGCCCCTTGAGATGTCGCGGATAGTCCCAGCCTTGCAGCTCGATGGCTTTCGCCTTCTTGGCATTCTTGCCATCGGTGCGCGTGGGATCCGGATTGCCGCCATCGGCGCACACCAGGCGATCGATCATCAGCTTCAACGGCGATGGCGCCTGATACCAATACACCGGCGTCACGATCATCACTCCATGCGCCGCGACCCAGCGCGGATAGATCTCGTTCATCCAATCGTCGACCTGACCGAGCGAGTGATTCGGATAGCAGGAGCACGGCCAATGGCATAACGGCATCGCGGTGGAAACGCAGGCTTTGCACGGATAGATGACACGACCGTACTCCGCCGTCAGGTGACTCAGATCAAGCAGATCGACGCGCGCGTGCTCGGCCACCAATGTTTGCTCCGCCAGCTGACACAAGCGATAGCTCTTCGACACTTCGCCAGGGCAGGTCTGCTCGTGGCGCGCCGCGCCGCTGATCAGCAAAATCCGAGTCGGCCCCTGAGACTCTTCGTGCAGGCGCTGCGCTTTGCGGATTTCCTCACGAGCCTGCAACCATTGCACCGACAGCTCGTATTCCGGATTCTCGAACTCTGGCCCGGCCGGGCGTGTGCGAGGAGATTTACGACCTTCGTGATACGCCTCCCAGGCGATGTCCGCCAGGGCGTCGATCTCGGCCATCGAGCCGTCGAAGGCGGGATCGTAAAAGCGCTGACGGAAGCGTGTGCGGAAGACGTCTTTGTCGATCTGGGCCGAGACGCCAAGCTTTCTCGGCTCGGGCACAGCAGGCGGGTTGCAGTTGTCGTTAGCTGAGGACACGCAAAGCAACGCCGCCCTCAACTTCGGTGTTCCGAGGTACCGGCCCTCAATGCTTGATCGGCACCCACACCTCGAACCCACCCTCCCCGGTCTTCGAATCGAACTCGGGACCGTAGACTTCGAGCGTCGGCGCATCGGCGACTTGGTAGCCCGACTCCGGCACCCATCGCCCCCAGATCGCCGCGAGCGTACTGCCGATGGTCGAGACGTGATCGCGATGTTTGAAGATCGCATAGCGCTGCGCGCCGATGCGAAGCGTGCTCAGCTCCGGCGGCGTTCTGGAGAAATCGCGCACCTGCGCGGCGCACAGATATTCCATGTTGCCGGCATCGTCGACGTTGTGGACGACGCCATAAGCGACGTTGTCCACTTGATCCGGGATGTGGCCGAAGTAGCTCAGGAACCGTTGCCACTGCGCCGGAATGCCGGCCTTGTCGTCGCATTTGTAACGCGCGTCGATGCCCGCGAGCAGCAACTCCTTACCCTGTTCGAAGCGCGGTGGCTCCAGTTTGGCGAGTTGCTGCTGTGTCATGGCGATGCCCAACCTATGCTCAGCGTGCCGGCGCCTTGGCCAGTGCCTGGTCCAGGATGCCGCCATCGGCGAAGTGAGTCTTCATCACTTTGTCCCAGCCGCCGAACACTTCGTCGACCGTCATCAGCTTGATCGGCGGAAACTGGGCGGCGTATTTCTGGGTGATGGTGGCGTCGTTCACGCGGTTGTAGTGCCTGGCGATGATGTCCTGACCAGCCGGGCTGTAGAGATACTTCAGATACGCAGTCGCGGCCTCACGCGTGTTCTTGCGATCGACAACTTTATCGACCACGGCAACCGGGAAATCGGCGCGCAGGCTCATCGACGGAATCACCGCCTGCAGATTGCTCTTGCCATACTCGCGACGGATTGCAGTGATCTCGCACTCGAACGTCACCAGCACATCGCCGATGCCGCGCTCGATGAACGTCGTCGAGGCGCCGCGACCGCCGGTGTCGAACACGGGCACATTCGCGAGCAGTCGACTCACAAATTCTTTCGCTTTGGCAGCGTCACCATTGTTCTGCGCCAGGGCGTAAGCGTAAGCAGCCAGATAGGTGTATCGGCCATTGCCTGAAGTCTTGGGATTGGGGAACACGACTTGAATGCCGGGTCTGGCCAGATCATTCCAATCCTTCACCTGCTTGGGATTGCCCTGGCGCACCAGCAACACCGGCAGCGAATAGAACGGCGAGGCGTTGTTCGGCAGGCGCTGGCGCCAGTCCGCACCGACCAGACCAGCCTTATGCAGCAGCTCGATGTCCGTGACCTGATTGAAGGTCACCACGTCGGCCGGCAGACCTTCGGCCACCGAGCGCGCCTGCTTCGATGAGCCGCCGTGCGACTGACGGATCTTGAGCGTCTGGCCGGTCTGTTGTTTCCATTCGGCGATGAAGGCGGGATTGATAGCGTCGAACAGCTCGCGCGACACGTCATAAGACGCATTGAGCAGCTGCTGCGAAAACGCAGCAGGCGCCAGCAGCAAACCGGCCAGCACCCACCAGACGCGAAGGTTCATGCGCACTGCCATCGATCCTGAACAAGGGACAGCGATTCTGCAGTCAGCACGCAGGTCGTGTCAGTAACGCCGCGGTGATAAGGAAGTTATCGGAGGTTATTAGTAACGCAGTATGAGGCGGCGTCCAGATGACGCCGCCTCGTGGCCTGTGGCCGCTATGAACGAGCCCGTTATTGCGGCGGCTGACTCGTATTCTCGTCCGGCGGAGGCGTCGTCGTGCCGGCATCCGGGGGCGGCGGGGTCTCCGACGGAGACGGGCTCGGGGCCGGCTCACCCGGCATAGGCGCAGGCGTCGTCGGCGCCGTATCTGCCGGCGGCGTGTTGTTCATGTGGGCGCTGTCATCCTTTTTAGCGCAACCGGCCGCGAACATCAGCGCGGTCACGGCAAGCAAAGCAAAGGCACGCATGTTTCATCCTCCAGATGTTCCGATGAATTCGGTGTCCCCCTACTAAGCGGTTCATCTTCTCGATGGTTCCAAGTGCGCGCCCGAATGCGATGACCAGGCGATGAATGTCAATGATTCGTCAATACAAGCGCGCGTTTATAATGGCGCCGTCGGATACAAACCAACAAATAGGAATACGAATGCCTGCCTCCGCCCGCGCCTTGGTGCATGCCTTCCTGGAGCGCGAGTTCATCCGGCAAGTGGAGTTCCTTGCCGAGCTGGTACGCGTGCCCAGCGACAACCCGCCGGGCGACTGCGCGCCTGCTGCCGAGCGGGCCCACGAATTGCTCGAGAGCCTGCTCGATCTCGAAGTGGAAACCGACGTCGTCCCGGCACAGGTCGCCAGGGCAAATGGAATGATCTCCGCCACGAATCTCATCGTGCGGCGACGCTTCGGCCGCGGTGGCGTCACGATTGCGCTCAACGCGCATGGCGATGTCGTGTCGCCGGGCCAAGGCTGGACCCGCGATCCGTACGGCGCCGAGATCATCGACGATCCCGATCATGGACTGGTGATGTTCGGCCGCGGCGTTGCCGTGAGTAAGTCGGACTTCGCGACCTACACCTGGGCGCTGCTCGCCCTGCTGGATCTGGAAAAGCAGGGCGTACCGCTCGATGGGGTGGTCGAGCTGCATTTCACCTATGACGAAGAGACCGGCGGCAACATCGGGCCGAAACGCCTCATCGCACAGCGCCTGAGCACGCCCGCCTTGGCAATCTGCGCCGGCTTCTCCTATGCAGTCACCAGCGCGCACAACGGTTGTTTGCATCTGGAAGTCGGGGTGAATGGCAAGTCCGGCCATGCCGCGATGCCGGCCACAGGCATCGACGCGATCGAGGCAGCGACAGACATTCTCAATGCGCTTTACTCGCATCGCGATGAGTTGAGGCACACACACTCGAAGGTGCCCGGCATCGATACACCGACGCTCAACATCGGCCTGATTCAAGGCGGCATCAACACGAATGTCGTACCGGACCGGGCCACCCTTCGGCTCGAACGTCGCATCATCCCCGAAGAGTCCGCCGAGGCGGCCGAGTCACAGCTGCGCTCGCTGATCGAAAGTGCAGTCGCGCATCGCTCCGGCATCGCTGTAGATATTCAACGAATCATGCTGGCCGAGCCATTGCACGAACTGCCCGAAGCTGCGCGATTGATCATTGCGCTGCGAACGCATGCTGAAGAGGAATTTGGTGTCGCGATCCCGGTGCAGGGCGTGCCTCTTTACACAGATGCGAGACACTATGCGTCCGCGGGCATTCCCACCGTGTTGTACGGGGCCGGTCCCAAAACATTGCAGGAAGCGAACGGGCACGGCGCCGACGAATGTTTGCGGCTCGACGACCTGAGAAAAGCAACCGCCGTGATCGCGTTGACGCTCGCGGACTTGCTGAGAGGTAACTGAGGACTCGGGCTATTCCTTGATCTGCGCTGTAGGCAGGAAGAAATCCTCTCCTACCGGCTTGTTCGCCAGAATCTCTGCCCGAGTCAGGCCCTGCAATTCATGCGGAAACACCAGCCACTGATCCGTCTCGCGGATGAAGTAATCCGGCCGCAGTGAGCTCGTGTTTCTGGTTGGCTTGTAATAGACCGTCGCGATCCTGACCTGCTCCGGCATGTTGCGCCGGCAGCGACGCTGCAATTCGGCGACCACGGCTTCCAGGCTGCGCCCCGAGTCGAACACATCGTCGATCAACAGCAACTGATCCTCGGCACTCAACTGCGATACCAGATAGTCGATCGCATGCACCCGCACCGTCTTGGACTGCAGATCGATGCCGAGATAGGACGACGTGCGGATCGAGATGTGATCGCACTCGATCCCATTGAACTCCAGCACCTCCTGGACCGAGATGCCGATCGGCGCCCCGCCGCGCCAGACGCCCACCAGGAAGGACGGCCGGAAGCCGCTGCGGACGATCTGCACCCCTAGCGCCAGGGAGTCCCGCAACAGGGATTCCGCCGAAATATAGGTTTTTTCCATCGCGGCATCATACACGGCGACTGCAACTCGCTTACACTGTCGACCTGATTCCGTAGACGAGGTTGACAGCATGAACTGGCTCGAACGCGACGCCGCCAGCGTCTGGCACGGCTTTACCCAAATGGATTGCTACGGCGAGAACAGCCCGGTAATCGTGGAGCGCGCCGAAGGACGCGAGCTCATCGACGTCGAAGGGCGCCGTTACCTGGACGCGATCTCGTCGCTGTGGGTCACGACGCTCGGCCATCGCGTGCCCGAACTCGATCAGGCGCTACGCGAGCAGCTCGACCGTGTCGCTCACTCGACCATGCTCGGCAACGGCAACCGCATCGTCATCGAGTTCGCCGAAGCGCTGGCTCGCGTCGTGCCGGTGGATCGCGCACATACATTGTTCGCGTCGGACGGCGCCGCCGCCGTCGAACAGGCGTTGAAGATTGCTTTCCAGTTCTGGACCAACAAGGGTGAGCAGGGTCGCACGACCTATCTGGCATTCGGCGACGGCTATCACGGCGATACCATCGGCTCGCTGTCGTTGGGCGGCGGTGGATTCGGCACGCAGATTTTCGATCCACTGCGCTTCCCTGTCCTGCGCGCTCCAGCGTTCTCCGAGCCAGGCGCCGTGCTCACAGCGGCACAGATGGTTCGCGAACATCATCGCAAGCTCGCAGCTGTCGTCGTTGAGCCTCTGGTGCAAGGCGCGGCCGGCATGTCGATTGCGCCCGCGGCGGATTTCGCCGAGCTCGGCAAGGCGTGTCACGAAACCGGTGTGTTGCTGATCTGCGATGAAGTCGCGACCGGCTTCGGTCGCACCGGCACGCTGTTCGCTTCCGAGCAGTGCGGTTTGCGACCGGATTTGATGTGTCTGGGCAAGGGCATCACCGGCGGATATTTGCCGATGTCGGCCACGGTAGCGTCACAGCGAGTATTCGCCGCGTTCCTCGGCCCGGACCTGAGCGAGAAGACGCTGTATCACGGCCACTCATACGGCGGAAACGCGCTTGCCGCGGCGGTCGCGCTCAAACATTTACAGCTGATCGCATCTCTGCCCGTCCTTGACAACGTTCGTGAGCGCTCCGCACAGCTGCGCACCGAGCTTCAGACGCGCATTGGTCCATTCAAGCGCGTGAAACAGATTCGCCTGCAAGGATTGATGGGCGCGGTCGAGCTGGACACCAGCGACGATCCCAAATTCGCACGCCGGATTTGTACGGCAATGATCAAGCGCGGGGTGCTGTCACGCTCCATGGGCCCGGTAGTGACGATCGTGCCCCCGCTCACCGTCACGGCAGCGGAGATCGAGCGCATCGTTACGACGCTCGCGGCCGCGTTGGAGGAAACAGCGTGACCAACTGGAATGCCTGGGCGGAACGCGAACTGGACGGTCTGCGCGCCATCAACAGATATCGCGAGACAGTGCCCTTCGATGGCGATGGCCCCGAAGGCAAATTGCGAGACCGGACGCTTGTTTCTTTTGCTTCCAACGACTATCTGGGCCTGGCCTCGCATCCACAGGTGCGCCTCGCCGCCATTTCAGCCATTGAACGCTTTGGCACCGGTGCAATGGCCTCGCGCCTGATCGTCGGCACGCGCAGTTTGCACATTGAATTGGAATCTTTGCTCGCCGAGTGGAACCAAACGCAGCGCGCACTCGTGTTTCCTTCAGGGTACGCGGCCAATCTTGGCGTGCTAACAACAATGGGCGAAGCCGACGTGACTCTTTTCAGCGACGAGCTCAATCATGCGTCGATAATCGATGGCTGTCGTCTGGCCAAAGCGCGCACTTTGATTTACCGTCACCTGGATCTGCAGCATCTGCAGAGCCTGCTTAGACAAACTCCAGGTCGAAAAATTGTCGTGACTGAATCGGTGTTCTCCATGGATGGTGACACTGCGCCCTTGCCTGCGCTCGCCGAGCTGTGCAGCGAGCACGGCGCATTGTTGGTCATCGATGAAGCGCATGCCGCGCTCGGTCCCAAGCTCCCGCCCACTCGCGATGTCGAGGTGTTGCACGTCGGCACGCTCTCGAAGACGTTGGGCTCGTTGGGCGGTTTCGTCGCCGGCTCCAGCCGTCTGATCGAATTGCTGGTCAATCGCGCGCGGACTTTCATCTTCACCACCGGCCTGTCGCCGGCCGACACCGCGGCGGCCGCGGCGGCGCTACGGATCTGCCGGAGCGAAGAAGGCGATCATTTGCGAACGCGCCTGCGCTCACTCATCGATATGCTTCGCCCGGGGCATCCATCGGCCATTGTGCCCATCGTGCTCGGTGACGATGCGGCGGCGCTGGCGGCAGCGGCCCAACTACGAGAAGTCGGCATTCACGTGCCGGCGATTCGTCCGCCGACAGTACCCAAGGGAACGGCGCGGTTACGCGTCGCGCTGTCGGCAGCTCACACCGAGGCGATGGTCAGCAGACTGCAGGCCGCACTCGGCAACCTCAATCCTATTTAACTCGACATCGCTTGACACGCATGACTCTGATGGACTCCAGACCTTCCCTATTGATGGGTGTGATTGGGACGAACACGGAAGTAGGCAAGACCTGGGTGACCGCACAGTTGCTGGCAACGCTGAAGCTGCGAGGCTCACGCGTGGCCGCACGAAAACCGGTGCAGTCGTATGGACCGGATGAAATCGATACCGATGCCGCGCGTCTGGCGGGTGCGAGCGGCGAAGAAGTCACGGACATCTGCCCCGCTCACCGCTGGTATCCGATCGCGCTGGCGCCGCCCATGGCGGCCAACGCGCTGGGACGCGGTCCGGTGTGGATATCGGAAATCGTCGACGAGATCTGCTGGCCGGCGGACGTGGACATCGGTTTCGTCGAAACTGTCGGCGGCGTGCGCTCGCCGGTGGCTAGCGACGGCGACAGCCTGGAGCTGTTGCGTCGTCTGGATGTGGATCAGATGCTGCTGGTCGCGGATGCGAAGCTGGGCACGATCAATGCCGTGCGCCTCACGCTGGCGGCAGTCACCCCCACGCCCACTATCGTGTATTTGAACCGCTTCAATCCGGACGACCCGCTGCACGAGTTGAACCGGCGCTGGCTGATCGAGCAGGACAAGCTCACTGTGATCACCGACGTGCATTCGCTGGCAGTGGCCATCGAAGACGCATTCCGGAACAGCGGTGAGCGGACACCCAAGCCGCGCTGTTGCGCGCGTTGATAGAGTTCTCGGAGACCCACCCCATTGCGGGGTGGGCCTCACGCTGAGCGATTACAGCTTCGCCGGATCCGCTTCCAGAATCGACGCCGCGCCCTGCTTCACTACGCGGGCCAACGTCTGCGCTTCCGGCAACAGATTCGCCGCATAGAAACGCGAGATCTGCTGTTTCGCGGTGAAGAACTCCGGATCTGAGGCAGCCTGGCTGACCGCCAGGTCGTGCGCCTTCGCCGTGAGCCAGCCACCAATGACCACGCCACCGAGCATCAGATAAGGCACGCAAATCGCCAACGCGCCTTCCGGATCCTTCAACACAGCCGCCGTCGCGTCCTTCAGCGCAGCCACACCTTCCAGTGCAGCGGCCTTGCTTGCAGCGACACCAGCATCGGTCGACGAGATCTGCTCGAGCTCCGCCTGCATGTCGGCGATGAGCGCATTCATCGCCGCGCCATTGTCACGGCCCACCTTGCGGCCGACCAGATCGCCGGCCTGAATGCCCGTCGTGCCTTCGTAAATCGGCGCAATGCGCGAGTCACGCAGGATCTGAGCGGCACCGGTTTCTTCGATGAAGCCCATACCACCGTGCACCTGCACGCCCAGCGACGCCATCAACACGCCCAGCTCGGTCGACCAGCCCTTCACAATGGGGATCAGCAACTCGCCACGAGCCTGCGCCTTCGTCTTCTCGTCGCCATCGGGCAGATGCTTGCCCAGGTCCAGCTGCATCGCTGCGTACAGCGCGACAGCACGAGCGGCATCGGTGTACGCCTTCTGAGTCAGCAGCATGCGCTTCACATCGGCGTGATACGCGATCGGCGCGACCTTCGAGCCTTCCGGAACGTTCTTGGCTTTCGGCTTGCCCTGCACGCGCGTCCGCGAATATTCGAGCGCCTGCTGATAGGCACGCTCGGCGAGCGCATAGCCCTCCAGGCCGACCGACAGACGCGCGGCGTTCATCATGATGAACATGTATTCCAGACCGCGATTCTCTTCGCCGACCAGATAAGCGATCGCGCCTTCCTTATCGCCATACGACAGCACGCAAGTCGGGCTGCCATGAATGCCGAGCTTGTGCTCGATGGAGACACAGCGCACATCGTTGGGCGCGCCGAGGCTGCCATCGTCGTTCACCAGCACCTTCGGCACGATGAACAACGAAATACCGCGCACGCCGGCGGGGGCGCCTTCGATACGGCCGAGCACCATGTGAATGATGTTCGACGTGTAGTCGTGATCGCCGTAAGTGATGAAGATCTTCTGGCCGTACAGGCGATAGTGATCGCCTTCCTTCACGGCGCGAGTGCGGATGGCAGCTAGATCGGAGCCCGCCTGCGGCTCCGTGAGGTTCATCGTGCCGGTCCACTCGCCGCTGATCATCTTGGGCAGATACTTTTCTTTCTGCGCCTGCGAGCCGGCCTGATTGATGGCCTCGACCGCACCCTGCGTGAGCATCGGGCACAGCTTGAACGCCAGATTCGACGACGCCCACAGCTCTTCCACGGCGGTCCCCAGCATGATGGGCGCGGCCTGGCCACCGAACTCCGCCTCAGCGCGCAGCTGCGTCCAACCACCTTCCACGAACTTGGCATATGCAGCCTTGAACTCGGCCGGCATGCGCACGCCTTCGGCAGTCCACTTCGCACCCGTGCGATCGCCGACGCGATTGATCGGATCGAGCACGCCCTCGGCAAAGCGGGCGGCTTCGTCGAGCACGGCGTCCGCAAACTCGGTGGAGTAGTCAGACAGGTCGGACAGTCCGACCAAACGGGCATCGCCGATCAGTTGATGGATCGCGAAGCGCAGTTCTTTCAGAGGTGCTTTGTACATGGCAGTCAGTGTCTTAGCTGATCGTTACATACTGCGGCGGTACTGCCCGCCGACTTCGTACAGCGCGCGGGAGATCTGGCCCAGAGAACATACCTTAACCGCGTTCATCAGCTCGGCAAAGACGTTCCCGCCCGACGTGGCGACCTTCTGCAGGTTACGTAGGGCTTCTGCAGTATGTTCCGCGTTGCGCTGCTGGAACGACTTCACGGCCGCGACCTGGAAGTCCTTCTCTTCATCGGTGGAACGAATCAGCGCCACGCCCTTCGCGGCTTCGTCCGAATCCGTCGCGGACAGGAAGGTATTCACACCGATCAGCGGCAGCGAGCCATCGTGCTTGCGCTTCTCGTAATACATGCTCTCTTCCTGAATCTTGCCGCGCTGATACATCGTCTCCATGGCGCCGAGCACGCCACCACGCTCCGACAACGATTCGAACTCGCGGTACACGGCTTCTTCGACCAGATCGGTGAGCTGCTCGAGGAAGAACGAGCCCTGCCAAGGATTCTGGTTGTTGTTCAGGCCCAGCTCCTTGTTGATGATGAGCTGGATGGCCACGGCGCGACGCACGCTCTCTTCCGTCGGCGTCGTGAGCGCCTCGTCATAAGCGTTCGTGTGCAGCGAGTTACAGTTGTCGAACAGCGCGTACATCGCCTGCAGCGTCGTACGAATGTCGTTGAACTGAATTTCCTGCGCGTGCAACGAGCGGCCCGACGTCTGAACGTGATACTTCAACATCTGACTGCGCGGGCCGGCGCTGTACAGATCGCGCATCGCGCGCGCCCAGATACGACGAGCGACGCGACCGATCACCGCGTACTCGGGATCCATGCCGTTGGAGAAGAAGAACGACAGGTTGGGCGCGAAGTCGTCGATCTTCATGCCGCGCGCCAGGTAGTACTCGACGATCGTGAAGCCGTTCGACAGCGTGAACGCCAGCTGGCTGATCGGGTTCGCGCCGGCCTCGGCGATGTGATACCCGGAGATGGACACGGAGTAGAAATTCCGCACCTTGTTGTCGATGAAGAACTGCTGCACGTCGCCCATCATGCGCAGCGCGAACTCAGTGGAGAAGATGCAGGTGTTCTGCGCCTGATCTTCCTTGAGAATGTCGGCCTGCACCGTGCCACGGACTTGCGACATCGCTTCGGCACGCAGCTTCGCGTGCTCCTCGGCGCTCAACACACCGGGCGCGATCAGTTGATCGCTGGTGATGCCCAACAGCGCAATGCCCGAGCCATCGTGACCTTGCGGCAAGCCGCCGTTGTAGTTGGCAAGCTCGACGCCCTTGGAACCCGTCTCTTGGCGAAGTTCGGCAATGCGTTTTTCCGCCGCATCCCAGCGACCTTCGGCGCGCAGGAAACGTTCGACGCGCTGATCGATCGCCGTGTTCATGAACATGGCCAGCAGCATCGGCGCCGGGCCATTGATGGTCATGGACACGGACGTGGTCGGCGCGCACAGGTCGAAGCCGGAGTACAGCTTCTTCATATCGTCGAGCGTCGCGATCGAGACGCCAGAGTTGCCGGTGCGGCCATAGATGTCCGGACGCGTATCCGGATCTTCGCCATACAGCGTCGTAGAATCGAACGCCGTCGACAGGCGCGTCGCGCCGCCGCCGCTGGCGAGATAATGGAAGCGACGATTGGTACGCTCCGGTCCGCCCTCGCCCGCGAACATGCGGATCGGATCCTCTTCCTCGCGGCGATACGGATACACGCCGCCGGTGTACGGATAGCTGCCCGGTAGATTCTCGGAAAGGATGAAGTGCAGCGTCTCGCCCCAATCCTTGAAGCGCGGCACGGCGATCTTCGACATCTGATTGCCGCTCAACGACGTGACGTAGTTGTCGCCAGTCACGAGCTTGTCGCGCACCTTGTATGAATACTTCTCGTCACTGACGCCCTTGACCCGCTGCGGCCAGCGCTTCAGCTCGCCCACACCTTCGGCACCGACCTCATCGAGCGCCTTGTTGTAAGCAGCGCGCAGCTCGCGGCGAGTTGTGTCGATGGATTCATCGTTGAGTGCCTCTTCCGGGAAGCGATCCAGCGGGCCCGGCAGACGTGCGTCATGCAAAGCGCGCAACGATTCATACAGACCCGATGCACGTCGCGCCGCGTCCACGGCCGCCTCGATATCCGCTCGGGCTTTGCGGCCCGTACCAGCGATCTCGGCGAGATAGCGGCTGCGTGTGCCCGGGATCAGCGGATCGCGAGAAACGAACTTGATCGGGCCGACATCGCCCGGCGACCATTGACGGTCCTTCAAGTCGGGACGCTTCTCGTTCACCAGCGTGCACAGGTGCGAGAACAGGTGGTTGACGCCAGGATCGTTGAAGCGGCTGGCGATGGTCGGAAACACCGGCACCTGCTCGTCCGGCAGACGCGCGCGATCGGGATGATTGCGGCGCCACTGCTTGCGCACGTCGCGCAATGCATCTTCAGCGCCACGCTTCTCGAACTTGTTCAGCACGACCACGTCGGCGAAATCCAGCATGTCGATCTTCTCGAGCTGGCTGGCCGCGCCGTATTCGCTGGTCATCACATAGGCGGACACGTCGACCATGTCGGTGATCTCGGTGTCCGACTGACCGATGCCGGCGGTCTCGACGATGATCAGATCGAACTGCGCCAGCCGCAGCAGGCCGATGACGTCTTTGAGCACGGCACTGGTCGCGAGATTCTGGCGACGGGTCGCGAGCGAACGCATGAACACATTGGGCGCGGCGAGCGAGTTCATACGAATCCGATCGCCCAGCAGCGCGCCGCCCGAGCGACGACGCGTCGGGTCCATTGCCACGACCGCGATGTTGCGATCGGGGAAATGACGCACGAATCGTTGCAGCAGCTCGTCGTTGAGACTGGATTTACCGGCACCGCCCGTACCCGTGAGGCCGATGACCGGCGCGCCGCCCTGCACCTTGGCAATCGCCTCGCGCATGTCCTGGCTGGCCGGATCGTCTTCGCTGCCGCCTTCGAGCAGCGAGATGGCCTGCGCGAGTTGATGGTGATCGCGCGGATTCAGGGAGCTGTCGGCTCCGAACGCATAGCTCGGCTTGCCGGAGGCGGCGACGCGCTTGAACACATCGTCGATCATGCCGTCCAGGCCCATGCGGCGGCCGTCTTCCGGCGTGTAGATCTTTTCGACGCCGTGTTTTTCGAGCGCCTCGACTTCGTGCGGAGCAATCGTGCCGCCACCGCCGACGATGACGCGAATGTGATCGACGCCCTGCTCGCGCAGCATGTCGACCATGTAGGCGAAGTATTCGTTATGTCCACCCTGGTAGGACGACACGGCGATGCCATCGGCGTCTTCCTGAATGGCCGCGCGCACGATGTCCGCCACGCTGCGGTTATGGCCGAGGTGCACGACTTCCGCACCATGTGCCTGCAACAGGCGGCGAATCATGTTGATGGCGGCATCGTGACCGTCAAACAACGACGCGGCGCTGACGAAGCGCAGCGGCTGCGCCTCGGGACGGGTCGCTCGGTTATCGGCACGGAAAGGCAGGACAGCGGCTGTATTCATGGGTCGCCTCGGGGCGAAGGTATTCCGGGGGGCAGATTAAAGCTGGCGCTCTAATTTACCCGTGAGTATATTTAGCCCGACCCCACCGGGTCAATCGGGCGCCCGGTGAACCAGGGCTCACGTTATGATCCGGCCCCTCCCCTTAAGTCAGGAGCAGCTCCGCGGTGGCAGGTCGACAGGCGCGCAAGAACATTCCGCAACGGGTCAGCGGCCCGGCCCTCTGGGCTTCGGTCGGCGCGCGGGTACGGGATCGGGAGCGCAAGCGCGACGCGGTCATCATGACCGCCGCCAGGGCGTTCCGGGAGCGCGGCTATCACAACACCTCGCTGGACGACATCGCCAGCGCGCTGAACGTCACCAAGCCGACGGTCTATCACTACGTCGAGAATAAAGAGCAGCTGCTGTTCGAATGCTTCCGCGCCGGCCTGAAGCTGATCATGGACGGCATCGAGGAACAGCGGGAATCGACGACCACCGGACGCGAGCGCCTCGCCGCGGTGATCTCGCGCTATGCGGAAGCCATCACGTCGGACTTTGGCTGGTGCATGGTGCAAGCCGAGAACCAGGACCTCAGCCCGACCATGAGCCGCAAGGTGAAAGCACTCAAATCGGAAATCGACCAGGGCTTACGCAGCCTGATTCGCGCCGGCGTCGACGACGGCTCGATTCGCCCCTGCGACGAGAAAATGACGGCGTTCGCGCTGGCGGGCGCGCTGAACTGGATTGCTCACTGGTATCGCAGCGACGATCAGCTGGCGGCCGCCGAGATCGCGCTTCGTTTCATCGAATTGTTCGAGATGGGGCTGCAGCCGCGCTAGGACACCGAACGCCGCTCGATCTCGCGGTCGATCGCCGCTTGTAGCTTGCCAAGAATCTCGACCATGCGCGGTTGATCGACCTTGCCGGAGGCGAGGCAACCAGCCGCGAGATGCTCCAGCTCGCCGGCGTGACCGCTGATCTCTTCGAACTGCAACATCGCGCCGCTGCCATGCATGCGATGAGTCAGCGCCTCGATCTCACGAACCACCTCCAGGTTGCCGCCCGCGGCATCGTCGATCAGTCCCTTGAGCTGCACCAGCTCGCGGGTCACGCGCTCGATATAGCGGCCCGCGATCTGAGCCATTTTGACACGCAGCTCGTCAGCACCCGTCGACATCACAAAGTCTCCCAGATGGAGAACACATGCTCGGCCAGCAGCATGGGATCGAACGGCTTGGCGATCACCGCCGCCGCTCCGAGCGCGCGAAAACGCGCCACCTCCTGCGGCATGGCCTTGGCGGTCATGAAGATCACTGGAATGGCTTGCAGCTCAGGCTGGCTGCGCATCTGTTGCAAGGTGGTCGGCCCGTCCATGTTCGGCATCATCACGTCGAGCAGCACCAGATCCGGACGATTCTCCTGCATGCTCTGCAGCGCGCGAGCGCCCGAGTCGGCAGTGTTCACCGACAACGTGGGCACGAGGCCGAGCGCCATCTGCACGATCTCGCGAATGTCCGGCTCGTCGTCGACGTACAGGATCTCGCGAAGACTGTCTCTATTCATTGGCGCGCTGCTCCGTGTGCGCTCGAGGCGATCGAGCCGAGTGAAAGAGGTGACTCACCATGCAGGCGCATGGTGTAGCGATTGCGACCGCCGTGTTTGCTGGCATACAAACATTGATCGGCAATCTCCAGCAGACGCTTGAAGCTCAGATCGTTCGTCAGGATCTGCGCGGCCTCGGCGCCGCCGACGCTGATGGTCACCGGAATGGGCGTGACCGATGTTTCAATGGGAGCCTCCGCCATGCCACTGACCATGCGCTGAGCAACGATCTCCGCGCCGCGCAGATCTGTATCGATCAACACGATCAGGAACTCTTCGCCGCCATAACGCCCGATCCAATCGCAGGCGCGCGGCAGCAACTCCCGCAGACGGCGATAGGTATTGCGCAGCACCTCATCGCCGATGGCATGCCCATAGCGATCGTTGATGCGCTTGAAATAGTCGATATCGAGCAGCAGCACCGACAGCGGATGATTGAAACGCCGGGTCCGCTCCAGTTCCAGCGACAGCTGACGCTCGAGATAGCGCCGGCTGTACGCACCGGTGAGTACGTCCGTGTTCGCCATCTGCCGCTTCTGATCGAGCGCGCGACGCAGTGCTTGTTCGAGACCGACGATACGACGCGCGTTGCCCAGACGCGCCACCAGCTCAGGCGTGGAAATATTGCTCTTGCCGAGATAGTCATCCGCACCGGCTTTCAGGCCCGACACGATATCGGCATTGGCGTTCTGTGCCGTGAGCAGAAATATATATAAGTAACCGGGATACTGCCCTTCACGCGCCCGCTTGCACAGCGTGACGCCGTCCATGCCGGGCATGTTGCGATCGGTGATCATGATGGGACAGAACTCTTCTTCCAGCAGCTGCAAGGCCTGCTCGCCGCTGGACGCCACCACGGTTTGATAGCCCGCGTCCTGCACCACCGCGACCAGATAGTCGCGCGCCTCAGGATCGTCATCGACGATAAGCACGCGCAGCTCGGGCTGCAGCGCGCTCAGCTCCAGGGTCAGCGTCTGCTCGAATACGCTGGGATCGGATTCCATGGGCTCAGCCCGTTTCGGTACGCCGCTGTGGGGTCGAGGCGCTGGGCGCAACTCGAACACTCGCTTCGGCTTCGCGCAGCAGCGCTTCGATGCTTGCGGCAATTTGCTGTGATGGCCCCGCTTCCTGGCCGGGCGTGAACGATGCGCAACCGACTCGGGCCGTAAAGGCTTCGAGCGGCGTCAGCAAGCGTGCCGCCAAGGTGGCGCTCAAGCGGACTCCCAGGCCGGACGCTCCAGAGCCATTGGTCTCGGGCAGCACGACGGCAATACGCTGAGTGCCATCGAGACCGCGATAACGGGTGGCAAAATCGATATCGACCCGAATTGCGTCACTCACCACCTTCACCGCTCGCGCCATCGTGTCAGCCGCCGCCGGCGCGCCACTCTCAGCTTGCAGTTGTATCACCAGCACGGACAGGTTACGGCCATAGCGGACTGCACGCTTCACTTCAGCACGCAGCCGATCGGCCAACACTCCGCTCGCCACATCACTCACGATGCCAGCGCCCTGCTGCTGCCTTACGGCGTGCAACGCCTGCCGCATCTCCACCGCCCGAAAGGCGGCGCGAATGGCAGCGACGACCTTTGCATCCGGCGCCCGCTTGCTCAGGTAATCGTCGACGCCAGCGAAATAGCCGCGCTCGTGCGAGCTGTCATCGTCGAGCACCGTGAGCATGATGATGTAAGTCTCACTGTCCCCCTGATTGCGCAGGCTCTCGGTGAAACGAATGCCATCCAGACGCGGCATCTGCCAATCGGTAATCACCACGGGAAACGACTGGGTCTGCAACAGCTCCAGCGCAGCGCTGCCGTCACTGACGGTGTGCGTTTCGAAACCGAGCGACTTGAGCCGGTCGGCCATCAGCTCCAGCTCGAGCTCATCGTCGTCGACCAGCAAAATACGCTGGGGCGGCCGGCCCGCAACTCCTGTCACAGCGGTGTTCTGAACGTTGCTCATGAGAGCGATGGCTCGATGTTTGTGAGAATTTCCGGCAGCTTGGGACTAGAAGCCGCGGCATGAGATCAGGTACCCCATGCCGATTGCATGAGTGATTCCCGCAATCGCCGGCTAATATGAAGTCGATAGCAAAGGCGTGCATATGAGCCTGCTGTCATAACCGTATTGGTTAGCTTTCTCGAACCGAGCATTCGTCATTGCACCGACCTTCTCAGACGGAACAGTGTGTAAAACTGTCATGACGTCACTGATCTCGCGGCGACTGCCCTTTCGTAACAGTGACATCGTCGCGATGCTGCTGATCGCGCTCGGCGCCCTGGTCGCAGGCGGCTGGCTGGTCGGCCGGCCGCTGACGCTCCTGGTTGGCCTGGAAGAAGTCGGCATGACGATGCTTGCCGCCGTTTGCTTCATCATCGCGGGCCTGGCGCTGAGCATCGGCCAGCGGCACGTGCGGCTCGCACTTGCGGCGCTATTGGCAATTCCAAGCGTGCTCACGTTGTGCGAGCACGCGTTCGGCGTCGATCTGGGCATCGATCGGTTGCTCGGCAATTCCTGGATCCTGCAGGCAGCGCCGCATCCAGGCCGCATGGCGCCGCAAGTCGCCGCCGCGTTCGCGCTTGCAGCCGTGGCACTGGCGCAGCTGACGCAGCCACCACGCAGCCGTGTGCATTGGCTCGCACCATTGGCGACAAGCGGAGTCTTGCTGATCGCCTTGGTGTCGTTCTTCGGCCGCTTGCTGGGGCTCGACATCATCTATGACTGGCAATACGCGACGCGCATCGCGCCTCACACCGCCGCCGGTTTGTTGCTGCTGTCGTTGGGGCTGGCGCAACTTGCGTATCGACGCTCGTTCAACAAAGCCGATGATGTTTCCAACGATTCTCGCCGCATCCTCGCGGTCAGCACCGGAGCGATGCTTGCCATCACCATCACCTGCGCCGCTGTGTGCTTTGCCGTCGTCGTTCGTCACAGTCACGATCTGCAAAGAAAGGCGCTGAGCCGCGAATTGCGCAATCAGGTCGAGCTGATCAGCACGGAGATCGCCAGCCAACGCCAGGAGAGCGAGCGAGTGGTGTCGAGCCAGTCGTTGGCCCAGCTCATCGCGCACAACTCTCCGCGAGCGAGCGTGGCCACATTGCGGCAGAGCCTGGAAGGCTGGGCGGAACGTCGACTGCCGCTGAGCCGCGGCCTGCAGGCGCTGGACCTGAAGGACGCGGACGGTCAATCGCTGCTGCAGTCGGGCTCATTCGGCCCGCCGCCCAACACCGTCGTGCGGCTGGACGATCATGCGCGCATCGAGATCGGCAGCGACGCGCATCTGTTGATCGAGCGGCCGACGCCTCCGGACGCATCTGGCCGCAACGGCTTCATCAGAATGCAGTTCGCGCTGCCGCGCCTCAACGCCACATTGTTGTCGGACCGCTCCATCACCGAATTCGACACGTCCATTTGTCAGGCACTCGGTGCGTACTCGATGCAATGTTTGCGACTGGCAGCTTCGCCCTTGGCGAGCTTGCCCTTGGCACGAGATCCAGCCGACCGCGCCAGCGCCCTGAATCTCGCATTCAGTGGCAGAAGCGGCGTAACACTTGGCGCGGAGCCGAGCGGCACGCGTTTCTTCGCTGCGTATGGCCCCATTGCCGGCACAACGTTGGCAATCACACTGGCGACGCCGCTCGACACCTTCTATAGCGACCTGCGTCAGCGCTTGAACATGCTGCTGCTGCTGATGATTGGACTGGTCGCGGCCGCCGCCTGGCTGCTTCGTTGGCAGATCGCGCCGCTCATCGCAAAGGTGGTCGCTGCACGCTCGCGCGCCAACGACAGCGCGATGCACCTTACGGCGATCATGAACACCGCCGGTGACGGCATCATCACCGTCAATCGCATCGGCACGATTCTGTCGGCGAATCCTGGCTTCCGTCGCCTGCTAGGTACCGACTCGCGCGAAGTGATTGGCGAAAAGCTCACGCAGTGGCTGCCTGGACTGGAGCTGCAGGTCGACGAGCATGGCATGCGCTCGCTGGCTCATTGTGCCGATGAGCCAGCGATGGAATTTCAGCGCGAATCCGCCGCCGGCGAGATGCTTTATCTGCAAGTGGAATTCGCCTGGCTCGATCAAGCCACGCGCAGCACGCTGGTCGCAACGGTTCGCGATCTGACACTGCTCAAGCGCGGCGAGATGGAGCTGCGTGAAACTCATGAGCGCCTGCAGGACAGCGAGCGCCTGTACCGCGACCAGGCGACGCGGCTCGCGACTTTGTTCGATAGTGTCGAAGACGCGATCGTCGTCATCAATGACAGCGGCAACATCGAATCCTGGAACCATGGCGCGCAAGTTCTGTTCGACTTCGCTCCCAAGGACATCATCGGCAAGGATGCACAACGCTTGTTGACCGAGCCGAACGCATCGCAGCTGACGCATTACCTGCAAACCCGCCAGCGCATCGCGGGACGCATCGAAATGGAGGGCCGCCACAGCAGCGGCCGGCTCATTCCGATCGAAGTGTCGATACGCGAAATGATCATCAACGACGAGCGCCTTTACGTCGCAGTGATGCACGACATCTCGGTGCGACGCGAAGTCGAGCGCATGAAGTCCGAGTTCGTTTCCACAATCAGCCACGAGTTGCGTACGCCACTTACGTCGATCGGCGGCTCGCTGGCCCTCATCTCCGGTGGCGCGGCCGGTGAGATCCCACAGAAGGCGGCGCGGCTGGTCGGCATCGCGCGCCAGAACAGCGAGCGCCTGATTCGACTGATCAATGACATCCTCGATCTGGAGAAGGCCGAAGCAGGCAAGTTGGATTTCGCGTTGAAGGTGCGCTCGCTGCGGGCCGAAGTGGCGTCGGCGGCGGAGTTCAACCGCGGCTTCGCGCAAGGGCTCGGCGTCGCCATCGAGCTGGAAGACGGCGACGATGCCGACGTGCTCATCGACAGTGACCGGCTGACTCAGGTGCTCACCAACCTGATCTCCAACGCCGCGAAGTTCTCTCCACCCGGCGGCGTCGTACGCATTCGCCTCGATCGCGAGCGACCTGCCTGCGTACGCGTGACCGTCAGCGACAATGGTCCCGGCATTCCACCCGAGTTCTGCGAGCGCATTTTCCAGAAGTTCGCACAGGCGGATGCTTCGGACAGCCGCGCCAAGGGCGGCACTGGCCTGGGGCTGTCCATTGCGAAGACCATTACCGAAAAGCTCGGCGGACGCATCGGCTTCGACACGACGCCCGGCAAGGGCACGAGTTTCTACATCATCCTGCCTGTCCATGGGCAGCACAGCGCTGCGGGTGAGGACCCGCTGCTCGAGGTGGAGCGCGGCACGTCATCGCGTGGTGAGGCGTTGCCGCAGATCCTGCATGTCGAGGACGATCTGTCGCTCGCTGCGATCGTGCACGAAGCCATGTCGCGCAATGCAGTCGTGACTTCGGCACGATCGATCGCAGCCGCTCGTCAGCTGCTGGCCGCGAAACATTTCGATGCGGTGATTCTGGATGTGACGTTACCGGACGGCTCGGCGGAGGATCTGTTGCCTATCGCAACCCGTGCCGGTGAGCGCCCGCCTGTCGTCATCTCCTACACAGCCGATGAACCTTCGCGAACCTTGCGCAATGTCGCGGACGCGGCACTGGTCAAGTCGCGACATTCAGTGGCTCAATTGATGGTCACGGTGCTGGCTCACATCGACAGCACCGATACTGACGACACCGGGACGAGACGGGTCAGCTCTCGTCCTTGAAGATACCGATGGTCACCGGCTGCCCCTCGGCCGCGCGCGCACGATACATGCCCGAGGTATTGAAGCTCCACGCCATCTGACCATCGGGCGCGACGGCGATGATGCCGCCGTCGCCCTGCAACGCCGTGAGTTGTTTCTGAATCACTTCGTCGGCGGCAGCTTGCAGGCTCATGCCGCGATAACGCACCAGCGAGCAGATCTCGTGCGCGACGCTGAGGCGGATGAAATATTCGCCAGTGCCGGTCGCGGACACGGCACACGATTGATTGGATGCATACGTACCGGCGCCGATGATTGGACTGTCGCCCACGCGCCCCCAGCGCTTGCCAGTAGTGCCGCCGGTGGAAGTGCCCGCCGCGACGTTCCCGGCCATGTCCAGCACGACGACACCGACCGTGCCCTTCTTGCCTTCGTCATGCGCCAGGCCCTTGGCCGGATCGTCATTTTTGATGCCGGATGGCTTCGCCGGCACGGGCAGCTTGTTTGCTTGCAGAAACTTGACCAGCGAATCCCAACGGCGCTGCGTGTAGAACCAGCCGGGCTCGACCTGCTCGAGTCCCTGCTGCTGGGCGAACTCGTCGGCACCCACGCCGACCAGCATCACATGAGGGGAGACATCCGCCACGCGACGTGCCAATGAAATGGGGTGACGGGTGCGCGTCACCGCGGCAACGGCGCCGGCCTTCAATGTTTTGCCGTCCATGATGGCGGCATCCAGCTCGTTGCGCCCCTGGGCCGTGAACACGGCGCCTCGACCGGCGTTGAACAAGGGGTCGTCTTCCATCATGCCGATGGCCGCTTCGATCACATCCAGCGCCGGCTTGTTGGCCGCCAGCAGCTTGGCGCCGTGTTCGGTCACCTTACGCATCGCCTCGCGATACGCGCGCTCCTGCTCGGCGGTCAGCTCCTTACGCTCGATCACGCCTGCACCACCGTGCACCACGATCGCCCAACGGGGTCCTGCTTCAGCCGCCATGGCCACACCCGCAACCAGCGCAGCCACCCAGGCTGCTCGCATCGATGTTCTCACGAAACCTCCGTCCAAGGTGCCAGACCCGGAATCCTAGAGCATCTGCGATCCAAGCGTGAACCATGTCCAATTCCTCACATGATCTGCGCGCCGCCGCTTTGTGTTTGCACGGTTGTGTGGTCAATTTCGGGAATGTTACGCAGTGACGAGCACTGGCTGGGTCTGGCCGACCGATTTCAAGCCGCGGGGGTGAGCGGCTCCGGGTGGTATGAAGCGCTCGCCGCCCTTGCCCAGGCAACCGGCTCACAGCGCGGCCAGCTCATCTGCATCGGCGACGACACGACTGTGCCCATCGACATCTTCACCGACGTCGACCCCGGCTTTCACGACGCCTTTGTAGCCGTCGGCGGCGGCGATCCGCGAATCAATCCGCGGGTATGCGCGGGCATGAAGGCGCCGCTGCTCGAGACACTCGCCGAATGTGACTTCATCAGCCCCGACGAGTACCGGCGCAATCCGCATTATCAGGATTTCGTCATTCCTTACGGCATGCCTTTCATCTGCCTGGCTACACTCGAACGCGAGCCGGGCATGCTGACCGGGCTGGCCGTCGTGCGAAATGAACGCCAGGGGCACATCACCGAACCGGAACGGGCCGTGTTCGCCTCACTCGCGCCTCATGTACGTGCGGCTGTTCGCACCCAGGCGGCGTTGGAAGGTAACGGCGCCGCGCTGCTGACAGGTGCCATGGAAGCGCTCGCCATGCCTGCGTTCGTCTGCGACCGCATTGGCACCGTGAGGGAGCTCACACCGGCTGCCGAGCAACTCGCGACTGCCAATCGCGGACTGCAGTTGAGGGAAGGCCGGCTGCGCGCTGCTCTGGCGAGCGATGCCAGAGAGCTGGAGGACGCCATCGGCGCCGCCGCCCTTGGTCACACTCGCCCGGGCGCACCGCTACTGCGAACCGTCATCGTGCGCAGTGGTGAGCACGATCTTGCCCCTATCGTTCTTGACGTAATCTCCTTGCCGACCCAAGCCACCGAGTTCACATTCATGCCCCGCGTGCTGATCGTCGCGCGAGGCTCCAAACCCGCGAACGATCGCAAAGCCGCCATCCTGCAAACTGCTTATGATATGACCAGCGCCGAAAGTGATATTGCGCTCCAGCTGTGCTCCGGCAAAACGCCGGAAGCGATCGCCGCCGCACGCAAGGTGGCGGTCGGCACGGTGCGCGCGCAGATCAAAGCTTTGCTCGCCAAGGCCGGCGCCAAACGGCAGATCGAGCTGGTCGCCCGGCTCAACCAGCTCTAATCAAAAACAGGGAGTCCTCATGAGTTCGTTCCGGTCCGGCCATTCACCTGGCAAGGCGGTCCTGTCGACGTTGTTGTTGTCTGTACTTGCCGCCTGCGGTGGTGGCGGCGGCAACGGCGGTGGTGGCACCGATGGCCCGAGCGGTAACAACCCTCCCCCAGGGCCAGCGATGAGCCGTCTGACCTTGACCGGCACTGTCACCGATGCCCCGATTCGTGGCGCCCTGGTCACTGCGACCGTCGGCAGCCAGACGTTCACCGCCACCGCCGATGCCAACGGCAATTACAGGATCGAACTGTCCGTCGAGGAAAGCGCGACCAGCGGCTTTTTGTCACCTTGACGGCGCGAGGCGTCGGCTCGCAATCGTATGTTGAATTCATCAGTCTCGCCGGCACGTTCCAGGCGCTGAAAGCGCAAGCCGGCAGCGACGATCTGCTGTCGAACACCGAGAACTTCGCGACCCAGATCACCAACGTCAGCACAGCGGTGGCAGTGCTGCTCCGAGAAGCGAACGGCGGACAGCCGATCAACAGTCAAGCGCTGATCGACACTCTGTCCCCACTGCTGAATGGCGAGCAGGTGCTGCAACTGGCGACCGCGATCAAGCTGCTGGTGGATGCAGCCGACAATTATCCGATGCCGTCCGGGCAGACCTCGTTACAGGCGCTGCTTGCGAACACGACAGCTCGCGAACAGTTGGTCGCCGAGTTCTATGCACAGGACTCGACGACGTTCAACAACACGCAGAATGCCATCGTCAGCGATGCCACGCTGACGCAACCCATCACTGGCGCCACGCTACCCTCGACGCTGACGGCCGCGTTGCTGACGGATGACGACGTCGCGACCTACGCGGATCCCGACCGCGTCATTTCATATACATTCAATGCCGATGGCACCGGCACGGCATCCGCCGGCCAGTGGCACCGGAACATGACCTGGAGCATTGCGGGTGCGAGCGTCGAGGTCACCTATGAACATGCCATCGTCGATATGCGGGGCTGGGAGCTGGCGATCTGTCCGGAGCTCTCCAATTATTATGCCGTTGCCGGATATCCCATCGTATACAACGTCGACGGCGCGAAGCTGACCCTGCTGAGCAAAAACCTGCTGACGGTCACCGAGACCAGGCACATCACCCATCGCGATTGCGGCCCAGGTCCGGATACCGAGATCGTTACCGTAGCTCGTACCATTCTCGATGCCGACGACTTCCAAGTGCTCGATATCGCGGAGTTGCGCAACTCGACCCGCGCGCTATGGGTCTACGATTCGGACTACGACGTCGCTGTCCCTAACATCGTACTCATACCCGACCTCGCGGAGCTGCGTGCCGATGGCACCGGCACGACGCTTACGTACGGCAAGCAATTCGACTGGTCGCTAGACAGCAGCGGCCGCATCCTCAACGTCACATTCAACGATGGGGTGACGGCGACATTCCGCTCGATCCGCGACCTCGACAACGTCGCTACAGATGTTCTGTATGACTTCACACTGCCGACCGGACGTCGCGTCGACGCCGGGGCGTCGCTGCGCGCAGACCCACAGGTCGCATTTACGACGGACAATGTGCTGGGCCGTCATTACCGTTTCGGTATCGACGAGCAGCCCGTCGCTCCGGGAGGCAAGGGATCCCGCTATCGCTTCGATGCCGATGGTGTGGGCTCGCGAGAGAGAGAGAACGTTGAACAAGACGGCAGCATCCGGGTCGAGGACAGCGCCAGCTATAACCGTTTGGGATATCGCTGGAATATCGAGGGCAACGATCTGGTGCTGCAATATACGACCAGCACCGGGTTCGACTTCAATTGCCATCCATTGGAACCGCTTTGCCAGCTGTTCAAGGACGCGCGCATGATTCCGCTCGCACGCGAGGGCACGCGCACGTATTGGTTCGAGGCGTGGCGCAACGGCCGCACCGACGTTCGCCAGGCATTCCAGCGTGATAATTTGATCGTGTACTACGAATACGAGCCGTTCGGCACTCCAGCCACCGTCACCCGCAAGCCAGCTGCTGGCCGCACCAAGTCTGCGCCCGTGAGACTTGATTCTCACATCCTCCGAGGTGCGGATCACAAGTTGCGCAACTAGTCCGCGTTCTATCCAAAATTGGCAATGCGCTGAAAAAAGCTCCTCGACTACCGTCCGCGTCATCCCCCCCACGAGGGTTTCCCAAGTGGGTCATGAAGAACGCACTGGCATTCGAGGAGCTTTCGATGAGTTCATTCTGGACGGGTCGCCGCCTGAGTGCGGCGGTCATCTCGACGCTACTGATGGCGACACTCGCTGGCTGCGGCGGCGGTGGCGGCGGTAACAACACCGCGCCTCCAACCACTCCGCCCACCGGCAATCCCAATCCCAATCCGAATCCGCCTGCGCCGCAGCCGTTGAGCCAGCTGACGCTGACTGGCATTGTCACCGACGCTCCCATTGCCAATGCCGTCGTCACGGCCACTGTCGGTACAGAAACCTTCACGGCCAACGCCGACGCCAATGGCGCGTACAGCCTCCAGATCGAAATCGACCCAGGCTCGACCAGCGAGTTCGTGACGCTGTCAGCACGCGGCGTCGGGCCGCAATCCTACGTCGAATTCACCAGCCTCGCCGGCACGTTCGCAGCTCTGCAAGCGCAAGCTGGCGACGATGACATCTTGTCGAACACCGAGAACTTTGCGACCCAGATCACGAATGTGAGCACGGCGCAGGCGCTGCTGATCCTAGAAGCGAGCAACGGCCGATCGATCGCGACCGATGCAGATCTGCGCGCGCTGTCGGCGACGCTCAACAGTCAGGAAGTGTTGGACCTGGCTACGGCGATCAAGCTGTTCGTGGACGACTCGGACAACTATCCGATGCCAGCGGGACAGACTTCGCTGCTGGCACTGATGTCCGACGCAGCGACGCGCGAACAGTTCGTCAACAGTGCCTACGATCAGAATCCCACGGTGTTCGCGAGCACCCAGACGGCGATCGTCACGGACACGTCGTTGACGCAGCCGATCAGCAGTAACTCGGTGCCCGCGAAACTGACGGCGGCGATGCTGTCCAATGCGGCCGAGTTCTCGTTCAACTACTTCAATCGCGTGAACGCGTACACATTCAACGCCGATGGCACCGGCACCGCCGCGGCCGGCAGCTGGAACGTGAATACGACCTGGGCCATCAATGGCAGTACCATCGACATCACTTATGGCGAGACGGTGCGGGTCGAGGGCTACGAGACCGTTGCCAACTGCCCTGCCATTTCCGGCCAAGTGAGGACGGAGTATGCCAGCGATGGCGCCAAGCTCACCTTGTTGAGCAATCGCGTCGTGACGATCACCGAGACCAATCGGATCACTAATCTGATCCAGACACCCCCGCCCGGGTGCCAGCTCTCTGCGCGCACTGAAACCACGACAGTGGCGCGCACCATTCTGGGAGACGACGACTTCGAACAACTCGACGCCGCCGAGCTGGCGGACTCAACGCAATCGATCTACGTTTACGACGAGTCCAGTGGCGCCACGGCGGACATCGCCGATCTGCATGCCGATGGTTCGGGTGTGACCTGGGCATTCGGCAAGCAATTCACCTGGTCGCTCGATAGCACCGGCCGCGTCGTGACCGCGACGTTCAGAGACGGCACCATCGCAAAGTTCCGCTCGCTGCGGCAGGTCGATGCCGTGACCACCGACTTGTTCTATGAGATCCAGACCGCGAATGGCCGACGCCTCGATGCCGGCGCCTCGGTGTTCGCCGATCCAGAGCTGCCGCTGGTGTTCACACCGGAAAACATGGTCGGTCGTTTCTACCAGTTCGGCGTTGGTGTCGAAGGCAGCACCGAGCGGCGCCTGAAGGGCTTCCGCCTGCGCTTCGACAACGGCGGCACCGGCTCGCACGAGGATGACCGTATCGTGAATGATGCGGTGGTCACTCTCAGTGGCAGCAACGCGCCCGACTTCAATTTCTACTGGGACATCGACGGCGAGGACGTGATCGTCCGCCGCACGCGAACTCTGAACACCGAACTGGTCAACTGCACGCCGGGCAGCAGTGTGGAGTGCGTTGTCTATGACGAGCGCCGCCTCGTGCCGCTCGCCTCCATCACCCAGCCGGACGAGAAGCTCCGCGTCTACTGGATGGAGTACCGCCGCCTCGACTGGGAGGACGGCATCAGCGACAACACCCCTCCACAGACGGTAGTCCGCTTCTACGACTACGAGCCGACCAGCGCTCCGGTGGTCCTGAACGGCAAGCCGTCGCCAGTGAACGAAGGCAGCGCGCGCAAGCTGCGCTTCCACGGCGCGAGCCTGCGCTGATTCGTCGATCGGCTCGAGCAGCCCACCGCGAAGGCGCGCCCTTCCGGTGGGCTGTTTGTTTTGGTGCGCGCTGTCGGGACTGGCATAGACTAGGGCACACGATCAGCCCCTTCGGATGCCGCCCGTCATGTCGTCTTCCAAACCTTTCGCGCCCGCTTGCGAGCGCAATCGAGACCCCATCCTCGACGTCCTGCGCCAGTATTTTTCGGATCGACGTCGCGTGCTGGAGATCGGCAGCGGCACCGGGCAGCACGCTGTCTACTTCGCGCCGGCGTTCCCCGCTGCGACCTGGCAGACCTCGGACGTTGCGGAGAATTTGCCCGGCATTCGCATGTGGCTGGACGAAGCGGCTTTGCCGAATCTGCCGGCACCGCTGACACTCGATGTCACAGGCCAATGGCCGGACGCGACCTTCGACGCCATCTTCAGCGCGAACTCGCTGCACATCATGCCTTGGTCAGCGGTGGAGCAGTTCTTCGCAGGCGTCGGTCGGGTGCTGGAGCCAGGCGGCATTCTCGCCGTCTACGGTCCATTCAATTACAACGGCACCTACACGACCGACAGCAACCGCGAGTTCGACGGCTGGTTGAAACAACGCTCGGCACTGAGCGGCATTCGTGACTTCGAAGCCGTCGATCGGTTGGCGCAGGGAATCGGCTGCACACTGGTGCAGGACCACACGATGCCGGCCAATAACCGGCTGCTCGTGTGGCGGCGGCAGTCCTAGATATCGAACTTCACACCCTGTGCCAGCGGCAGGCGCGAACCGTAGTTGATCGTGTTGGTCGCGCGGCGCATGTAGCCCTTCCAGCAATCAGAGCCGGCCTCGCGACCGCCGCCCGTTTCTTTTTCGCCGCCGAAAGCACCGCCGATTTCGGCGCCCGACGGGCCGATGTTGACGTTGGCGATACCGCAGTCCGAGCCGAGCGCCGACAGGAAATATTCCGCCTCGCGCAGATCGTTGGTGAAGATGCAGGACGACAAACCCTGCGGCACTTCATTGTGCAGCCGAATGGCATCCTGCAGGCTGTCGTACTTCATCACGTACAGAATGGGAGCGAACGTCTCACGCCGCACCACATCGTCCTGCGAGCTTACTTCGACCAGCGCAGGACGAACGTAATAAGCATCGTCGCCCAACTCCGCCGCGACGCGCGTGCCGCCCACGACTTTGCCGCCAATCGCGGCAGCCTGTTGCAAAGACTGCTGCATGGCCTGATAGGACTGCTTGTCCACCAGCGGGCCGATCAAAACATCCTGACGCCGCGGATCGCCGATCGCGACCGACTCGTACACTTTCTTCAAACGCGACACGCAATCGTCGTACACGCTGGCGTGAACGAACAGGCGCCGCAGACTCGTGCAACGCTGACCGGCTGTTCCCATCGCGCCGAAAGCGATACCGCGCAGCGCGAGATCCATATCGGCAGTCGGCGACACGATCGCGCCGTTGTTGCCACCCAATTCGAGAATGGCACGCGCGAATCGAGCGGCGAGCTTCGGGGCAACCGTGCGGCCCATCTGCGTCGAGCCGGTCGCCGACACGAGCGGCACGCGCGGATGATCCACTAGAACCTCACCGACGGCGCGCCCGCCAATCAGCAGCGTCGACAGACCTTCCGGCACACCGCCAAATTTGGCAGCGGCGCGCTCGAACAGCGTCTGCACGGCGAGCGCAGTTAGGGGCGTTTTTTCCGACGGCTTCCACACGACGGAGTTGCCGCAAACCAGCGCCAGCGCCGCGTTCCACGACCATACTGCGACGGGGAAGTTGAACGCCGAGATCACACCGACGACGCCCAGCGGATGCCAGTTCTCCATCAATCGATGCTCGGCGCGCTCGGACGCAATCGTGAGACCGAACAGCTGCCGCGACAGACCGACCGCGTAGTCGCAAATGTCGATCATCTCCTGCACTTCGCCCTGCCCTTCCGACAGGATCTTGCCCGCTTCGAGCGTGACCAGGCGCCCCAGGTCCTCGCGCGCAGCGCGCAGCTCTTCACCCAACAAACGCACCAGCTCGCCACGCTTCGGCGCCGGCACCGCACGCCAGGCGAGGAATGCCCGGTGCGCGCGTTCGATTTGCTCGGCAGCCTCTTGCGCCGTGCACTCGGGCAGCCGCCCCACGATGTCACCGCTGATCGGCGAACGCGCGATCAAACTGCCGCCAGTTACTCGCTCAGCCGGCACACCCAGTCGCGCCAGCGTCTCGGCCACATCTTGGACAACACTCAAATTACTCATGGCGGATTCCTGATCCATCGTCGGCGGCGAAGAGGACTTCGCTCTTGAAACCCGGCGCCGCCGCAGGCGGCGCCACAACAGCTCACACTCTCAGCGGGGCGCGTAAGCGCGCCCGAAGCGATTTGCCAGGAAGGTAGTGAGATCGATGTCTTCCTGACGAATGAAGCCGCGGTCGGCGATCTTGCCGGTCGCGAGCAGATCGAGAACGCCCGTGATGCCCGCAGCGGTCGTAATCTGAATCGCGCTGCGCATGACGCCGCCGACCTCACCGCTGTAGATCTTGTGGGCGTACGTGTCCTGCATGAGCCGCCCATCACGAATGCCGCTGACGGTCACGAACACGATCACCACATCCTGCAACGTCGCCGGCAGCGCGTTCTCGAGAATGTCCTTGAGCACATCGCGACGATCACGCAGGCGCAGATCGTTCAGCAGCGCCTTCATGATGGCGGCGTGGCCGGGATAGCGAATCGTGCGGTAGTTCAGGTTGCGCACCTTGCCGTTCAAGGTCTCGCACAACGAGCCCAGGCCGCCGGACGTGTTGAACGCCTCGTAAGTCACGCCGTCGAGCGCGAACTCTTCCAGCTCTTCCATCGGCGGCACTTCGCGTCGCTCGCCGTTGACGATGGCCTCACAGGGCTCGCAATACTCGTTGATCAGCCCTTCGGTGCTCCAGGTCAGGTTGTAGTTGAGCGCGTTCGACGGAAACTTCGGCAGCGCGCCCACGCGCATGCGTACGTCGTGCAGCGTGTCGAAACGACGGATCAGATCGTAAGCGGCAATGGTGATGAAGCCCGGAGCCAGGCCGCACTGAGGGATGAACGCGGTCTGCGCACCTTCCGCGAGACGCTTTACCTTGCGCGTGGTCGCCACGTCCTCGGTGAGGTCCAGGTAGTGAGCGCCGGCATCTTTCGCCGCGACCGCGATGTCGCCGGTCAGATTGAACGGCACTGCGCTCAGCACTGCGAAGCTGCCCTTGAGCAGACCGCTCAGCTCGCGCGCACTGGTGACGTCGACCGCCTTGGTCTCGATGGCAGGGTTCAGGCCATCGAAGCGGCTCACCGCGCGATCCGGCAGGGTGACGCGATAGTCGCCGCTGCTGGCGAGCATATCGGCAATGGTGACGCCGATCTTACCGGCGCCTGCTACGACAATGTGTTTCATGCGGCCATTGTCGGCAGCCCCGGCGCCAGCGGGTATTGCCAAACCGCCGAGCTCCCGGCAATGTTTCGGCGTTCTGTCGGTTCCGCTCGTCATTTCGCCGAAGTCCTCGCCGTTTTTACATGAAGCCGCGCCCGCAACCCCTCGATTCGGTCGATCAGCAGCTGATTGCGCTGTTGCGCGAAAACGCTCGTGCTCCGACCGCTGCCCTGGCACGCAGCCTCGGTCTGTCCCGCACGACCGTGCAAAGTCGGCTGGAGCGGCTGGAGCGCTCGAAGGTAATCACCGGCTATTCAGTGCGTTTGTCGGAAACGCAGGAACGCGGCACCGTGCACGCTTACGTGATGATTACGGTGAAGCCAAAGCACGCGAGCCAGGTGGAACGCGAAGTCCGCAAGCTCAAAGACGTGCGCGTGCTCCAGGCCGTCAGCGGTGCCTTCGATCTGATGGCGCTGGCGGTTACCGACTCGATCGCCGAGATGGACGAGCTGATCGATGCCATCGGCGAGCTGGACGGCGTCGAGCGCACCACTTCCTCGATCGTGCTGTCGACCAAAGTTTCCAGCGCTGAAAAGCTGCCAAGTTTTTTTTCTGTGAGTTGAGCGCGTTCGCCCGACAGCAGCGTTGTCCGCTTGCGCGGCATGCGCGAGCTGTATATACAGCCAGACATGGAGCTGGAAACCAAGCTTGCCATCCTCGCCGATGCCGCCAAGTACGATGCCTCGTGCGCCAGCAGCGGCGCGCCCAAACGCAGCGCTGCTCCGGGCAAAGGCATGGGCTCGACCACAGGCATGGGCATTTGCCATAGCTACACGCCCGATGGCCGCTGCGTCTCGCTGCTCAAGATCCTGCTGACCAACTTCTGCCTGTACGACTGTCTTTATTGCATCAACCGCCGCTCGAGCGACATTCCACGAGCGCGCTTCTCGGTGCAGGAAGTGGTCGACCTGACGCTCTCCTTCTATCGGCGCAACTACATCGAAGGCCTGTTCCTGAGCTCCGGCATCATTCGCAACGCGGATTACACGATGGAGCAGCTGGTGGAGGTCGCTCGCACGCTGCGTGAAGAGCACGAGTTCCGGGGCTACATCCATTTGAAGACCATTCCGGAAGCGAGCCCGGAACTGGTCGAAGCTGCCGGCCGCTACGCCGATCGCTTGAGCGTCAACATCGAGCTGCCGACGCGCGAGGCGCTGACCACCCTGGCGCCAGAGAAGAGCGATGTGTCCATCAAGCGCGCCATGGGCGAGATTCGTCTCAAGCTCGACGAGAAGGCGGATGGCGGAGGGAAGGCGCCGCGCTTTTCGCCCGCTGGCCAGAGCACTCAACTCATCGTGGGCGCCGACGACAGCTCCGACGCGTCCATCATGGAGACAGCGGACACGCTGTACCGCTCGTACAAGCTGCGCCGGATCTATTACTCGGCGTTCAGTCCGATTCAACGCGCCTCTGCTCGCTTGCCGAATCGCGCGCCGCCGCTGATGCGCGAGCACCGTTTGTATCAAGCCGATTGGCTGATGCGCTATTACGAGTTCTCGGTCGGCGAGCTGGCGCAGAGCATGCCGGGCGGCAAGCTGGACTTGAGCGTCGACCCGAAGACGACTTGGGCGCTGGCGAATCGGCATCTGTTCCCGGTGGACGTCAACACCGCCGATCGACACCAGCTGCTGCGAGTGCCGGGACTCGGGGTGCGAGTGATCGATCGCATCATCAGCTCGCGTCGGCATCGCAAGCTGCGCTATGAAGACTTGAAAACGCTCGGCGCGACGTTGAAGCGCGCACGTCATTTCATCTGCACGGCCGACTACCGGCCGTCGCAAAGTGATCGCAGTTCCGACGGTCTGCGGCGCGCGCTGGCCACCGCGCCCGAACAGCAATCCTTGTTCTGATCATGTACTCGGCCTGCGTACAAGAGTTTGCGCAATGGCGGGATGTGGCGCGTCCGCTGTTATCCGCGAACATCGCTCCCGAAGAAATGGAATGGCGCACCGGCCGATATTTCGAGCCACTCGCATCGGATAGCTCCGCCGTCCCTGCTGCAAAGCCGATGCGATTGTCACGACAGTTGATAGATCTGCTGGACACGATCAGCTGCTATCGCCACGACGGCCGCTGGGATCTGATGTACCGCCTCGCCTGGCGTTCGCTGCGACAGCCTCATCTCTTGGAAGACGCCGCCGATCCCGATGTTCACCGCGCCACGCAAATGGCAAGCGCGGTAGACCGCGAGGTGCACAAGATGCACGCCTTCGTGCGCTTCCGCGAGATGACCGACGAGCAAGGCGAAAGTAAATACTTCGCCTGGTTCGAGCCGACTCACGAAACCCTGCGTCGAGCCGTGCCGTTCTTCTGCAAGCGCTTTCCCAATATGGAGTGGATGATCGCCACGCCCGACGGCACTGCGCTGTGGCAGAACGGTGAATTGCAATTCGTCGCGACACCGGACAAGTCGACGCTGCCGAAAGCGGACGCTCACGAGGGGCTGTGGCGCACGTACTATCGAAGCATCTGCAACGTGTCGCGCATCAACCCACCCGCCATGCGACGCGAGATGCCGCAGCGGTACTGGCGCAACCTGCCCGAGTCCGTCGAGATCCAAACGCTATTGCGCGACGGCCAGGCGAGCTTCGATCAGCGACAGCGCGAAGCGATGGATATGGAGCTAGCCAAAGCGCGAGCCATGCAGCGTGCGCTCGCTGATCTGCCCGACTATTCGGGCGGCCCTGCGGCATGTCGTCGCTGTGACATCTGGCGTCATGCAACCCAAGCCGTGCTCGGCGAGGGATCGACTTCGGCGGCCATCATGTTGGTGGGCGAACAACCTGGCGATGAAGAGGATTTGCGCGGTCGCCCTTTTGTGGGCCCGGCCGGTCGCCTGCTCGACGATGCATTGAAAACCGCCGGCCTGGAGCGCGGCGAGCTGTACATCACCAACGCCGTCAAACATTTCAAATGGCAGCCGCGCGGCAAACGTCGTCTGCACAAGCGGCCCGATGCCTCGGAAGTGGCCGCGTGCAATCACTGGCTCGATGCCGAGCTGTCGCAGGTCAAACCTCGCATCATCGTCGCCCTGGGCGCATCGGCATTGCGCGCTGTCGCCGGCCTGACCGACTCGATCGAATCAGCCCGTCAGTTGCAGATTCCGCATGCCAGCGGCGCCCAAATTGTATGCACTTATCATCCGTCAGCCATTTTGCGCGCCGACCCGGCGAACGCCGGTCAATTGCGTACTCACCTGATCGATGATTTGCGCCGTGCCCGGGAACTCGCCGACTGACGGCGCGCTTGCTCTATCGATGTCAGCAATGCCTCCACCGCTGGTCACCGTCACTGAGAACGGCTTGTACTGCCCGGCCGGCGGCTTTCATATCGATCCATGGCGGCCGGTGGATACCGCCGTCATTACGCACGCGCACGGCGATCATTTGCGTCATGGCAGCGCGCGTTACTTCGTCGCCGAACCCGGCATCGCCATCGCACGTCATCGCCTGGGTGTGGATCATCATCCAGCGCCGCTGAAGTACGGCGAACAGCTGCAACTCGGCGCGACGACGATTTCGTTACATCCCGCCGGCCACATTCTTGGCTCGGCGCAGCTGCGCATCGAGCATGAAGGCCACGTATGGGTCGTGTCCGGCGACTACAAGCGACAGCCCGATCCGACCTGCGCGCCGTTCGAGCCGCTGGCATGCGACGTATTCATCAGCGAAGCAACGTTTGCCCTGCCGGTCTATCAGTGGCAGCCGACGGGTGAAGTGATCGCAGAAATGTTCCATTGGTGGCAGGCAAATCGCGAACGAGGACTTGCATCGGTGCTGTTCTGTTACGCACTGGGCAAAGCGCAGCGTGTGCTGGCCGAGCTGCGTGCATTCACAAACGAGACCGTTTACTTGCATGGTGCCGTCAACGTGCTCACCGAGGTCTATCGACAGCAAGGTATCGAGATGCTGCCGACCCTGCCCGTAACCGGTGAGCGCAAGACGGACTATAGTGGCGCATTGATCCTCGCTCCGCCGAGTGCTGCCGGCACACCCTGGATGCGACGTTTCGGCGATCATTCCAGCGGCTTCTGCTCGGGCTGGATGCGTGTGCGCGGCAATCGGCGTCGGCGCGGTTATGACCGCGGCTTCGTTCTTTCAGACCACGTCGACTGGCCCGGCCTCATCGATACGTTCAAAGCGACGGGCGCACGCAGAATTCTGCTCACGCACGGCTACTCCGACGCTCTCGCCCGCTACTTGAACGAGCTCGGCATCTCCGCTGCCGCACTCGAAACGGCGTACGGCGACGAGGAGCAGCAATGAGAGCCTTCGCCGCGCTGTACGAAGAGCTCGATACGACACAGTCGACCAATCTCAAAGTCGCGGCCATGTCGCGTTACTTTCGCGAATCGCCGCCGGCCGATGCGGCCTGGGCCACATACATCCTGTCGGGCCGCCGGCTCAAACGTTTCATCGGACCAGCGCTGCTGAAACGTTGGCTGGTCGATGAAGCCGCGCTGCCGGAATGGCTGATCGATGAATCCTATAGCTCCGTCGGTGATCTCGCCGAAACGATCGCGCTTCTCACAGCAGGAACGGCGCATAGTGAAGCAAGCACCGACGACACGCCCCTCGCCGATTGGATCGAGGACCGCCTGCTGCCACTGCGCGAGTCGGACGAAGACGTGCAGCGCCAGGCGATCACGAACTGGTGGCGCGAACTGCCCTACCGGCAGTGTTTCCTGTTGAACAAGCTGCTCACCGGCGAGCTGCGGGTCGGCGTGTCACACCTGTTGGTAACGCGCGCGCTTGCCGAAGTCACCGGTATCGAGCGCACCGAGCTTACCGGCCGACTCATGGGCGAATGGCAACCCGGCGCTCTGTTCTGGCAGGCCCTGCATGCGGCTGACAGCCCGCGCACCGATCCGGCCGTTCCTTATCCTTTCTTTCTGGCATCGCCGCTCGAGGGCGAGGCTAGCCAGCTCGGCGAGCGCGACACCTGGCAGGCGGAATGGAAATGGGACGGCATTCGCGGCCAGCTCATTCGCCGCGCCGGCGAATGTCACTTGTGGTCTCGAGGCGAGGAACGCATCACTGAACGCTTTCCTGAGATCGTCGACGCCGCGGCCACGCTGCCCGATGGCGTCGTGCTCGATGGCGAAGTCGTTGCCTGGAAAGACGGACGCATTCAACCCTTCGCGTTGTTACAGCAGCGCATTGGCCGTAAGAAACTCACTGCCGCGATCCTGGCTGCGGTCCCTGTGCAGTTTCTCGCTTACGATTTGTTGGAGCTGGATGGCCAGGATGTGCGCGCAACGTCACTGCGAGAGCGTCGCGCTCACCTGGAAAAATTGCTGGCGAATGCATCGCCCATCCTGCAAGTCTCACCGTTGGTTCCCGGCTCGACTTGGGACGAGCTGGCAGCCGCGCGCGCCGCGTCACGACAACGCAACGTTGAAGGCCTGATGCTCAAAGCGCTCGATTCGAGCTACGGCACGGGCCGCCAGCGTGGCGCGTGGTGGAAGTGGAAGATCGAGCCGCACTCGTTCGACGCAGTGATGCTCTACGCACAGCCAGGCCAAGGACGCCGCTCGAATCTGTATACAGACTACACATTCGGCGTGTGGCGCGATCGGGAGCTCGTACCCGTTGCCAAAGCCTATTCCGGCTTGAGCAATCCGGAAGTCGCGCAGCTCGATCGCTGGATTCGCGCACATACCGTGGAAAAGTTCGGTCCAGTGCGCTCGGTCGAGCCCAGCCAGGTATTCGAGCTCGCCTATGAAGGCATCGCTGCGTCAGGCCGCCACAAATCCGGCATTGCACTGCGTTTCCCAAGGATCCTCCGCTGGCGCACCGATAAACCGGCTAGCGAAGCGGACTCGCTTGCGAAATTTTTGCAAAGCGATGCTCATGCAAGCGCCTGACGCCGCCGCCCGCAGCGGCTAACATTTTCAATCCCGATAAGGAGGTGGCCATGGCGAAGGAATTCCTGAAGCGCACTGGGTTGGCAATCGCGGCGGCGCTTGTTNTGTTGTTTGCGGGCGTCTCGCAACGAGCATCCGCGACCGAGCCGCAGCAAGTCATCCATCAGCTGCGCGTCTACGAGATCTTCGAGAACAACAAGCAGGCGTTTCACCAGCGCTTTCGCGATCACGCCATGCGCATCATGGCGAAGTATGACTTCAAGATCGTTGCGCAATGGGAAGCCCGGCACGAGGGCCGCACCGAGTTCGTTTACTTGTTACAGTGGCCGGACCAGGCGACCCTGACCGATCGCTGGGCCAGATTCATGGCCGATCAGGAATGGGCCGACATCAAGAAGCGCACCGCCGCCCAGCATGGCCAACTGGTCGGCGCGATCGAGGATCGCGTGCTGACGGTGCAGAATTACTCACCTACCCGGTTCTTCGAATAAACGGAGCCATCATGAAATACACAGGCAGCTGCCATTGCGGCGACATCGCGTTCGAGTTCGAAGGGACTTTCGATGAGGTCCTGGAGTGCAACTGCTCTCACTGCAGTCGCAAGGGTTACCTGTTGACGTTCATTCCGCACGAGCACTTGCAGGTGAGCAAAGGTGCGGAGAGCTTGAACACGTATACGTTCAACAAGCACGTCATCCAGCATCACTTCTGCAAACGTTGCGGTTGCGCGCCGTTCGGCGTCGGCAGCAATCCCAAGGGCGGCAAGATGGCCGCCATCAATGTACGTTGCCTGGAAGATTTCGACCTGGCAGCCGTCAAGCGCAAGCCGGTGGACGGCAAATCGTTTTAGCGCAGGTCGCGGCCTGCTGCGGCATCGTGCGCAGCAGGCCTTTGCAAGCATTTGCAAGCTTTCGCTAAGACCTCCACCTACCCCGCTCTGCGCCCCACCCCTAGTCCGTCCAACCATTGACGCTCGTCACAATTGTGTCACGTGCATAAGTGACGCAGTGCTCGATTGACGTGCTCCGCGATGAGCATGATTCGCTGCCCGTCGGAGAAACCGGCGGATCTCGCGAACTTTCAACGGTTGGGCCATGAAAAGATTTTCCATGCTATCTCCGACGCGAACACTCGCGTTGCTCACGCTGGGGTTGCTGGCGCAACAAGCGTCCGCCCAGGTTCTCGACAACGGCCGGCTGCGCTTCGGCAACGGCGCGGTGGAATCGGTGAACATCCGGGGTAACCTGGAGCAGCCGTTCTATTACTCCGTGCCGGCGAGCCAGTGGTACAAGCTCACCTATTCGTCGTATCCGCTGGACAACGCCATCGGCATCAACGGCACCGACACCAACGAATGGAACAACTCCGGCAACGTGGTCGACAATCCGACGCTCACCGATCAGGTGGTCGATACCAGCGGCTTCGTGCCGCTGAATGACAACCGCGGCTATGGCACGGTGATCTCCACCGGCACGGTGACGATCAACGCCACCACGCTGCAGGTACGCAACACCTATGAGCTGGGCATCGACAAGGCCTTCATCAAGATCACCACGCGCATCACCAACACCAGCAACGCCCCGGTCGGCAACGTTCGCGTGTGGGTCGGTACGCAAGACGACTGGGTCGGCATGACGGACACCCCCACCAAGACTCGCGGCAACCTGGGCAGCAACGGCTTCACTCAGTTGCCCAACGCAGCGACGCGCTCCTCGGCGATCCGCATCACCTCGGGTCAGGAAGGCGTGCTGTTCTACTCCAGTTCGCCCAAGGCTCATACGTCGATCGCCCACTATGGCAGCTTCGCCAACCCGCGCAGCCAGAATCCCGCGACCTCGTCGGTGACGGCGGGCGGCGACGGCTCGTATGCGCTGTACGTTCGCATGAACGACCTGGCGGTCGGCGCCAGCGAAGAGTTCAGCTGGTACTACGCGGCCGGCGCCATCGAGGACCTCACCAGCATCGTCGACGATCTGGCCAACGAAGCAGTGTCGAACATCGATGTCACTTCGTCCGCGGGCGCCGGCGGCACGATTTCGCCGGCAACCGTGTCGGTTGCGCAGGGCGCGACCGCGCAGTTCACGGTGACGCCGAACGCCAACTATCACATCGCTTCGGTGCAGGGTTGCGCCGGCACGCTGAACGGCAACACGTTCACCACGGGCGCGATCGGCGCCGCATGTAATGTGAGCGCGACGTTCGAGCTGAACTCCTATCAGGTCAGCGCCGCCGCCGTGAGCGCTGGCGGCAGCATCGGCCCGGCGAGCGCAACGGTTACGCATGGCCAGACCACGGCATTCACGGTTACGCCGGCGGAAGGCTTCGTCATCGGCGCCGTTTCGGGTTGCGAAGGCTCGCTCAATGGCAACCTCTTTACGACGGGCGCCGTGACGCAAGCTTGCGAAGTGAATGCCAGCTTCATCCCGCTGCGCACGGTCAGCATCGAGACGCCGACCAACGGCTCGGTCGTGCCGGCCAACCCGCAAGTGCCCGAAGGCCAGCCGAACAGCTTCACGCTGACGCCGGGCGAGGGTTACTCAATCGGTGAGGTGACAGCGACCGGTTGCCATGGCTCGCTCAGCGGCAACGTGTTCACGGTTGCCAGCGTGTCTGCGTCGTGCGCCGTGAGCGCCAGCTTCGTGCCGACGCCGCCAACCTTCCAGGTCGAACAACCCGCCGTGCTCGACATGAATGCGAGTGAGTTGCTGTCCGCGTTGCCGACCGGCGCGCGTCCGAGTGCGGTGGACTACCGCGGCGCGGCTGCTACGGTGACTCTGCTCGGCGATCTAACTCGCTTCGCGCCTGGCTTGCATCGAGTGAGCTGGCAAGCCACCGACTCGCGCGGTGTGCCCGGTGTCCTCGAGCAAACGCTGCGTGTGTGGCCGACCGTAACGTTCGGTCCGGACCTGTCCCTCGGCGCTCGCGCCGGCAACTACGACTCGTTCCGTATCGCCTTGAACGGCCGCTCGCCGGTTTATCCGTTCACCGTGCGCTACACCGTGTCCGGCGATACGCAGGGCACGACGCTCGAAAGCGGCCAGGTGGTGTTCGAAGAAGGCGAAGTGGAGAAACAGATTCCGTTCGCCGTGCAGGTCACTGCTCCGACCGGCACCGCCGAGCGCACCGTGCAGATCGCACTCGATGCCGAATTGAATCGCGGCAACACGCGACCGCTCACGGTCACGTTGACTACGATCAATCAGGCGCCGCGCGTGAGCCTGCAGCTGTCGCAGTCGGGCGAAGAGCGTCGCGTCGCCAGCCGCGATGCCGGCCCGATCACGTTCAGCGCCGATATCCACGATCCTGATACCACCGACACGCACACGATCGAATGGCGTGCTCCTGCCGGCGCGATCTACACGGTCAGCGGCAACAGCATCGTCGTGCAGCCGTCGAGCCTGCCGGCCGGCGTGCATCGCTTCGAGTTGATCGTGACAGACAACGGTGCGCCGCCAGTCATTACGCGTCGCATGTTCGATGTGGTGGTGCTCGAGACCACGCCGGTGCTGCCGGCTGGCGCGACGCGCCTGCTCGCCAACGGTCTGCCGGATTCTCCGGAATACGCGCCGGTGGCTCCGAACGTGTTGCCTGAGCGCGGCGGTCAGCTGTCGTCGCACTTGATGGAAGCGGATGCGGGCACGCGCCTGTCGCTCGGCAGTTACGCGATCTATCGCGGCGCTTATCAGACCGAGCTGCCGGGCACGACGACCTCGCTGCGGATTCCGAATGACTCGGTGGTCAACGCGGGCGGTTACTTCGACTTCGTGATCGACGATCTGCCGCGCATCGGCGAGAGCGCCAGCGTGGTGATTCCGCAGCGTGCGCCGGTCCCGGCTCACCCTGTCTATCGCAAGTACGACCCCACCACCAACCAGTGGCGGACGTTCTTCGAGGACAACGACAACCGGATCGCTTCGGCGCCTGGTGTCGAAGGCTTCTGTCCGCCGCCGTCGAGCGACGAATACCGCCCCGGCCTGCACACCGGCGACTGGTGCGTGCGCCTGACCATCAAGGATGGCAGCGTGAACGATGCCGACGGTGCCGCAAACGGCTCGATCTCCGATCCGGGCGGCGTAGGCTCGCTGTCCAACGTTCAGGTCACCGGACAGACCAAGGGCGGCGGCGGCTCGTTCGATGTGATGTTGCTGCTGGGCGCGGCGTTGCTGCTGATGCTCAAGAACATGAATCGGCGTCAGATCGCGACCGTGCTCGCGTCGCTCGGTATCGTTGCCACTCAGGCGCGTGCCGATGACACGAACTCGTGGTATGTCGGCGGTCAGTTCGGCTCGGCGCGCAGCGATGTGAGCGCCGGTGCCGTCGACAGCACGCTGCGCGATAAGGGCTATGACGTAACCACGAAGGTGAGCGACAAGAGCCGCGATGCGTGGCGGGCGTACGCCGGTTACGAGGTGACGAACTGGCTCGCCATCGAGACCGGCTACACCGATCTCGGCGCAGTGAAGATGGCTTTCTCCGGACCGATCGCCGACGTGCCGACGTTCCTGGTCGACGCCAACGCCTTGCAGCCGCCTTCAGCCGAAGGTTTCGATCTGACGGCGGTGGCGCGCATGCCGCTCGGCTCGCGCGTGTCGGCACATGCACGCGCGGGAGCATTCTTCTGGGATGCTCGCTACGACACTCGCAACATCGACGGACAGTTCGTGCGCCGTAAGGACGACGGGATCAGCCTGCTGGCCGGCGTCGGAGCGCAAGTGAAACTGGGCGGCCGCTGGAGCCTGGGTGGCGAGTTCACCCGCTACGGCGTCGACGGCGATCACATCAATTTCGCCGGCGTGGATCTCACGTTCCGCTGGTAAGTCGTTCCATTCCTTCTCGGCTCGACGGTGTGCCTCAAGCCCCGTCGAGCCTTTTTTTATTTCAGAAGGTGCTCATGGCCGACGCATAGATGTAGGTCGTGTCGCCTTCGTTGGGAGCATTCGGTGCATCGTGCAGGAAGCGGCCATGCGCCAGGTAGGCGCTGCCGAACTCCAGCATCAGATTGCCTGGCAGCAGGTTGTATTGAACCTGTGCTTCGATCTGATGACCGACGAAATCGCCCGACCTGCCGGTGCGGTCCTGCAGTCGCGCGGTGGTGTACTGGTCGCGAGCGCTCGCCAGCCACACCGCGCGATACCCAACCATCCCATACAGTTTCTGCAGCGGCTTTGCCTCGAATCTCAGGCCTGGAGAGTTGATATTGCTGCGCGCGAGCGCCCCGAAGATTCCGGTCGGCCCGAAATCGAGGCGGCGGGAGCCGTATAGCGTGTCGAAACGATTGTTCTCGTTGTCGTTGGGATCGTCATCGCCGCTCGCAAACTCGTAAGAGAGCTCGAACCGCGGCGCCATCTTGCCACTCAGCGTGTAGCCGACCTTGCCGTGGAAAAAACCTGCGCGGTGCTGCAGATCCTTGGTATCCGTGGCGGCATTGGTCAGACGCGATGTGCCGTATTGATAAGCACCTTCGGCTTCGAAGTCCCAGGACTTCGCGGCCGGATTCACGTACAAACGAAAGCCCGGCGTGTTGATGTCGCGATCCGCCACGGGGATGCCTGCGTGGTCGCGCGAGCGTAGCCCGAAAAAAAACGCCTCGCCTTTCACGCCGCCGAACAGCTCAGGAGCGGCGCCAAAAGCGCCCCACAGCGTCACATCCGAGCTCTCTGTATCGAGCTCTCTGTCGTTGTCCAGCAAGGAGGCGAAATCGGATGGCCTGCGTTGCACCGGGCGAACGTAGAAGGCACGCGCCTCGAAGCCGTCGGCGCCCTTCCACAACGTGTGCACGCCAGTGTAGGCATTGGTCGTGTTGCGAAAGTTGTTACGCGCCACCAGGCGACGGGCGCCAAGGTCGATGGTCATGCGGCCGGCGCTGACATCCAGACGCGCGCCTCGCGAAAACACATCGTTGAACCGCATGCCGACCAGGACTTGCAACGGCTCGAGCGTATTGACGGAGTCCGTGCCCAGCGGGGTGCCGGAGTCAGCGAGCTGCTGGCGCGCATCCTCCAGCTCGAAATTGGCGTAGAAATTCTGCACGGTGGCCCGTGCATTCAAGAACAGGCGCCCGACCAGAATCTCGTCCGAGCCCGTGGCACCGGCGCGGTAAGGATGATTCAGGGTCTCATAGCGAACGCGATAAGACCCGCTGAAGCTGAGCCACTCGGGCGTGTCGATTGCCTGATCCAGCCGCCAGGGGGATGCGTCCGGCGCGGCGCTCGCTGCGCCCGCGAAGCCACCCAGCACTGCCACTGCCGCCACACAAAATCGACCCATAGAGCATCCAGACGCGCCATATCGTCACCAATATAGCGCGCCGTCGCGGAGCCCCGCGAGTCGAACTGTCAGAAGCGTGCTGGAGGCAGCACCAGTGGCGTCTCAGGGCATCGTGTCGGGTCGAATGTTGACGATGGAGTGCCTGAGGTCGCTCACGCAGTTCCAGAAGCCGTTGGTGGCGGGGTGCAATCCGACCTGCGCGCAGGACAGCTCCGCGCGCTCCGCCTGCTGCGACTGGGTCATGCTGAAGTAGGACTGCCACGGCTCCGCAGCCGGCACTGTCGCGACATCTGCTGCGTTTACGAGCACGGGGCTCTGCGCCGCCCTTCTGAACGTCACGACGCATTTCGCCTGTTCTGCCGTGCCGCGCGCCAGCCCTTGCTGTGCGCAAGCCTGATCGGCCTGCAGGGTCAGGTTGGCGTCCTGCAATGAGCGGACGGTATCGGCAAGGCTGCCGCCACAGGCTTCGAACTCGGGCCCGGTGCGCAGCCCCATGATCTGGTTACAAGTCTGACGTACCAATGTCGCGCTGCCGGCATCCAGGCCGTACGAGCTCGGATAGCTCGAGCAGCCGAGCAGTCCAAAAGTGGCGACAGCAAGCGCAACTCCCGCGATCAATCGAGTAGTCATGTTTGTTTCCTGTCCAATGTGAATCCGAGCTATCAGCCCTCGCTTTCCTTTGCCTGGAGCTCTTCGTCAGCCGCCCGCTTGGCGTCGGCCTTGGACTCGCACACCGTCACCAGGCGCTCTTCGTAGCGCGCCATCTGTGGAGCTTTCGGCGCGCTCTGCGGCCACACGGCAACGCGCTTGGTTTCCTGCCGGCATTTGGCGCTCGCCGGCCCGTCCTCTTTCGCATCGGCGGCACCCGTGCCAACGACGCCGAACAGGCCAGCGAGCGCCACCGTCGCGGAGAGCGCTGCTCGACGCACGACTCGACGAGGGGATTCAGAACGAATCGTCTTCATGCAGTTCTCCTTGAAAATGGTCGACATGTGTTGCTTCAAAGACTCGCCGCCTCGGCGAGTCGACGATGCGGATTGCTGGTTTGCATCTCGCTGGTTTCCACCAGCTCCACGCGGGTACCCGCCTTGCGGCTGCGCTGAATCCAGTCGGCGATCACTTCCGCACAGGTGTGGTCGAGCAGCGTGACCCCGGTGAGATTCAGCCGAATGTGACCGCCGAGGGGCAGCTCATCGAGCGCCTTGTTCAGCCGGTTCATGCCCACGAACGTGGCGCGACCGCGCAGCTGCACTTCGATCAACGTCTCCTTGCGATCGACATTCACGTCCAGCTTCAGATCGCGCACGTGAGGCAGCAGCTCGAGCATCGACAGCACCAAGCCGGTGAGCACGCCCGTGAGCAGATCGGTGGTCACCACCATGAACAGCGTGCTGGCCCAGATCAGCGCCGGCATCACGCCGTAGTGGTGATACAGATGACGCACGTGGTCGAGGCTCACGAGACGCCAGCCGGTCACCACCAACACGCCGGCGAGCGAAGCCATCGGGATCTCGCGCATCAACCAGGGCAGGAGCATCACGAAGCCGAGGATCCAGACGCCGTGCATGATCGCGGACGCGCGCGTCAGCGCACCGGCCTGGATGTTTGCCGAGCTGCGCACGATCACACCGGTCATCGGCAACGCGCCGACGGCTCCGCACAGAAAGTTACCAATGCCTTGCGCGCGCAGCTCTTTGTTGTAATCGGTACGCACGCCGTCGTGCATACGATCGACCGCTGCGGCGGAAATCAATGTTTCAGCACTGGCGATGAATGCGATGGCCAGCGCGGTCGCGATGAACTGTGGGCTCAACAGGCCGGTGACATCCGCGAAGGTCGGCACCGCCAGACTGGCGAAGATCGACTCAGGAACATCGACGCGCGTGAGGTCGAGCTGCAGGAAGAACGCGGCCAGCGTGGCGAGCACGACACCCACCAGCGCGCCTGGAATCAGGCGCAGCGTCTTGGGCCTGAATCGTTCCCAGGCGAGCATCGACACGATCGTGATGATGCCGGCTGCAAACGCACTGGCAGTCGAGTGCGCTTCAGTGAACAAACGAAACAGCGAGACGGGAATCGCCAGCAGATTCTCCACGCCGCTCGGTCTGGGCAGATCGTCGAACAAGACATGGAACTGACCGATGAAGATCAGAATGCCGATGCCCGCCAGCATGCCGTGCACGACCGCCGGTGAGATCGCGCGGAACCAGCCACCGAGGCGCGCCGCGCCCGCGATGAACTGGAATCCGCCCGCGATCAGCAACATCGGTCCGAGAGCAGCGATGCCGTACTGACGCACGAGCTCGAACACGATGACGGCGAGACCCGCGGCCGGACCGCTGACTTGCAGCGGTGAGCCAGCGAGCGCGCCGACGATGATGCCGCCGATGATGCCGGTGATCAGACCTTTCTCGGGCGGCACGCCCGAGGCGATCGCGATGCCCATACACAAGGGCATCGCCACCAGGAACACCACGATGGACGCGGTGAAATCCCGCACAAAGATGTTTTGACGGGACAACCCCGTCTCGCCGGCACTGGAGCTCATAAGTCAGCCTCAGGCAGTGCGAGGCAGTGCTTGATGAGCCGCCAGACGCGGCGCGTGCGGAAGTGCGACCGGCAACGGCGCGTCGTCACGCACGGCGGTGAACTCGCCCGTCTGTCCGTCCAGCGCGTGAATGGCACCAGAGTGGATGTCGACGTACCAGCCGTGCAGAGCGATGGTTCCTCGCGCAATCCCGGTAGCGACGGAAGGATGCGTGCGCAGGTGCGCCAACTGACAAACGACGTTTTCGAGTGTCAGCGCGCGCAGTTGCTCGCGACCGGATAGCTCCGGGTAACAATTGCGCACGACACCTTGAGCGGCATGCGCATGACGGAGCCAGGCAGCGACATTGGGCATGTCATCGAGTGCGCCGGGCTTCATAAGCCCTTCCATCGCGCCGCAGCCAGAGTGACCGCACACGATGATGTCAGTGACCCCGAGCGCCATCACGGCGTACTCGACGGCTGACGACACACCGCCATTCATTTGTGCGAACGGCGGCACGATGTTGCCAGCGTTGCGTGTGACGAATAGATCGCCGGGCTCCGCTTGTAGGATGAGCTCGGGGACGATGCGCGAATCCGCGCAGGAAATCATCAACGCCTTGGGACTTTGGCCCTTGGTAGCTAGACGGTTGTACAGGTCAGCATGACGTGCAAAGACATGCTTCTCGAATTTGAACACTCGGCCGATGATTTCGTTCATCTCAACCTCGAACTTGGAAGTTGTCGAGGTGTAAGAGTGCCGGGCTCGTTTTGCTGATCTGCGGCCCGTTCGTTACAAAGTATTGCTATTACGTTTGTGACGAAATGTTGCTGATCGGTTTATTACAAAGTGTTGCTGATCTTATTGTTGCGCGGTAAAGCAATCTCAGCACACAGCCCGCCTTCGTCGCGATTGCTCAAGCGCAGCTTGCCGCCAGCGGCCGCGACGGCACGCACCGCAATGGGAATGCCCAGTCCGACCCCTGAAGTGTTTCGCTGACGGGCGGGATCCAGCCGTTGAAACGGCACCAGCACGCGCTCCAGGTCCGCTTCGGGGATGCCCGGGCCGTCGTCCTCGACACGGATGCGGATCTGGTGCGGCTCTTCGATCAAATGCACCCAGGCGCGGTTGCCATATTGAACCGCGTTGTTGGTGAGATTGCTCAACGCGCGCTTGAACTCGACGAGCCGAAACCTTGCGTCACAATGCTCGGGACCGAAATAGGTGATGTCGTAGCCGCGATCCTGCAGATCATCCACTACGGTCGCCACCAGCACCGCGAGATCGACCAGACTCGGCTTCTCCGGATGATCGTCGCCGCGGAAGTAAGTAAGCAGCGAATCGAGCATCAACTCCATCTCGTCCAGATCATGGTTCAGATCGTCGCGAGTCTGCACATCGTCGACCCCATCGACGCTCAGTCGCAGCCGTGCCAGCGGTGTTCGCAGATCGTGTCCGACCGCAGCCAACGCCTCGGTGCGGTCCTTGATCATGGTAACGATGCGCCTCTGCATCTCGTTGTAGGCGCGAATCAGGCGCCGGAACTCGGCCGGCCCCTGCTCTTCCAGCACGGTCGAATTGCCATAACCCACGCGAGTCACAGCATCGGCCAGCAAGCCCAACGGCCGCAGGATGACGCGCAATGTCACCAATGCGATCAACACCAGCGCAACCATGGGCATGCTGGCAATGAACACACGACGCAATTTCAGCGGCCACTCGCCGACCAGATCCTGCGCACGGAAATGCAACCACGAGCCGTCGGTAAGTTGCAGTGAGCCGATCACTTCCGTCGGCACGTCTGCCGAGCCTAGATGCAGGCGCAGATCCTTGCCGCGCAGGCTCGGTTCCCACAGCACCATCTGCCGATGCATTTGCATCAGCGCGTCGGAGCGCTCGCCCGGCTCGATCGGGGTTTGCCGGAACCAGCCGAGCTTTTTGAAAATGCTCGGTTGGAGCTTGAAATTTTCGACAAATTCCTGGAGCGGCGCTCGGGCACCTCGCTTTTCGAGCATGCGCGCGACGACGACGATTGTTGCTCGGAGGTGCGGGCGCGCTTTCCTCTTTCGCGCAAGGCTGAAAGCGCTCGCGCCTTCATAAAAGCATCGTGGTCGCAGCCAGGCCGACGATGGCAGTGAATGCGACCACAGCGAGCACACTCGCTAGAGCGCCACGAGGTACGAGCCGCACAGCCATCGTCAATCGTGTGTCACGTCTGCGGTCAGCATATATCCGACACCACGCACGGTGGTGATCGGCGCCTCCTCCCCTGCATTCGAAAGCTTGCGCCGCAAGCGGCTGACGAGGACGTCGATGCTGCGATCGGAAGCATCGCCCAGGCGCACGCGGGACAACTCGATCAATCGATCGCGCCCGAGAATGCGCTGTGGGCTGCCGATGAAGCTGGCGAGCAGGTCGAACTCGGCGCCGGTGAGGTCGATACTCGCACCGCTCGGCGACAACACCGAGCGACGTCGTAAATCCACCGTCCAGCCCGCGAACCGGACTTTTTCCTCGCGCGTGGGGCTGGCTTCGCTGTTGCTGGGGCGGCGACGCAGCACCGCGCGGATGCGCGCCAGCAACTCGCGCGTGCCGAACGGTTTGGCAATGTAGTCATCGGCACCGAGCTCCAGGCCGATGACCCGATCGGTTTCGTCGCCTTTGGCGCTGACGAAAATGATGGGCGTGTCGCTGCGCGCGCGCAGCTCGCGACATAGATCGATGCCACTCTGACCGGGCAGCATGATATCGAGCAGAATCAGATCGACCGGACGCTGATCGAGTGAGTTCCACATTTCCGGGCCGGAACGGGCCTGAAAAACGGCGAAACCGTTTTGCTGGAGTGCGCGAGTCATCAGCACTCGCAGGCCCGGATCATCCTCGACGACGAGCACAGCTTGGGCAGTCATGCAAGGTTACTGGGGTCTTCGGCTGCGTTGTAAACGCGGCATCTAGCCCGCTTCAGCGCCACTGAGTCAACCCGCTTTGAAACTTATGAGAGCCATGCGGGTCGGAACTATCTACGTAGAGATTTCAGTTCGCGACTGCGGGCCGATAGTTTTGGGCAAGCGGTGGCACCTCCATCGCCAGCGCCAGCGCCTCGCGCGCCAGGTCGATCAAGCGTCGCGTGCAGTACTCGTATTCGCCACGAGTGACGATGATCGAATACGACACTGCGCCGCCCTGCTCCGTCACACGCAACATAGCCCGAGCGGGATCGATGCGCGCAGGCTCCCGGCCCGACGCCTGCGCAACGCGCGCCAGCGCCTTCAATTCACGATACAACGCCGAGCCCGCGCCTGCCTCCAGCAAGGCAGCGAACGTCACAGTCGCAGCTTCGATGTCAATGCGCAGTCGGCTGAATCTGCCGTCGGGCCATTCGACTTCGATGGGCATGCGGCCAACGCGCAGCTTACCTTCCTGAAAGCTTCGCAATTCGCCGCGCTCCACCGCAGCACGTAGGACCGCGCAAACTGCCTTGACCTCTTTCGATCGCCGGATCGGCGCCACAAAGTCACAGGAGTGGGTCATGTCGCGTGATTTACTCAGAACCTGATTCACCTACCTGTCGGTAGGCGGCGCATAGGATAGGCGCTCGCGGCCCATGGCTCCAGTACTTCGGCGCAAGTTGTATGCATTGGACCTGTGAATCGCATACAGTGACGCTCCCAAATTTGCATGAATTATTCTCAGGTCAACAAAAAGAGTCCGGGTGAATGAGTCAAGACAGCTCCTTGTCAGCTAACGCGCGCGACAATCTTCGTAAGGCCGCTCTCGACTACCACGAGCGACCGACGCCCGGAAAACTGGCCATTACGGCCACCAAGCAACTGACCAACCAGCGCGATCTGGCACTGGCCTACTCGCCCGGCGTAGCCGCGGCGTGCGAAGCCATCGTCGACGATCCTCTGGCGGCATTTCGTTACACCGCGCGCGGCAATCTGGTCGCTGTCATCACCAACGGCACGGCAGTGCTCGGTCTTGGTGCGATCGGCCCGCTGGCGTCCAAGCCGGTGATGGAAGGCAAGGCGGTGCTGTTCAAGAAGTTCGCCGGCATCGACGTGTTCGACATCGAGCTGGATGTGAACGATCCGGACCGGCTGGTCGATGTGATTGCCGCGCTCGAGCCCACCTTCGGCGGCATCAACCTCGAAGACATCAAGGCGCCGGAGTGCTTCATCATCGAACGCCAGCTGCGCGAGCGCATGAAGATCCCGGTGTTCCATGACGACCAGCATGGCACCGCCATCATTGTGGCCGCCGCCGTGCTCAACGGTCTGCTGGTGGTCAACAAGGACATCAAGTCGGTGAAGCTGGCAGTCAGCGGTGCCGGTGCCGCCGCGCTCGCCTGCGTCGACCTGCTGGTCGATATCGGTTTACCGCGCGAAAATGTGTGGCTCACCGATCTTGCCGGCGCGGTTTACACGGGCCGCAAGGAACTGATGGATCCGGAGAAGGAGCGCTTTGCGCAGGACACCGACAAGCGCACGCTCGCCGAAGTCATCGTCGATGCTGACATATTCCTGGGCCTGTCGGCCGGCGGCGTGTTGAAGCCGCACATGGTCGCCACCATGAAGCCGAACCCGCTGATTCTGGCGCTCGCCAACCCGACGCCTGAAATCCTGCCCGAAGAAGTCGCGGCCGTACGCAGCGACGCAGTGATGGCCACCGGCCGCACCGATTATCCCAATCAAGTGAACAACGTCCTGTGCTTCCCGTACATCTTCCGGGGCGCGCTCGATGTTGGCGCCACGACGATCACGCGCTCGATGGAAATCGCGGCCGTGCATGCGATCGCCGAACTGGCCCGTCAGGAACAGAACGACATCGTCGCGAGCGCCTACAACACCGAAAATCTCAGCTTCGGTCCGCAGTACATCATCCCCAAGCCGTTCGATCCGCGGCTGATCGTGAAGATCGCGCCTGCCGTTGCAAAAGCGGCCATGGACAGCGGCGTGGCAACCCGACCGATCGCCGACTTCGACGCCTACGGCCAGAAGCTGCAACAGTTCGTGTACCACAGCGGCACGTTCATGCAGCCCGTGTTCGCCGCCGCTCGCCGCGTCAAGCCGGAGCATGCGCGCATCATCTTTGCCGAAGGTGAAGAAGAGCGCGTGCTGCGCGCGGCGCAGATTCTGGTCGATGAGAAATTGGGGCGCCCGATTCTGATCGGCCGTCGCGCCGTCATCGACAAGCGCATTCAGAAATACGGACTGCGCCTGAAGCGCGATGAACACTTCACCAACGTCGATCCGGAGAACGATCCGCGCTATCGCGAATACTGGGACGACTATCGCCGCCTGATGGGTCGCCAGGGCGTGACCGCGCAGTACGCCAAGCTCGAGATGCGCCGACGCACGACGCTGATCGCGGCGATGCTGATGAAGAAGGGCGAAGGCGATGGCATGATCTGCGGCACGATCAGCAGCAGCGGCCGGCATCTCAAGTACGTCGATCGCGTACTGGGCAAGAAGCCTGGTACCAGCGTGTACGGCGCAATGAGCGCGCTGGTGCTGCCGGGCAGACAGTTGTTCATCGTCGATACGCACGTGAATCTGGATCCGACGGCGGAAGAGCTGGCCGAGATCACTGTGCTGGCCGCCGAGGAAGTCAGGAACTTCGGTATCGAGCCCAAGATCGCGCTGATCTCACATTCCAACTTCGGCACCAGCAATGCGCCGTCGGCCGTGAAGATGCGTCGAGTGCTGGAACTGGTGCGTGCCAGCGCGCCGCACCTGGACATCGATGGCGAGATGCATGGCGACTCGGCGCTCGATGAAGCAATCCGCAAGACCGCGCTGCCCGAGACCACCCTGCATGGCTCGGCGAACCTGCTGGTGCTGCCGAACCTGGATGCGGCCAATATCTCTTACAACCTGCTCAAGACCGCCGCCGGTCAGAACGTGGCGATCGGGCCGATCCTGTTGGGCTGCGCCGCGCCGGTGACCATCCTGACACCGTCGGTCACAGTGCGCCGGATCGTGAACATGGCGGCACTGACCGTCGTGCACGCCAACGCCGCCAAGCAGATTCAGCTGGGGCTGTCCTCACCCTGAGCGAACGGTTACGGTCGCTCCCCTTAAAGGAGCGACCGTCTGCGGAGCGTTACTTGCGCTTACCCTTGCGATCGTCGTCGTCATACTCATGTGACAGCGTCTCACCGCTGCGACGATCGATCACCATCTCGATCTCGCGCCCCTGTGCGTCATAGCCCTCGACCTTGGCGATCAGATCGCGCAGCTTGATCTCCTTCACCTTGATGCCCTGGGCACCGAGACGGCTCTCGATGTCGGCGATGCTCAGCGCATTGGCGGGCACCTTGACGACCTGCTCGGGTGCACTACTTTGAGCCCAGGCCGACGCGCCAGCCACGCCCATCATCGCCACCACGGCCGCCAGCATCAGCGCACGCACGCCGTTAGTTTCAATAGTCATGCCACTTCTCCTATGTAAGACTGACAGCGGCCCGCTTCGAGAAAGGGGAGCTATCGGGCTGCCATGGCGACGTAATCTACGCACGGCACGCTGACGACAACCCGACACCCACCGTCAGCTTGGCGTCAGCGCCCGGCAGTCACAGTAAAGCCATGAAATCCAGATTTCTCGTCGCTTGCGCGCTGCTGCTCGGCACGCTGTCGTTCGGCGTGTCCACGGGGCTGGCCGACAAGCAAGACAGGAAGAGAGAACAACACACGCTGGTGCGCGAAGCCCTGCAGCGCGGCGAAGTGCTGCCGCTGGTCAAGATTCTCGAAATCGCCAACCAGCAGGTGCCCGGCGATGTGATCGAAGTCGAGCTCGAGAACAAGAAAGAGGCGCTGATCTACGAAATAAAAATACTCACTGGCACCGGCCGCGTGCGCGAAGTGAAAATAGATGCCCGTACCGGCGCGGTAGTGAAAGTCGAGGACGATTGAATTGCGTGCCCTGGTGATCGAAGACGAAGCGGCGGTCGCTGCAGACCTGGCGCAAGCCCTGGCTAGCGCCGGCTTCGTCGTGGACATCGCCACCGAAGGCGAAGACGCCTGGTACAAGGGCAGCGTCGAAGATTACGACGTCGCCGTGCTGGATCTGGGCCTGCCACGCATCGACGGTCTGTCAGTACTGAAACGTTGGCGCAGTGCGCAGCGCACGTTCCCTGTGCTGATTCTCTCTGCCCGCAACGACTGGACTGAAAAGGTCGCGGGCATCGAAGCCGGCGCCGACGACTATCTCGGCAAGCCTTTCGAGATGGGCGAGCTGATCGCCCGCATTCGCGGCCTGGTCCGTCGCGCTGCCGGCAGAGCCTCCTCGACCATCGAGGTCGGCGATCTGGTGCTCGACACGCATCGCATGTCCGCGACCTTCGGCGGTCGCCCGATCCGATTGTCGCAATTGGAATTTCGTTTCCTCGACTATCTCGCGCATCAAAGCGGGCGCGCGGTTTCGGCCGGCGAGCTGGCGGAACATTTGTATGGCGCCGACGAGCCCGGCGACTCCAACGCCATTGAAGCGCTGGTGGTGCGGTTACGACGCAAGATCGGTCCGCAGGTGATCGAGACCCGGCGCGGCTTTGGATATTTGCTCGCCGGTGATGGTGAGTGATGCTGCGATCCCTGCGCGTTCGGCTGCTGCTGGGCGCTGCGATCGCGATCTTCCTGGCGCTGGCCGCCGCCTGGGTGGCGATGACCGTGCTGTTCGAGCGCCATGTCGAGCATCGCATCGAAGCCGATCTGATTCGCGACGGTCTGCAACTCGCGGCAGCGTTATCCGTTGCACCAGACGGCACTCCCGTCCTGGAGCACGAGCCCGGCGATTCGCGGTTCTTCGACCCGGCCAGCGGCCTGTACTGGCAGGTCTCCACGCCGCAAGGCGTATTGAACTCCCGCTCGCTGTGGGACCAACATCTGCCCGAGCCCAAGAATGTCACTTCACTGGAGTGGCAGAATCGCATCCTCGCTGGTCCATTCAATCAGCAGGTGTTGCTGGTCGAGCGCTTCATCCGTCCCGTGCGCGCAAACACGGATGTATTGATCCAGCTCGCGCACGAACAAAGGTCCCTGCATGAAGCTCGCGAAGAATTCGGCGAGGAGCTGGCGTTGTTCCTCGCGATCCTGTGGCTCATCCTCTCCGCTGCCGCGTGGGCGCAAGTCGAGTTGGGACTACGACCGCTGCGCCACGTGCGCAACGAAGTAGAAACATTGAAGCGCAATCCTCGCGAGCGCATGACCGCAGTGCATGCCACCGAGATCGAGCCACTCACTCGGGCCATCAATGAGCTTGCCGACGCTCGTGAGAAGGATTTGAGCCGAGCACGCCGCCGCGCTGCGGATCTCGCGCATGGTTTGAAAACACCGCTCGCTGCGCTAGCGGCGCAGAGTCGTCGCGCCCGTGAAGCCGGCGCTAGAGAAGCGGCGGACGGACTCGATCAGGCGATCTCGGCAGCCACGTCTGCAATCGAAGGTGAGCTGGCTCGCAGCCGAGCCGCTGCGATTCGTGCCGCGCCGAGTGGCAATACCACGATCGCTCAGCCGCTGATCGAATCGCTGGTCGGGGTCGTGGAAAAAACCGAGTTCGGCGCCAGGCTGGTGTTCGAAGTCAACGTTGCGGAGGACTTGCGCCTGCCGGTGGCCGGTGAAGATCTGCTCGAGATCGCGGGCGCTTTGATCGAAAACGCGGCACGCTATGCTCGTCGACGCGTGCGTGTGACCGGGCAAGCGATCGCAGGCGGCGCGTTGGTCGTCGAGGACGACGGCCCTGGGATCGAATCGGAAAAGGTCGCCGAGGTGCTGATGCGCGGCGGACGACTCGACGAGGCCGGCTCGGGCCACGGCCTGGGCCTCGCCATCGCGAACGATCTCGTCGATGCCACGCGCGGCGCCCTCACACTGCTGCGTTCGGAGCTCGGCGGACTGAAGGTCACCGTTGCCTGGCCGGCGACAGATCTCAGCGCGAGCCGTTGAGGAAGTTACGAACCCAGCCCGCCACGCGCTGCGCATCGTTCGGCGCCTGCAACGAAGCCACCGCGGAATCCGCGAAGTCCTGCTGATAGCGAGTGCCCCGGCGCAAATCGATGAGCGCCGTGGCGTAGTTCGGCGAAAACTCCGGATGCCCTTGAAATGAAATCGCGCGACGCTGCGGATACTCGAGCACTGCGTACGGCGTGAACTCGCTGGCTGCCAGCACGATCGCATCCGAGGGCAGCTCGACGATCTGATCCTGATGCGACACTGGAATGCTCAGCGTCGGCCCGCGATCCGAATTCATCCAGTCGGCGTGCCGCTTGATGTCATAACTGTGCAACCCCGCACCCCACCCTTTCGGAGACTTGGTCACGCGGCCGCCGTAAGCCTCCGCCATGATCTGATGGCCGAAACAAATGCCGACCATGGACGCCTGCCCCGCCGACTGCTGAATGAACTGCTTCAGCGACTCGATCCACGGGTCGCCGTCATACACACCTGAAGCGGAGCCGGTAATGACATAGGCATCGTGGCTATCGATCCGCTCGGGCAGTTGGCCGTTGCGCACGTCGTAATAGGAATATCGATACTCCGGCCCCAATAGTTGCCGGAACATGTCGCCATATGAGCCAAAGTGGTGCTGCAGATCTCCCGGCGGGGCGCCGGTCTCGAGAATGCCCAGGTGCATCGCGATCCTAAGAAAAGGACGATGGCGCCTAGCATAGCAATGCCACGCGTTATTTCCCCTAAGACATTCCCGGTGCGCGCTGTCCCATCTCTACCGCTTCTCAATACGACAGCGTTACTCGCACGCCCCCGTAACGCTTGAAGTCGCGCGCCGGCAGGATCTCGGTGGCGAGCTGGTTGCCGAAGTTGCCGAACTGATTGCCGCCGCCCACCGCGTAGCCCGTGTCGAACACGTTGTTGATGAACAGCGTGACGCGATAGCGATCTTCGAGGTGATGAATGCCGGCGGACAAGTTCAGGATCCCGTAACTTTCCTGGACGGTCTGCGGATCCTGATTCAGCGAGAAATTCTGCTCGCTTTGCCAAACGTAGCTGCCGCTGAAGACGCCTTCGAAAGGCCGCGAGCCCAGGTCGATGCCGTAGTCCCAACCGACGTTGAGTTTCCATTCCGGGGCACTGGGCAACCGCTTGCCCGCCAGATCCTGCCGCTGCGGCGTCCCGGTGCAGCCCTGTGCCGCCGTCTGACCGGGATAGCAATTCGCCGTCGGATACTTGTCGATGAACGCATCGACGTACGCAATCGCACCGTTCAGACGCAAGTTGTCGCTCGCCCGCCAATCGGTTTCCAACTCCACACCGCGTGTCTTCACCGTGCCCACATTGGTGAGTCGATAGTTCTGCGCGCCTCCGATGAACTCGATGCCTTGCTGCTGGAAATCCTCGTAGTCCACATTGAACGCCGTGACATTCAGCACCAGGCTCCGATCGAGCAGGCGACTCTTGAAACCGATCTCGTAAGACTTTGACGTCTCCGGTTCGACCGGGCCCGCAGCTGCACGCGCGGCGTTGAAACCAGTCGTCAGATCGTACGTCTGACCTTTGTGACCGGTGGCATGCGAGACGAACAGCATGAAGTCATCGGTGAACTCGTGCCGCAAGCCGATGCGATAGGTCGACGCTTCATCGGTCGATGAGCCGCGAAACGACGCCGAGTTCTGAATGTCAGCGAACGTGTAATCGATCTTTTCGTCCTGGAAGCGCGCACCGAGAGTCGCAGTGGTCGCAGGCAGGAACGTCCAGTCGGCCTGGCCGAATACCGCCTTCACGGTCGAGCCCGCCGTCGCGTACCAGTTGGCGAGCGAGAACAGCGGTCCGCGACTGAAGCGGCGAGTCAGATCGTTGTCGCCATAGAACAGGCCCAGGGTGTAGCGGATGTCGCCATCCGCGGGCGACAGCAATCGAAATTCCTGAGTAACGACATTGGCGCCGAAGCGGCCGCCCTGGAAATTGTCGATCTGGGCGTACGAGGTGCGATCCACGTCCAGGCGGTCGTCGAGCTGGAACTCGTCGTGGGAGGAAATCGACGTGAGCGTGAAGTCGTTGGCGAAGTCATAGCTCACTTTGAGCGATTGACCGAAGCCGTCGGATCGCGCCATCGGCTCGACATCATGGCTGATGCGCAGATTGTCCTCGCTCGCAACGATGCCCGGCATCGTCACATCCGAGCTCAGCGCGGGATTGCCCCGCAGGCGTGCGGCAGGTGACATTCGGCTCAAAGAGGACACTGCCGTCGCCTCGCCTTCCGAGTAGTTCATACCCAGCGTAACGGTCAGCGCATCGGTCGCATCCCATTGCAGCTTGCCGCGCAGGGTCGTGTCATCGCGGCCATTGACGGTCTTGCCTGTCGCGATGTTGTCGATGTTGCCTTTGAAGTCGCTGTGGCTGCCGGTGACTCGATACTTCAAGCGCGAGCCGATCGGCCCCGACACGCTCACCGCGCCACGATATTCGTCATCCGTGGTGGCTTGCAGGTTGATCAACGAAGTGAATTCATCGGTCGGTGCACGTGTAGTGATGTTGATCAAACCGGCGGAGGCGCTTTTCCCATACAGCGTGCTCTGTGGTCCGCGCAGAACCTCGACGCGCTCCACGTCGGTGAGGTCGGTGAATGCGCGCGCCTGGAAGGCAACCGGAACATCATCCAACTGAACAGCGACGCTAGGCTCGACGCCAATGCCGAATGCAAAAGTACCGATGCCGCGCAACGCAACCGACGCATTCACCGGTTGATCGGCGGCGCGAATGTTGAGTGACGGCGCGACTTTCGCCATGTCCGCGAACTCACGCACACCGGCGCTTTCCATTTGACTTTCGGACACGACGGAGACGGCCAGTGGCACGTCCTGCACGTTCTCGACTCGCTTCTGCGCCGTGACGACCACCTCTTCGAGCTGGCGGCCGGCGTCTGTATTGGTTTGAGCCTGAATCGATGGGACCACGATGAGCGCGCACGCGATGGCGCTCGCAGGCACAGTGAACCTACTCATCTTGTACCTCCCTGGCTCGGGTAGCTTCATGCCGCCCGTGGCGCCGAAAGTATCAATTGGCCTGACCACTTACAAGTATTAGGTCAGGCCGGCACCTGGAACCGCTCCCCACGAGCCCGCCTGGGCCAGGGGAATTCGGCGGCAATTTGCCGGGCCGCGACTTGTGGCAATTGGTCAAGCCAGCAATAATGCCGACCATCCCGTCAGGCGACCTGCAACTCAAGAAAATGCCAGCAGACACACAGCGACTGTACGAACGCATCGCTCAGAAGCTGGCGACTGGTATCGCGCGCGGCGAATACAAAGTCGGCCAGCGCCTGCCTTCCGAGCGCGAGCTGGCGCAGGCCTTCTCGGTGTCGCGCCCGACGGTTCGTGAAGCAATCATCGCGCTGGAGCTGGACCGGCTCGTCGAAGTGCGCGTCGGCTCCGGCGTATACGTCACGAATACCGAGCCGCCCGGCGGCAAAGCCGGCGCGACCGATATTGGCCCGTTCGAATTGCTCGAAGCGCGACGCTCCATCGAAGGTGAGGTTTGCGCACTGGCCGCCAGTCGCATCGACGACTCGCAGCTCGAAGAGCTGGCGTCGCTGCTCAATGAGATGCGCAACGAAAACGAGCATGACGTGATGGCCAGCGAAGATGCCGACCGACGGTTTCATGAGCTGATCGCGGCAGCCACTCAGAACAGCGGCATGATCGCCGTCGTGAAAATGCTCTGGGATGCGCGCACCCGCTCGCCGCAAAGCCGCTCGCTCAGCGCCAAAGTCCGCGCGACCGGCGTCAAGCCTCGCATCGACGAGCACACCGCGATTCTCAAAGCGCTTCGCCAGCGCGACGCGGACGGAGCTCGGGCCGCGATGCGCGAACATCTGACGCGCGTCATCGATGCCTTGCTCAAGGCTACCGAGGTCCAGGAGCTGGAGCGCGCCCGTCAGCAGATCGCCGAGCAGCGCAAGCGGTACTCCCTCGGCAGCAAGTAGTCGATAACGTGAAGCGGCGCAGGTTTAGGCGACTGCGCCGTTGACATCGCCAATTGGTCAGGCCACAGTGGCATGACCAATAACCTTGCGCCGCTGCGATCCTCCATGCACACCATTGTCGACGCCCGCGTCATCATCACCTGCCCGGGCCGCAACTTCGTCACGCTCAAGATCACCACCAAGAGCGGCGTCTACGGCCTGGGTGACGCCACCCTCAATGGCCGCGAGCTCGCCGTCGCGAGCTATCTCACAGACCACGTGGTTCCTTGTTTGATCGGTCGCGACGCGCGGCAGATCGAAGATATCTGGCAGTTCTTCTATCGAGGCGCTTACTGGCGTCGTGGCCCGGTCACCATGACCGCCATCGCGGCCGTCGACGTAGCGCTGTGGGACATCAAAGCCAAGAACGCCAACATGCCGCTATACGACTTGCTCGGCGGTGCCAGCCGCACGGGCGTGATGGTGTATGGCCACGCGAACGGCAAGGACATCGACGAAACCATCGCGCAGGCGAAGAAATATAAAGAGATGGGCTACAAGGCGATTCGTCTGCAAAGCGGCGTGCCCGGCCTGGCTTCGACCTATGGCGTGTCCAAGGACAAGCTTTACTACGAACCCGCCGACGCCGCGAAGCCCACGGAAAACGTCTGGTCGACGAGCAAATACATGCCGACCGTGCCGAAGCTGTTTGCTACCGCTCGCGAGGCGCTCGGCTGGGACGTGCACCTGCTCCACGATGTGCATCACCGGTTGACGCCGCTCGAAGCCGGCCGTCTCGGCAAGGATCTCGAACCGTTCCGTCCGTTCTGGCTCGAGGACGCGACGCCCGCGGAAAATCAGGCAGGCTTCCGCACGATCCGCCAGCACACGACGACGCCGTTGGCCGTCGGCGAAGTGTTCAACTCAGTGTGGGACGCGAAGCAATTGCTCGATGAGCAATTGATCGATTACATCCGCACAACCATCGTGCACGCCGGCGGTATCAGCCACGTACGGCGCATCGCGCACCTCGCTGAACTGAACAATGTGAGAACCGGCTTCCACGGCGCCACCGACTTGTCGCCGGTGTGCATGGGGGCGGCATTGCATTTCGATCTGTGGGTGCCGAACTTCGGCATTCAGGAATATATGCGCCACACCGACGAGACCGACGCGGTGTTCCCGCACGCGTACACGTTCTCGAACGGCGATTTGCATCCCGGCGAGGCACCGGGCCATGGCGTCGATATCGATGAAGCGCTGGCCGCGAAATATCCCTATCGACCAGCGAGCCTGCCCGTCAACCGTCTCGAGGACGGCACGCTGTTCAACTGGTAGCGTCCGGTTCCGACTTCGCCAGCGGCAGCGTAAAGTGCACGGCTGTGCCCTTGCCCACTTCGCTCTCGATCCAGATGCGCCCCTCGTGCGCTTCGACGATGCGCTTGGTGATGTAGAGCCCGAGGCCGGTGCCATTGCGCCGGTTCTTGGCGCCTGAGAAATAGGCGTCGAATACCAGCGGCAGATCCTCGCCGGCAATGCCGGGCCCGGTGTCGATGACCGAGGCCTGGATGTGCTCCTCGTCGTGCTGCAGGCTGACGCGGATCTGATCGCCATGGCGACAGAACTTGATCGCATTGCCCAGCAGATTCGAGAACACCTGCAGCACGCGCTCCCGATCGCACAACACGACCGATGCGAGCGCGTCACACTCCGCCGTGAGCCGAATGCCCTTCTGTTGAGCCAACGGCTCATGCACGGCGACCGCTTCATTCACCAGATACGCGGCAATCTCCGGCCGCGGCTTCACTTCGATACGACCGGTACGAATGCTGGCCATGTCGAGCAGGTCCGCGATCACCCGGCTCATCAGATCGACCGTACTCGACAAGCGCCCATGGATCGCAGCCCTGGCATCGGCGCCCAGCTTCTCCGGCGGCTTGTTGAGCATCTGCACGCCGCTCTTGATGGCCTGCAGAAAGTTACGAATGTCGTGCGACACGACGGCCAGCACATCCTCGCGCGCCTGCACGGCGTCGCGCAGTAGCGCCTCGCTCTCCTGCAACTGCTGATATTGCTCGGCGAGCTTCTTGCGCTGCTGATCCAGCCCGATGAAGGTGTCGGTCTTGTGACGCAGGATGTTCGGATCGACCGGCTTGAACAGAAAGTCCACCGCACCGGACTCGTAGCCGCGAAATACCCGGTTCGCCTCCCCGGTGCCAGCAGTCAGAAAGATGATGGGAATGTATTTTGAGCGCTCCGTGCCGCGCATGTATTCGGCGAGCTCGAAGCCATTCATCTCCGGCATCTGCACATCGACGAATGCCAGCGCGAACTCGTGCTGCAGAACCAGCTCGAGCGCTTCGGTGCCCGAGCGGGCGGTGATGATGTCCGCATCGTCCCGGCGCAGCAGCGCCTCCAGCGCGACCAGATTCTCATCGATGTCATCGACGACCAGAATGCGCGAGCGCTCGGTCATGACGACCTCCCGCTCAGCAATGTCGTCAGGCCAGAGGCTATGTCGTTGGGCGACCATACGTAAGTGGGCTCGAACAAGGCCAGCGCCGCGGCCGGCATGATGGCCACCTCGGCGGACAGCGGCGATTGCACGATGGTCGTGCCCCCCGCCGCGTGAATCTCCTGCAAACCGGTGGCGCCATCTTCACTGGCACCGCTCAATAAAACCCCGATGAGGCGCGCGCCATACACATCGGCTGCCGTCTCGAACAGCACGTCGATGGAAGGCCGGGAAAAATGCACCGGTGGATCGACCGACAGCGCAAAGGCGCCCTGCGACTCGATCAACAGGTGATAACTCGGCGGCGCGATGTAAATGGTGCCTGCGGCCATCGGTTCCTTGTCTTCCGCCTGCTTGACGGTCAGCGACGTGTCGGCCCCGAGCAACTCGGCAAGACCGCTCGAATGCGAAGGTAAATGAATCACGATCACCACCGGACAGGCCAGTGATTGCGGCAATTCGCGCACTATCATACGCAATACTTCGAGCGCGCCCGCCGAGCCTCCGATGACTACTGCGACCGGCGCAGCCATCAATCCACCCTCCGATAGATTTTCTGCTCGCCACTGACCTCCTGGAAGCGATGCGCATGAGCCGAGAAGCGCACCGACTCCTTGGTGCCCAGACACAGGAAGCCGCGCCGGCACAACGCATCGTTGAACAGCCCGAGCGCCCGATCCTGCAAGGTCTTGTCGAAGTAGATCAGCACATTGCGACACGACACCAACTGCACTTCGGAAAAAATGCTGTCGGTCGCGAGGCTGTGATCGGCAAACGTGATGTGCTGCTTCAACTCCGGCGACATCACCGCGCTGTCCCGAGATGCATGGTAGTAATCGGACAGCGAGCCGTGACCACCCGCCGTGCGATGGTTCAGCGTGAACTGTTTCATCCGATCGAGCGAATACACGCCCTTCTGCGCCTTGCGCAGACTCTCATCGTTGATGTCAGTGGCGTAGATCCGCGTACGATCCAGCAGCCCTTCCTCCGCCAGCAGAATCGCGTATGAGTACGCTTCCTCACCGGTGCTGCAGCCAGCGACCCAAAGCTTGAGCGACGGATAGGTCGCCAGCAGCGGCACCACCTGCCGGCGCACAGCCAGAAAGAACTCCGGATCGCGAAACAGATCGCTGACCTGCACGGTGAGATATTCGAGCAGGCGCGGAAACGCGCTCTCATCCCTCAACACCCGTTCCTGCAACTGCGCCAGCGTCTGGCACTGAAAGTGAGTCAGCGCTTGCAGCAGGCGGCGTTTCAACGATGCGGCGGCGTATTGGCGAAAGTCATAGTGATACCGCTGGTACACCGTTTCCAGCAGCTGGCGAATCTCCGCTTCCGAGATTTCCAGCCTCAACGCGGCGCTCCTCGCCGCGCGGGCATCCAGATGCGCAGCAGCGACAACAGTTTCTCGATGTCGATGGGCTTGGTGATGTAATCGTTGGCGCCGGCCTGCAGGCATTTCTGCCGGTCATCCGGCATGGCCTTGGCAGTCAGCGCGATGATGGGCAGGTTCGCCCAGCGACGCTCGGCGCGAATCGCCCGCGTCGCTTCGAAGCCGTCCATCTCGGGCATCATGATGTCCATCAACACCAGATCGATCTCTGGATTGCGCGCCAGCACGTCGAGCGCTTCGAGGCCGTTGCGAGCGATGTCGATGATGGCGCCGTGCGGCTCGAGCACTCGCGTGATCGCGAACACGTTGCGCACGTCGTCCTCTACCAACAGGATCCGACGCTTCTCGAACACGGATTCGCGGCTGCGCGCCACCCGCAGCATGCGCTGATGTTCCGCCGGCAGAGACGCCTCCACTCGGTGCAGGAACAAGGTCACTTCATCCAGCAGTCGCTCGGGCGAGCGCGTGCCTTTGATGATGATGGACTTGGAGTAGCGACGCAGCTGCTGCTCTTCATCCGCGGACAGCGTGCGACCGGTATAAACGATCACCGGCGGGAACGAATACGTCTCGTCGGTCGCCATCTTCTCCAGCAGCTCATAGCCCGAAGCATCGGGCAGCGCCAGATCCAGCACCATGCAGTCGAAGGTCGATGAGCGCAGCTTCTCCAGCGCGTCCCCGGCCGAAGCGACCGCGACCGTCTGGACCTGCTCGGAGCGCAACAGATGTTCGATGCTGTCGCGTTGCATGGCGTTGTCTTCAACGATGAGCACCGCTCGGGTGGCAGCGTCATTCGCCTTGCTGGCCAGTTTAGTCAGCGAATTCAGCAGCTGATCTCGCTCCACCGGCTTGCGCAACACATTCGCGGCACCCATTTCCAACGCAACGTGCGTGTAGTCGTGACCCGAAACGACCTGCACCGGAATGTGCCGGGTCGCCGGATCGTGCTTGAGCCGGTCGAGCACCGTCAGACCGGTGTGATCCGGCAAGCGAATGTCGAGCACGATGGCCGTCGGCCGATGCTTCAGCGCCAGCTCGATGCCTTCGTCGGCCGTCGTCGCGATGATGCATTCGAATTGCAGGCCGGATGCGAGCGTGGCAATCGTCTGCGCGAACGATGCGTCATCCTCGACGATGAGCAGTACGCGCGCGCCACTGGAAATCGACGGCGCAGGCTCCGCAGCCCGCACGGCGTGCCTGCTGTCCCGAGTGCGCATCGGAACGCTGATGGGCGGCGGTGGAATGACGCGCTCCGATTTCTCTTCCTGCGCCGGCATGTCCCGCGGCAGCACCAGAGTGAACGTGCTGCCCGCGCCGAGCTCGCTGTGCAATTCGATGCGGCCGCCGAGCATCGCCGCCAGCTCGCGAGAGATCGACAGGCCCAGACCGGTGCCGCCGAAACGGCGGTTGGTGGTGCCGTCGGCCTGACGGAACGGCTCGAAAATGATTGCCTGCTTGTCCGGCGGAATGCCGATGCCGCTGTCTTCGACCGTGAACGCGATTTCGCCGCTCTCGGCGCGCGTGGAGATCTTGAGGGAAACCTTGCCCTGCATAGTGAACTTCAGCGCATTCGACAGCAGGTTGCGCAGAATCTGACGCAGCCGCTGCGAGTCCGTCTCGAGCTCGCTGGGCGCATCGGACGCGAGCGTCAGCTCCAGCTCCACCCGCTTCTGACTCGCCATGGGCCGGAACATCTGCCCCATGTTGTCGAGCAATGATCGCAGCCCGATGTGCTCGCGCTTCAGGTCGATCTGCCGCGCTTCGATCTTCGACAGGTCGAGAATGTCGTTGATCAGCTCGAGCAGATCGTTGCCCGCCGAGTAGATATTGCGCGCGAACTTCACCTGTTCTTCGGTGAGATTGCCGGGGGCGTTGTCGGCCAGCAGCTTCGCCAGAATCAGCGAGCTGTTCAGCGGCGTGCGCAGCTCGTGCGACATGTTGGCGAGGAACTCGGACTTGAACTGGTTGGAGCGCTCCAGCTCTCCCGCCTTGCCGAGCAGCTCACGCCGCGCGGCGTCCAGATCGTCGTTCTGGTGCGCGAGCATCTGCATGTGTTCTTCGAGCTGGACATTGCTCTGCTCCAGCTCGGCCTGCTGCGCCTCCAGGCGCGCCTGGCTGTCGCGAAGCATATTGCTCTGCTGTTCGAGCTCTTCATTGCTGACGCGCAGCTCTTCCTGCTGGGTCTGCAGCTCTTCGGCCTGCCGCTGAGTCGCGCGCAGCAGCTCTTCTCGCTCACTGCGCAAGCGAGCGGTCCGGATCGCCACGCCCATCGGCTCGCTCAACAGCTCGAGCAATTCCAGATCGGCCCGGCCGATGGCCTCGATGAAGCCCAGCTCCAGCGCGCCGATGGTTTCGCCGTCGGCCATCACGGGAGTCACGAGCAGCGTCTTGGGACGGATGGTGCCGAGCGCGCCGGTGATTTCCAGCTCGTCGGCCGGGACGGAATTCAAATGAATGGTCTTACGGCCCTTGAGCACCTGACCGACCAGCCCATCGTCGGCCGCAATGCTGACTCGGGCCGGATGCGCGGCGGGAACTGCGTAACCGCCGATGAAGGCCGCGCCAGCAGCGTCCTGACGGGCGTACAGGGCACCGACGCTGGCGCCCAGATACTCACTGATGAACGAGATGATCCGCTCGCCGACGTCAGTCATCGACAACTCGCCCAACACCCGTTGCGAAAGGATCGATTGCGCCGTCCGCATCCACTCGTCTTTACGTAACGACTGGCGCGTGATGATGGTCATGCGGGTCTGAAAGGCGAACGCCCAGATCACGACCGTGGCGAAGCTGCGATTCATGATCGCGACGCTCACCGTCCCGCCCTCGGGCGAGAACATGAAGTCGATGACGATCAGGATGGTCGACAGCCCGGCGACAGCGATCGGCGCGCCCGGGCGGGTCAGGAAGATGCAGGCGCCGAGCGGGATGAGGTAGAACAGCCAGGTCGCCACCCCGATCCTGGTCTGCAGATCGACCACGAAGATCGCGAGCATGCTCGCGGCAATGAACACATACCAACCGTCGTGCGTCTCTTTCTCGAAACGTTTACGCATATCGCTGCTTTGGATTCCGCTGGTGCCGCGGCGTCAGGAATCTGGCCGCAGCTTAATAATTGGCATGACGCGGACAACGAGCCAAGGCGAGCGAAAGTTCCCAGTTGTGGTCAATTTTTTGCAGGTCGGGGCTTCAGCATCTTGTAAAAGATATGAGTGGCGCAGAACGCGCCGTCGGGCATGAGCGCGAAGTCCGGAATCGTGCCGCTGTACTGCCAGCCTTGACGGCGATACAGACGCTCGGCGGCATCGCTGGCTGTGTCGAGTACCAGCACGGTCTTGCCTACGCTCAGCGCCCCCTCTTCAGCGGCCGTCAGCAAGGCCGCACCAACTCCGAGCTGGCGCGCTTTCCGATGCACCAGCATTTTCGACAAGTCGCCTCGGTGCGGCTGGTTCTCCGGCAGATCCAGCACCACCTGCACGGTGCCGACAATGGCGCCTGAGCCGTCTTCGGCGGCGAAGATCATCCGCTCGCCGCGCGCCGCGCTTTCTGCCGCCTTTACCCAGAAGGCGCGCGCCTTCTCGATCGTCATGGGCAGCATGAAGCTCACCGACGCGCCGCCTTCGACGCAATCGATCAGCACCTCGCTCAAGCCTTGAATCTCTCGTTCGCCAATGACTTGCAGGCGACGAATCTGAATGCCGTCCGGCACGTGAAATCCTTTGCAGGGCGTCCTGCGAGTCCGAAAAAGATATACAGACGCGGATATGTGTTCAATGGCTGGCACAGGCGCGCGGCCGGGATGATACTGTATATAACACCAGCCCCGCAGTATCCCCATGTCGACCGGGAATCCCCCACCACCGGCGGCCGCGCCGTCCATTTCTGCCACTGCTTCCGCGACTCTGTCGGTGGCTGTGCGAGTGTTGTGCCAATTCACCGCCAAGCGCGGCGATCTGGACTTGCGCTTCACACCCGCACCTAGTGCTCGCGAAGGTATCGCGGGCCACATCAGCGTCGCGAACCGTCGCAGTGGGCGCGATTATCAAGCCGAGGTGACGCTCGAAGGCACGCACGATGGCCTGCAAGTGCGTGGCCGCGCCGATGGTTATGACAGCAAGAGGCGACGACTCGATGAATGCAAAACGTATCGCGGCGACCTGGCCCGCATGCCGGACAATCATCGCGCGTTGCATTGGGCTCAAGCGAAGATGTATGGCGCGATGTTGTGCCGGAAGCAGCAACTGCGCGAGCTTCGCGTCGCTCTCGTTTATTACGACGTCGACACCGAGGATGAGACCGTGCTGGCGGAAGATTTCACCGCCGAAGAGCTGCAGGCATTCTTTGCAGAGCATTGCGCTCGCTACGCCGCGTGGGGCCGCGCCGAGCTGGAGTATCGCCAGGCGCGCGATCGGGCGCTGCTGGGGTTGAGCTTTCCTTACGATTTCTATCCAGCGCAACGTCAGCTGGCCGAGACGGTTTATCGGGCCGCCGCGTCGGGCGAGCATTTGCTCGCTCAAGCCCCCACCGGGGTGGGCAAGACCATCGGCACGCTGTTCCCCATGCTCAAGGCCATGGGTGCGCAGAAGATCGATCGCATTTTCTATCTCACTGCGAAGACCACCGGGCGCCAGCTCGCGCTCGACGCGTTGCAGGCGCTGACGCCACCGGATCTCAAGCTGCGCGTTCTGGAAATCACGGCGCGCGAGAAGGTTTGCAAATATCCGGACTCGGCCTGTCACGGCGACTCCTGCCCGCTCGCCAAGAGATTCTATGACCGCTTGCCCGGCGCCAGATCGGCGGCACTCCACCGCGGCACGATGACTCAGAAGATCATTGGCAGTATCGCCACCGAGCACAGCATCTGTCCCTATTTCCTGTCGCAGGAACTGGCGCGCTGGAGCGACGTGGTAATTGGCGACTACAACTATTACTTCGACCAAAGCGCGTTCCTGTATGGCCTCGCACAGGAGCAAGGTTGGCGCGTCGGCGTGCTGGTCGACGAGGCGCACAACCTGATCGAGCGCTCCCGACGCATGTATTCGGCAGCCATCGACGCGGAAACGTTGCGGCGAGCGAAAAAAGAGTCGCCGCCCTTGCTCAGGGGCGCCATTCAACGGCTCAGCGCTCAATTCCAGCGCATCGCCGATGCGCAGCAGGTGCCGTATCAAGTTTATGACATGCCACCGAAGTCATTGCTGAAGGCACTGGACACATACATCAGCCAGCAAGGCGCTCTTGCCGACCAGGCGCTGCTGTTCCCGGAACACGTGCAGAAGCTGTTCTTCGACGCGCTGGCTTTTCATGGGCTCGCGGAGGACTTCGCCGAACACTCGCTGTTCGACATCACCCATCCGGAACACGCGACCTTTACGATCCGCAACGTCGTGCCCGCGCCCTTCCTCAAACTGCGCTTCGCACACACGACCTCAGTAGTGCTGTTCTCGGCCACCCTGTCGCCTCGCGAGTTCTATCTGGACTTGTTGGGCCTGCCCGACACCACCCGCTGGCTGGATGTGGAGTCGCCGTTCTCGCCGGAGCAGCTCGATGTGCAACTGGTGCAGCATATTTCCACGCGCTATCAACATCGCGACGATTCGATCGCGCCCATGGTCGAGCTCATCGTTCGTCAGTTCGAGCGCCGGCCCGGAAACTATCTGGTGTTCGCGAGCAGCTTCGATTACCTCGCGCGAATTGCGCAGGAGCTGGACCGCGTCGCTCCGCACATTCCGAATCGGCTGCAGGTTCGAAATATGTCGGAGGCCGAGCGCAAACAGTTCATCGACGGCTTCGCGCCCGATGGCCGCAGCCTCGCGCTCGCGGTTTTAGGTGGCGCGTTCGGCGAAGGCATCGATTTGCCGGGCGAGCGCATGATCGGCGCGTTCATCGCCACGCTTGGGCTGCCGCAACTCAATGACGTAAGCGAGCAGATGCGCCAGCGCCTGGACGAGCTGTTCGAGGCCGGCTATGCGTACACTTATTTATACCCCGGCTTACAAAAGGTCATCCAAGCCGCGGGGCGTGTCATCCGAACACGCAACGATCGCGGTATCGTGTATTTGATCGACGACCGCTTCGGCCAGCGCGAGGTGCGGCAGCAGTTGCCGAAATGGTGGAAGTTGCGGAAATTGCCCGCGCCCCGCCCGAAGCGGGCAAGTCCTGACCCAAGTGCCGATCGGGCGGGTTAATCTTCGGCGCATGACAGCCGCGCCCGCTCCGAGCACCTTCACCGTCCGGCAACCCGCCGCCGGGCTGGCGCGCTATGTCAGCCAATACTGGCTCAGCCTCAACAACACGTCGCCCGTGTACGCGGCCTTGCCGGACGGATGTGTCGACCTGGTGCTCGAAGTCACCGCCCGGGGCTATCGCTCGTGGATCTATGGCAGCACGACGCGTCCCACCGCGATTCCCTGCAGGGCCGGCACTCATTACCTCGGCATTCGATTTCATCCGGGGCAGAGCCGTCATTTCATTGACGCCGCCGCGCATGAGATCACGGATGGTCGTGAGGACCTGCGGACCTTGATGCGCTTTCCATCGGAACGCATTGCCACTCACATTGCGACCGAGGCGTTGTTCGACGAGCTCGATGCGATTCTGATCGAAGTGCTGTGTCGGGCTCCGCCAGTTGAAAGTTACATCGATGGCGTCGTTCAGCACATCAGCGCTCAGCATGGCGTCACGAGGATCGAGGATGTCGCGCTCCGCTTTGGCAGGAGTCGCCGGCAGATGGAACGCGTGTTCCTGCAGACCGTCGGTGTGCCGCTGAAATTCTTTTGCATGATCTCTCGGCTGCGGCATGCGGCCGATCTGATCGTTCATCCGCCTGCGCGCTCTTTAACCACGATTGCGCATGACGCCGGCTATTCCGACCAGGCCCACATGACGCGCGACTTCGCCCGCCTGGCCGGCACCTCTCCTGGCCGACTGCGGACGGATGACGCATTTTTTCAATACCACTCGCCCCGCTGAGCGCATGCTCGCGTTTTCTGCCGCCAGGACTCGTCATGCAATTGGAATCCGCCTACCCGGTCATCGTCACTGACGCCCTCGACGCGTGCCGCGATTTCTATGTGCGCCACTTCGGCTTCGAGGTCGTGTTCGAGTCGTCGTGGTTCATCTATCTGGCATCGACAGCCAATCCGGTGCTGGCCATCGCGTTCATGTCCCCCGACCATCCGTCGTCGCCGCCCGGACCCGAGAAGTTCAACGGCCAGGGCATGTTCTTCACCCTGCAGGTGACCGACGCAGCGACCGAGTTTGTAAAAGTACGGCAGTCGGGCGCGCGCATTGCGTACGAGCTGCGCGATGAACCTTGGGGTCAACGCCGCTTCGGGCTGGTCGATCCGTCGGGCACCTGGGTCGATGTGGTCCAGCAGATCGAGCCGGCGGCGGGGTTCTGGGATCCTTATATGAAGAGCGCCTAGCGGCAGACTCGATACGGACCGCGATCGAAGTGGAAGTGATCGCGGTGAGCGGCATTGTAATTTGGGCTGAGCACGCCATCGAAGAAGCGGCACGCACCGGTACGAATCTCTCTTAGAAACGCGCCGCTTGCTCCGTCCTCCTCCCAATCCTTCAGTACGCGAATCCGGCGACCGTCTTCGAGCACGAAGCCCGCGACATCCAGCGCTTCCGCGTTCGCATGCTGACTTCGCGTCGCCTGGGCACGGCCGTACACATTGCGACAGGAATAGCTGCCAAAGTGCTCCAGGGTCGCGACCTTCTGGCCGAAATGCCTTTGCGCCGCCGGGTCGAGCACGTGGCGCTCCCAGAGGGCCAGAGACACTGCCGTCCGGCAGCTCAAGGAGAACGGCTTGCCAACTCGACTCGTTGTCCGCTCGACACGCACCGCGTTGAAAAATCCGCACGCCGGGCCGGTAACGCGGTTGTCCAGCCGCTGGTATTCGATGTCGGTCGTCGCCAGCACCTGCTGACATTGCTCAGCGCGTTCCGACAGCCGATCGAGCTTGTACCGGGTGAGAAAGTTGGGCTCGGCATTTACATCCAGCTGCTCCCACGGGTTCCAATCCGGTGGCACGTCGATCATGCCGCTGCGTACCCCGTAGACCGCGGCGGCGACAGTCAGCGCGAGCAAAGCGAGTAGAAACACCAGGCGCATGGAACAAGAACCCGCAGCTTGCCGCCAAGGTTGCATGCACTGCGACCCGCCGCCTCGTTTAAACCCAAGACCCGGCCAGTGCATCTGAAGCGAAAACATCGTCGAGGCGGAGCCGCATGCGCCCAACCATTCAATCGACATTGCTCAAAAGTGGCATCGCAATTGTTGGCGTGTTTCTGGCGGCAAGTGCCGCTTCTGCAAAAGACCGCGAGATCCGGTGGGCCGAGGACCTGGTCGTTGCGAGAGATAGCTTTCTCGACAGGGACCGCAGCTATTCCGAGCAAGCCCGGCGCGCAGCGCGTGAAGAGATCGAACGCACCCGTAAAAACATCGGTCAGCTCTCCGATCAACAGATCGTCGCCAGCCTGGCTCGCGCAGCAGCGCTCTCGGACAACGCTCATACACGAGCCTATCTGCTACGAAACCGAAGTTACTGGCGTCGCTATCCCCTTCGGATCTGGCGCTTCGACGACGGTTGGTACGTCGTCGCCGCGAGGGCCGACGCTGTGCCGCTCCTGGGTCGCCGCATTTCCCACATCCACGGCGTCCCCATCGAGCAAGCCTTCGAGAAAGTTGCACCTCTCTACGCCGGCAACAGTGGCTGGTCGACTTATATGGGCACTTACACACTGACCAGTCCTGACGCTCTCATGGGCGTCGGATTGATCGACGATGCGGTCGCCAGTTTTTCGGTGGTGGGCGACGATGCTTCGCTATCGGTGACGTTACGCCCCGAGCCGCTCGACCCACGCACCACCCCGGAAGAGAGCTGGTGGTTCCTTTCTCCCCAACATCCCGCCGCATCCGGCTGGACTCACGCACTGAAGTCGGTCGATCTGCCGCCGGCCCTGACCTCGCCAGCAGTCCATTACGTGTTCTCTCGATGCGACCGCGATGTTCTCTATGTTCGCTACAACCGCGCGTCCAACGGGCCCGGCGCTGAAACAGTAAGGATGTTCGGCGAGAGACTGATCGAGAGTATTGCTTCCCAGCCGCCTCGCAAGCTCGTCCTCGACCTGCGTTTCAACACGGGCGGCGATCTTTCGCTGGGTCAGCCGTTGATCGAGGCATTGGCCAGATCCAACCTCGCGCACGAGCCAGGCGCGATTGCCGTGCTGGTCGGCCCCACAACGTTCTCGGCCGGAATCACCCCTGCCGCCTGGTTGCGTGCTCATAGCAAGGCGATCCTCGTTGGCGCTCATCCCGGCGACCGACCCGACTTCTGGGCCGAGGGCGGCAATGTCACTTTGCCGAACTCAGGCCTGGTGATGCATTACGCCGATGGCTTGCATCAATACTCCGATGCCCCCGTGCCGCCGGGTATCAAGGAACATCTGCCGTTGCACATCGACGTGCGCAGTTTGGAACCGGACATCACGATGTCGTGGTCGTGGCGCGACTACATCGCTGGCGTAGATCCTATTTTTCAGCCTCGGACTTGTCTGGTGTCTGCAGCTCCTCGGTGATGCGCAGCCTGTGCACCACCAGCTCGTCGATCTCGACGCGACGAATCCGAGCGCGTCCGATCGCGAGCCGCCCGATGGCCACAGCGCCGATGGCCAGCGCACCCATAGCGATCGCACCTAAAGCGAACGCGCCCATCGCGGTGGAACCGATTGCTCGTGTGCCTATCGCCTGCGCGCCAATCGCTTGCGACCGATGCCGAAGGTCACGCCTCCAGCGAGGCGCCCGGTAGCGGGAAAGAATCTTCGACCGATAGTCGGCCCATTTGGGTTTTCGGTATGACATGGAGTCCTCCGGCGAATCACTCAACCCGAGCACAAATCCTGCCTGACCCGTGCCAGTCACGCGTGAATATTTTCGAGTCGGACGAGCCTGTCCCGCGCTTGATTTCCGCACCGATTCCCGTTGTTCGTAGCGTAACGACTCGCTGCTGGTAGGTCGAACCCTTGGGTAACGCGTGCCGCCGCAGCCAGCGATCCCAGTCAACCAATCCGTGTCGACCGCCTACATCCACTCAGCTTCAGTGGTGAAAGAATTTCTGGTGGTAACAACCGGAGGTGACTCATGGGACTGCTGGATTCAATTGGCGGCAATCGCCGCGGCGGCATATCACCGGTCATGGTCGGGCTCATGGGCCTGTTGGCGTACCGCACACTCAAAGGCAAAGGGAAATTGGCGGACATGCTCGGGACTGGCGGCTCCGGCTCTGCAGGCGCTGCGGGCGGCGCGTTGTCCGGAGGCGCGCTTGCCGGCGGCTTGAAGGATTTGCTGGATCGGTTCCGCGAGGGCGGTCACGAGGAGCAGGCACAAAGCTGGGTATCCAAGGGGCCGAACAAGCCCATCGACCCGACCGAACTGGCACAGTCTTTGGGAGAGGAGCGCATCGAGTGGCTGGTCGAGCAAACCGGCTTGCCCCGGGATCAATTGCTCGCCGGTCTCAGCGGCGAACTGCCGAACGCCATCGACAAACTCACTCCGCACGGGCGGATCCCCACTGATGAGGAACTGTCTCACTGACGACGGGCGTTTCCACCCCACTGCCCTCGCCTGCAGTTAAACCTTCAGGCGAGTGCATGCATCTCACATCAGTTCAGTTCTGCGATCCCGGAGGAGCCGAATGGAACTGGTGCGCGCTCTACTGCTGCTCGGCATGCTGGTCAGTCCCGCCGTCCTGGCCGGGCAGACCGGCGGCAAAGTCCTGATGATTCTCTCGAACGGCGCGTCCGTCGGAGAATTCGAGGCGAAGAACAACTTGTGGGAGTACGCGGAGCCACATCACATCTTCGTGATGCACGGCCTGATCGTGGACTTCGTCTCGCCCCGCGGCGGTCGGGTGTCATTTTCCCTAGATGCCGACGAGACCGATCCGCCCGGCATGGTGAATTACACAATCAAGTATGAGGGCTTCCGGCAGAAGGCGGACCGCACGCTCGAACCAGGGGCGATCGACGCGGACGATTACAGAGCGGTGTTCATTGGCGGAGGTACCGGCACTCTGTTCGACGTGGCCGAGGACCAGCGCTTGATGTCCATCATCGCGCGAGTTTACGAGAACGGCGGAATCGTTGGCGGCGGCGGGCATGGGCCGGGCAGTTTTGGCAACGCGAAGCTCTCGAATGGCCGTTATCTGGTGGCCGGCAAGCGAGTCACGGGCTTTCCAAATTCGACCGAGCAAAGAAGCAAGTGGACCAAGGGCGGGACGCTGCTGCCATTTCGTGTCGAAGATCGACTGCGCACCCGGGGAGCGCTGTTCGTGAGCAAGGAGGAGCTGCCGGATAAACACGACGTGGTCATCGACAGCAGAATCGTCACAGCAATGTTCTTACCGTCTTCCGCGGCCGTCGCTCAGGAAATGGTCAACCTCATGAAATAGTCGGCCCGGTCACTACTGGCCGCTGAAGTCGCTTCGGACGCAGCACAAATCCTTGGATTTGTGACAACATTCCTCGCCCGATCACGCCCCTGCTCGAACTATAAGGACACTGCAAGGGAGCCGTATGAAGCGACCGCCGATATTCGATTACTTCGTGCGCCATTGGCGCGGCGAGTTGTCGCTCCCGATCTCCTACTGGATCAACGGATCGCTGCTGGGGATCGGCTTTCTGCTGCTGTTTCACCTCATCGGCGAAGTCACCAGTCAGTGGGAGCTTCGCCCCACCGCTATCACGATGCTCGGGCTCATGACTGCGTTCGTCCTCGTGACGATCTGGTCTACGGTGGGCATCTTGCGATCGGCCAGCCGACACGCCGAGCGTGGCGGCAGCGCCGCCTGGGCGGTCACGGCGCAGGTCGTCACCTGCTTGAGCGCGATCAGTTTCGTGGCTCGCCTGGGCACTGAGATCGGTCCGCAGATGCGCGAGTTCGCCGCGATCGCCTTCAACTACGATTCGCTGGAGCGCGTGAACGCCACGCTTTCCCCCGACGGCAAGAGCCTCGCGCTTCAGGGGACGATCGGCACGGGCAGCTACGAATACGTGCAGCAGATTCTGAGCTCGGCGCCTGACGTTCGCACGATTGTGCTCGACTCCCAGGGCGGACGGCTGCGTGAAGCCGAGCACCTCGCCGCACTCGTGCGTGAGCGAGGGCTCGACACCTATGTGGAAGGTCAATGCGTCAGTGCCTGCACCTACTTGTTCCTCGCGGGAGGCGACCGCGCCGCGACGCCGAACGCCCGGATCGGCTTTCATAGTCCCTCCTTCGCTGGCAACAGCGACCATCAGGCGAGCCTCACCAGGATGCTCACCTACTACCGCACCGCCGGCATCTCCGAGCCGTTCCTCGAACGGGTTCGCAACACGAAATCGCCGCAGATGTGGCATCCCTCGCGCGCTGAGCTGATCGACAATGGCGTGCTCACACGTGTTTCGCTCGGGGGCGAGACGACGACCCTCGCCTCGAAAATCCGCTCGCGCTCGGAATTCGAGCTCGCCTATCGTTCGATACCGATGATCCGCGCCATGGATAAGCGATTCCCCGGTACGATCGAGCAAGCCTCGGATGCGGCCTGGACGCAGTATCAATCGGGGGCGAGCGACGCGGACATCAACGCCGCCGCACGCAGGATCGTCGCCGATATCTACCCCAAGCTGCTTGCCACCTCGGACGATGCGGGCCTGGAGAGTTTCCTGAATCTACTGCTGCGTCAGCTAAGCGCAGCGCAGGAGCTGGGCCCGACAGCCTGCGGGCTGTTCTTAGAATCGAAACTCGATGGCACGAAGGTCTTCGCTCCCGAACTCATCCAGGAAGAGTTGGATTGGGGACTTGCGCAACTCGAAGCATCTCCGCCCGCGCGTGCGGCAGTGGCCGGAGCGCTGTTTGATCAAGCACTCAAGCCGGTTGCCGTGGCGATCGGCCCTTCGATGCTGGAGGTCGTTGCGGCGCCCGACAAATTCGCGAACGAGCCGGAACGTCGCTGCAATTCGACGCTCGCCTTCTACCAGGCCGTCGCCGAGCAACCGCCGAGTGAGCGAGCAATCCTGCTGCGCGGACTATTTCAATCCCGCGATTGATAGCTCCCGAACATCCCCTCGGCCTCTGGCGTCTGCGCGCAGGTAAGCTGATACAGTGTCCTGCCACTGACATGCCAGCCCCCCATGCAACTGAAACACATACTCCTCACTGCGTTGCTCGTCTCTAGTGTCGCGACCGCGGCGGTTGGGCAGGACAGGCCAGTCGTGGTGCTGCTCGCGACTGGCGGCACCATTGCCATGAAGATCGATCCGGAGAAGAACGCGCCCGTGCCCGCCATCTCGGGCGAGGATCTGATGGCGACGGTGCCGGCGGTAGCGACGTACGCGACCGTGGAGGTCAAGAATCTTTCCAATGTGCCCTCGGCCTACATGGACCCGGTTCGATGGGCTGCATTGACTAACGAGGTCACAGCCACGCTCGCACGTAGCGAAGTGGCGGGTGTCGTTGTATCGCACGGTACGGATACCCTGGAGGAAACGGCCTACTGGCTCGATCTCACGGTCGACTCCGACAAACCGGTGGTACTCATCGGCGCGCAGCGTAACGCGTCCGAATCCGATTTCGACGGGCCACGCAATCTCACGAACGCGGTGCGCATCGCCGTCGACTCGCAGTCTCGCGGTAAGGGCGTGGTTCTGGCCATGAACGGACAGATCAACGCTGCACGCAGCGTTACCAAGACGCACACGTCCAATGTGGAGACATTCAAGTCGGGCGAGTTCGGCGTTCTGGGCGAAGTGTACGGCGACCGTATCGTGTATTCGCGTGCACCGGTGCGCCGTCAGCATGTCGAGCTGCGAGCCGATCGCATGCCTCGGGTCGACATCATCGCCACGTACGGAGGTGCCGACGGTTATCTACTAAAGGCGGCTGTGGATCACGGCGCTAAGGGTATTGTCGTGCAAGGCCTGGGCATGGGAAACGTGAACCCCTCTGTGTATGCCGCAGTCAAGGACGCGATCGGGCGAGGAGTGCCTGTCGTCATCACGTCGCGCGTGCCGAATGGCCGCGTGTTGCCGAACTATGGCTTCGAAGGCGGTGGCCAGACGCTGGTCGCAGCAGGCGCCGTGATGGGCGATGACCTGTCTGCGCAGAAGGCGCGAATTCTATTGATGTTGCTGTTGAGTAACGGTCGCAACAGCCAGCAGGCATTGCAGATGGCGTTCGATCGATAGATCGGTCGCGGGTGCGATCTGCCACTATTTCGGCGGCTTGCCTTCGTCTCGATCGAGCAGGCAGTCGATAAAGGCGCGCAGCGCAGGCTGCATGTGGCGACGGTTGGAATAATAGAGGTACAAGCCGGGCATCGTGAGTGACCAATCGGCGAGAATGCGCTTCAGCCGTCCGCGCTCCAGTGCCTCAGCGATGCCATCGTCGTTGTAAGCATAGAAGATTCCCAATCCCTGCAGGGCGGCCGGCACGACGATGTCCTGATGGTTGGAGATCAGCGGGCCTTCGACCAGGGTTTCGATCTTCTTGCCCCTCTTTTGAAACTCCCATCGCGCAATCCTGCCGCTGCCGGGAAAGCGCCAGTTGATGCAGGCGTGACGGTGCAAGTCGGCGGGGGTCTTGGGCTCACCGGATCTGGCGAGATACGCGGGCGAGGCTACCGCGAGCAATGGCACGTCCGGTGTGAGACGGATGGCGACCATGTCTTTTTGCACGCGCTCGCCGACGCGGATACCGGCGTCGAACCCGCCGGCCACGATGTCGCTCAGGCCATCGTCGACCACTATGTCGAGCACCACCTCGGGATGCGATCGGTGAAAACGTCCGAGGCGCGGCGCGATGAGCTTCTTCGCCGCCATGCTCAGCGTGTTTATCCGCAGTGTTCCGGCCGTTCGGCTGGTCGCACCGATCGTCTGCGCGACGGCGTCATCGATTTCTCGAAGCATCGGAGCGATGCGCTCGTGAAGACGCCGCCCCGACTCTGTCGGCGCCACACTCCGAGTCGTTCGATTGAGCAGGCGAGCGCCCAGGCGCGATTCGAGCTGACGAATGACCTGGCTGAGCGCCGATCTCGATATCCCGAGATGATCGGCCGCACGCGCAAAGCTCGCCCGGTCGACGACCGCAACGAAACGCTTTTTCAGCTTCGGGCAAAAATTTTCGGATCCACGCATTGTGCACTGATCTCTACATAGCCTGCGTAGATAATAGGCGATTTTCTTATCGGTCGGCGTACGGCATCTTGGCGTCTCGAACCCACAGGAGACCGCCATGAACGACTTGAGCCTTCCTGAGCCTATCGAGGCGTACTTCGCAGCAGACCGACGCGACGGTCACGCCGTGGCGCGCTGCTTCACGAACGACGGAGTGGTGATCGACGAGGGACGGACGCACGCAGGCCTGGCCGCCATCGAAGCGTGGAAAACTGCAGCGTCCGCACAGTTTCCGTACATCAGCGAGCCCCTTGCACTGGAGCAAAAGGATCGCACGCATATCGTGACGAGCAAAGTGACCGGCGATTTTCCCGGCAGTCCCGTCAATCTTCGGTATGCCTTCACGCTCGAGCGCGGCAAGATCGCATCGTTGGAGATCAAGCCATGAGCTTCGAGTTGCAACTCGCTGGCATGCGCGCGTTAGTCACTGGCGGCTCCCGTGGCGTGGGGGCGGCGGTAGTTCAGGCACTGGTAGAAGCGGACGTCCGAGTCATTGCCGCCGGCCGCTCGCTTCCGAGCCGCACTCTCGACAACGTGCGCTATGTCGCTGTGGATCTTTCAACTGCAGAAGGCGCGCATCAGGCGGCAGACTCGGTGCGCCAGCATCTCGGTGGCATCGATATCCTCGTCAACGTGGTCGGAGGTTCGACGGCACCCGCCGGCGGATTCGCGGCGCTCAGCGATTCAGAGTGGTCGAAAGAGCTCGACCTGAACCTCATGTCCGCGGTCCGCCTCGATCGCGCCTTGCTGCCTGCGATGATCGCGCAACGTTCCGGGGTGGTCATCCATGTCACGTCCATTCAGCGAGTGTTGCCACTACCAGACTCCACGATCGCATACGCAGCGGCGAAGGCCGCTCTGTCGACCTACAGCAAGGCGCTCTCGAAAGAGGTTACGCCGCAAGGCGTCCGTGTCGTGCGCGTTTCTCCCGGCTGGATCGAGACCGAAGCCGCAGTTGCGCTTGCTGCCGAGCGTTCTTAGCCGCTTCAAGCTGGTACGGATTTTTACGAGGGCGGTTAAGCGGCTTATCATGAATGGACTGGGCGGCATCCCGTTAGGGCGCCCCGCGCAGCCACGCGAAGTCGCGGATCTCATCGCGTTTTTAGTCTCGCCGCGAGCGGCTTCCATATCGGGGGTGGAGTATGTGATCGATGGCGGCACGGTGCCGACGGTCTGAGCGGCCGAGTCAGACCAACGGCTTTGGCCTCGGCGGGATCAGACGCACGCGTCTGGACATCATCGATCGACAGTTGGCAGACTCGGCCGCTCCAAGCAACTTTCGTACGCGGATGTCAGATGACTCGTAGACCCTTTGCTTGCTTCACCGCCATTGCGTGCCTGATTCTGTTGCAGGGATGTGCCGTCAGTCAGCAGCAGTTGTTCGAACGACAACTGACATCGCAGGGCGGCGTGGTAGGAGAAATCCATGGCGCGTATCCCGAACTGGACCTCTACGTACTCACGTACCGCAATCCGAAGAACTTTTTCGATTTCATCGAAGTCTCGCTGATCTCTGGAAACACAGCAGTCTCTTCTGCGCTTGCGGGCCTGCATCGTCACGACCGGGTCAGAATCAAGGGGCAGCTGCTCGACAATCCTTCCCCGCAGCCCCACGTCGAGCTCAGTGAGCTGGAAGTCGTGAAGAGATACGAGTCTACGCCTGCGGTGCCTGCGTACACCTATAGCGCCGCCATTCCAATGGATCTGCGAGGCAAAGACAGCGCGCTATTCCTCGTTCATAACGTGGCCGCCGGCGGTCGGATACTCGTCGTTGAGTACAAAGATGTGGTACTGCCCGTTCCTGTCCGCCGCCCGGAGCTCACCCGCAATCTGGCCCGCAACGACGTGGTGCGACTGTCGTACCAAATCAGATCGGAGCCCGATAAACCGGTGCATCTGCGCTTACGAGAGGACGCCTCGCAGCCCGTTGAGGTGGTGGATTCGGCGATGGCGCTTCATCTCAAACCGGCGGCCGTCGAGGGGCAGCTGGTGTTGTTTCCCAAGAGCCCGCAGGTCGCATTCAACGTCTTCGCAGTTCTGCAGGAGTTGCCGGGCGGATTGCGACGGCAATACACGTTGGCGAATTTCGAGAGTGAGCAGAGGTTCGAGGAGATCAGAAAGAAACTGCAACTGGCCTGGGATGAGCGTGGCAATGTGGCAGTGAGCGGGCGGAACAAGCTGATCAGCACCAACGTGAGGGTGCGCGCAACGGGTAAATTCAATGCAATCGATCCCAACCAGGCCAACGTACAAATCGTCCTGGATGGTGCAGATTCCGTAGAAGTGCTTGGCAGCTCTCCCCCACCGTCGGAAGGGTCTGCGCGGACACGCTAGTGCTCGTGACCGTGACCGTGACCGTCAGTCTGATGCGCTTCGTAGTGCGCACGGAGCAAGTCACCGCCGAAGTCGCGCTCCAGGTCGCGCCAGACACTGTGGATATGATTGGCGTTGTTCTGAGTGTTGTCGTACTCGATGAGGACAGTCGGGCCATGCACTCGGTAGTAGTGGGGCTTGCCCGGCTCGATACTGCCAGCCCATCCAAAGTGCAGCTTGTCAAAGCCCGCGCGCTCAATGCGCTCGAGTTGATCTCGTGCAGCACTCTCCGTCATGCGATCCGAGTACACGTGCAGTAGCTTGCGTAACTGGGTTTGTTCCGTCTCAGACATGTCGCGTGCCGCAAGCCCTTCCATGTTCAGCGAACTTACCTTTGGATCGTTACGCGTGACGATGTCTGAGAAGGCGTCCTTGGCAAGGATCGCGCGGGTGCGTCGCTCCTCCGGCAACATGCGTATCAGATCGCGAGCCAGATCTTCCTCCGCCGCGAGCAATCGCAGGCCGGCTTTTGGACCGCGCGGTACGCGCGCGGGGTTCGATCCCATGAAGAGCGGCGCCACGACCTGAGTTTGACCGTCGACATGGGTCACGTTGACAGAAAGATGATGGCCCTCAAATCGCCATGCCCAGGGGGCACGCGGACCGGGTTCTCCAAAAACTGCGGTGTAATAAAGCTCCGGATCGCGCCGCGGGTTGCCTTCGATCTCTGCCAGGATCGATTCGTGCTGCACGATCTGTTGAGCCGTCGCGAAGCCTGCGGGACTCAACGCGGAACGCAGCAATGGATCGATCAGCGCTTTCTGGTTTGCATCGAGCTCTTTCAGAGCGACGCCGGCGCGTCTGCCGGGAACGTAGTTCCAGTTCGTGCGCTCAGACGAATCGAATGACACGTTGGCTCGCGTTCGCTTGGCTTCCGGTAGCGATTGCAGAACTGCACGCGCAGCCGCTGTCCCGGAAGCCCCCTTGTCATCACTCTTATCGGGCTCGTTCGCGCGACTGGACATGAGAGCAGCTCCCAGGCTGACGAAGATTACGACTGCGCCGATGAGCGCCCCGGGCTTGAGGCGCTTCATCGTGGGTCCGTTAGCCATGTGGAGGCGCTCATGAAAGGATTCCACTGCCCTGTCCGGTTTACGCTTGGGGTCTCGGTGCGGTTCCCCTTGTCAACGGACTATCGCGCGAGTCTGCGCTGTCGGGCCTGAAAATCCAACTACATCGCCTCGCCGAGCAGTTGCTCGCGTTCCGCCTGCAAGCGGCGTCGGAGATATTCGTCGCGGCTCAGACCGTTCGGGATGGTCTGGAGCGACAGGGTCTCGGCGACGATCTGACTTTCCCGAACTTTGTACAGTTGAAACATCGGATCGGACTGTGCGGCCGCCAGAGCGTTGCGTTGACGGGCATCTACCTCGTAGCGTTCCTTGAGGGCGCGGAGCTGCGTTACCTGTTGTTGTTCATCGGCAACGGTGGCTCGAATCAATCCGGCACGAAGCAGGAACGTTTCACCCGCCGACAGGCCTCCAACCTGTTCGATGCGAGAGAGCTCTTGTGAGAGATCTGCTGCTCGCTGACGAGCCTCCTCGGGGGATAAGGCCGGAGCTTGCGCGAAAAATTCTCGGGCCCGCTCATTGAATCTTGCGCGCTCGTGAGCATCGACAGGGCCGGCACTCTCGCTCGCGCGTGCTTGCGCGTCCGCACGAGCAGGTGCAGGCGAATACGAGGAAGCATCCCGATTCGCCTTCGCTTCACCGGGGGTCCCGCTCGCGTCGGTCGGCTTCGTTCGCTCCGCTATTGGCATTCTCAGATGCAGCGCCCAGCCCAAGGCCATGGCTGCGAGTGCAAGGGCGATGATCTTTGTCCATCGAGCTTGCATCGACGCGTCTACAACAGCGACTCGATCAGTTGATAAAGCAAGTTGGGCGCCTTGGCTCGGTCGGCCTGATCGCTGGCTTCGGACGCGTCCAGCACGGCGCCGCTGCCGTCCAGCACGCTGTCGATGAAGTGGCGCAGCTCCAGCGAGCGCTCTTGAATGTCGCCGTTCTCGAAATCGACGATGGTCGTGCAGTGGCTTTCGTTCAGCGCACGAAATTGTGGGAAGTAGCCGCCGAAACTCGGCAGCGTCTGCAATGTTTGTCTCAGACGTTCGGTATCCGTGCCCCACTTCGCATGGATCAGCGCCTCTTTCGCAGCCTGGCTCGGCGCGTTGACGATGTCTGGGAAGAAGCGCTCGTACGAGTACGACGAATAATTCAGGTCCTGCCAGAAATGCGTGTGGCCAAGGCGATCGTTCGGCACTTTCGCGGCCAGCGCCGCGTAAATGCTGCCGAAATTGTTACTGTCGAAGCCGGGCAGCGCCGAAGCCAGATACGGCATCGGCCCCTGATCCAATCCCCACGCGGAGCGAATCTGAGTATGTAACGGTACCGACGGATACTGCGCGGGATTGCCGCCGACAGGCGCCGAGAACGACGGCCCGGAATCGTTGATCAGATATCCGTAGGTTGGAGCCATGTCACGCCGGACAGTCGCATAGCTATTGAGGCTACCGATGCCGCCTGCGCTGCAGCCCGTCGACAGCATCTGCGTCGGCCGGGGCAATCGATTTTTCAGCCACGCGAGGACGGCGCGGGTGTTGCGGGCGCCATTGTGATGCCACACCAGCGGAGCGTTCTGCCCGGTGGGATCGTTGTACACCGCGACTTTGTCGCCGCTATACACGTCTCCGGTGCAGTAAGGAACATAGATCATGTTCCAGTTCTGGGTTTTGACCGACGACCACGGATGCGCGCGCACGACAAAGGGACTGACCAGGCTGCTCGCAGGGCTGAGCAAGCTCATGTAGTCGTCCGGAATGCCATTCGGATTGCGAGCGCCGCGGATACCAGTCTGGCCGCTGCAACTTGCATAGTCCCAGCACGCACCACCGCCTTCCATGTATATGATGGTGTTGCGCGTATTGGGCACACGGTTCACGAAAAATTTGTATTGCGAACCGTTGCCGCACACTGCGCCGGTTGAGGGCGCGAGTTTGATTGTCTGCCATTGATAGTAGGCGCCGGGGTTGAAGCCGTCATTGAACCCAGAAGGATTCGGCAGCAGTGGATAAGGCCCTTGCATCTGCGCCGGCGTCACCGGGTTGTCGGCAGGCGGCGGGGAGACCAGATTCACGATCGTCTGCAGGGCGCTGTAATCGCCTGCTTCGGCATGCGCCTGCGACGTCGCGCCCACTGTGCAGGCGATCAGGGCAAGCGAAGAAAGCATCGTGCGCGCAGTGGAGAAAACAAGTCTGTCCATGACCTTCTCCTTGGGAATCCGTCCGCAACTTTACGGCAACTGCGTTGGTGGGCACTGCCTTATAGCCCGAAGGCATGCTGCTCCCCAATTGAGATGTTTGTCAACAAATGCACATCGAACTATAGCTACTCCATAACGGGTGAATCAGAGCCGTCGCTGCGCGAACATCCACTCCGGCAGATCGAGCTCCGCGAACGCTCGGGTCCACACATCGTGGCCCACGTCCGGGTACTCCGTGTATCTAACCGACGAATTGACTGTTCGCAGCGCGGCGACCATTTCGCGCGAGCGCGATGCGAGGACCAATGCCATGTCGAGGCCTCAGGAATCTGTGGCGCGAGCACGAACGCGGGATGCCGTCCCTGCACCGCCGGTTCGATCCAGACATGGGTGCCCCGCGCATTGCCGCCCGAGATCTGCTTTCGGTTGTCTGTGCCTGCGCCGCCTCTGCCGTGCAGGTACACGATCAATGGCAGCTCCTCGCCATGTTTAGCAGCTCCCGGCACATAGAGGCGATAGGGCAGCTTTATTCCCGCCCCGCTTTGATACTCGCGTGCCACGAACCCATCGAGGGTTCCATTGTCATTCGCGAAACTTGCAAGCGGCGCCGAAACCAGTGCGACAACCAGCGCCACGACGACAGACAGATTCGCATGCATGGTAGTGCCTCGCCTAATCCATGACAGACCATGTCACCGACGGAACGCTATCATAGTTGCGAACCGACACACGCACGCCACGTCATTTGAGCACCAGCAGAGCATGAAGACCATCTACTACGCAGCAGCCAGCCTCGATGGATTCATTGCGACTGAGGACGACTCGTTGGACTGGCTGTTCGCCCTCGGCAACTTGAATGACTCCAGCTATCCGGAGTTCATTTCAGGCGTGGGTGCCTTGGCGATGGGATCGGCCACGTATGAGTGGATGCTCAGGAGTGCGGACAAGGTGGCCGCGGAGACAGGCTCACCCTGGCCGTACAGTCAGCCCTCATGGATCTTTTCTTCTCGCAAGCTTCCCACGATGGCAGGCCATGACATTCGCTTCGTCAGCGGAGATGTTCGCCAGATACATGCTGAGATGAGAGCTGCTGCGGGCACCAAGAACATCTGGATTGTCGGCGGCGGAGGTCTCGCCGGCCAGTTCTACGATTGTGGCCTGCTGGATCAACTCATCATTCAAATTGGCTCGTGCACGCTAGGCAGCGGCAAGCCGCTATTGCCGCGCAGGCTGCTCAGCCCAGCTCTGCGCCTGATGTCCGTTCATCAGATGGGCTCGGGCATGGCTGAATTGCGTTACGAAGTACAAAAGGGTGACGCGGCCGCGGACTGAGTTGCGCGCATCGACGGGCTGTCCGCTCCTGCCCGACAGCACGGATGTAATTTGACTCGCCGCCAGCAGCTTCCCAGGCTCGCGTCTAAGTGCGATCGACACAGGAGTCTTCCATGTCAGGCACTAGCGCAACGCGGCAGTCGACGCTGGCCGCAATTTTTGCTGTCTCACTGACGATGACTGTTTCCGTCTCCGCCGAAGAAAGCGCGCACTGGAGCTACAGCGGAAAGACGGGGCCGGAGAAATGGGGCAGCCTCGAGCACGACTACGATAGCTGTGCGGTGGGACACGATCAGTCACCGATCGATATCAGCGATGACGACGTGCACGCGGAGAATCTGCCCTCCATCGATTTCGCTTACCAGCCGTCGCCGCTCAGGATCGTCGACAACGGTCACACCATCCAGGTGAACTACGCGCCGGGCAGCTTCATTGACGTAGGTGGCCGACGCTATCAACTCATGCAGTTTCACTTCCACAAACCCTCCGAGGAGGAGATCGACGAGAAGCGCTATGACATGGTTGCACACCTGGTGCACAAGGGTAGCGACGGCCGGCTGGCCGTCGTAGCAGTGCTGCTCGCGAAGGGACACGCGAGCCCACTCATCGATAACCTCTGGAGCAATCTCCCCGCGCAACAGAACCAAGAGATCGCGGTCGATCGAGTGACCATCAACGCAGCGGATCTACTTCCCGAGAACCACGATTACTACACGTTCACGGGATCGCTCACCACGCCACCGTGCACGGAAGGCGTCACATGGTTCGTTCTGCAACACCCGACCTCCGTCTCGGCAGAGGAGATCGCGCGTTTCGGCGCGATCTATCCGATGAATGCCCGCCCTGTGCAGCCGCTCTATGGCCGAGAGGTTCGGGCCAGCCACTGAGCGTTCCTGGCGCAAGTGCCCTCGTCACCTATTGGGCCCCATGATTCGCCCGGCTACCCTCGATTCTCTACAGAGAGCACGACGAGCGTACTCAACCTCTCGCAGGTGAGTCCCCAATGAACACACAGCTGGAACAACGGTCATTCATCGCTCGCTTGACGTTCGGAAACTGGCTGGCGATCGCACTTGCAGTGCTCGCGATTGCATTCATCGTCCAGAACCGAGACGCGGTGTCGATCGATTTGTTTTTCATCAGCGCGCGCCTCCCCCTGTGGATCAGCCTGGCGCTGGTATTCGTGGCTGGCTGGCTCAGCGGGCGGTTCTCGCGCGGCAGGGCGAGCTCACGCTGAATCTCGAGCCCAGCAGAAAATTTTTCAGGTCAGCCCGCGGATGATGCGACCCAACTCCGCCACGGCGTCCTCGACCTGGGCCGTCCAGGGGTGGCCGTAGTTCAAGCGCAGACAATTGCGGAACTGCCGACGCGCCGAGAACATCGGGCCGGGCGCAATGCTGATGTGGGCCTCGATGGCGCGGCGATGAACTTCGAGCACATCCACCTGCTCCGGCAACTCGATCCACAGGAAGTAGCCACCTTCGGGCGTCGCGACGCGGGAGCCCGAGGGAAAATGTTGCTTGATAGATGCGAGTGCCGTGCCCTGCTGTGACCGCAACGCCTGACGCAGCTTATCCAGGTGACGATCGTAACCTTCGTTCCGCAGCATCTGCGCGATGCCGTTCTGAATGGGTACGCTGGTCGCGAGTGAGGTCGTCACCTTGCGGCGTTGAACTGCGGGGGCGAACCGACCCGCGGCGGTCCAGCCCAATCGATAGCCGGGCGCCAGACTTTTGGAGAACGAGCCGCAGTTGAGCACCAGGCCTTTGCGGTCGAATGCCTTCGCGGGTTTCGGACGGTGCTGGTCGAAATGCAACTCGGCGTACACGTCGTCTTCGATCAACGGAATCTCATGCTCGGCGAGCAGCTGTACCAGATCGCGTTTTTCTTTTTTTTCTTCTTCCGGCAACGACGCGCCGAGCGGATTCTGAAACGTCGTCATGACCCAGCAGGCACGCACGTTGTGTTTTACGATCGCTTGCTCGAGCGCGCCGAGATCGATGCCTTCGCGCGGATGGGTTGGAATCTCCACCGCTCGCAAGCCCCACGTCTCGATGGCTTGCAAGCAGGCGTAGAACGCCGGCGCTTCGATCGCAACCGTATCGCCGGGGCGCGTGACTGTTTGCAGGCAGAGCGTCAGTGCTTCGAGCGCACCGGACGTGACGACGATTTCGTCGGCCGGCACCCGAGAACCGAACTGCAAATAGCGACGCGCGATCTGACGTCGCAGCTCCGGACTGCCGGGCGGCAGACTCTCGACGGTGCTCCACGGATCCATGTTTCTCGCGCTGCTGCCGAGATGTCTGGCGAGTTTTGCCCAGGGAAACAAGGTGGGACTCGGAAATGCCGATCCCAGCGGCACGACATCGCGATCGCGCGATGCTTCGAGAATATTGAAGACCAGATCGCTGACATCGACCTGCGTAGTGCGCGACGACGGCCGCGAGGCGCGCGGCTCATTGGGTGTCTGCTGCCAACGATTGCTGACGAAATAACCCGAGCGATGGCGACTCTCGACCAGACCATTCGCTTCGAGCACGTCGTAGGCGCGCATCGCCGTGGCGGGACTCACTCCTCGCTCACGGCACAGCTCGCGCACCGATGGAATCCGCTCGCCCGCCTGCAGCGTGCCTTGCTGGATGAGCGACGTGATATCGGCGGCCAGCTCCTGATACAGCTTCATGCTTGCGTCTAGTGGGGCTGCAGCGCTCCCATGTACCAGCCGATCATGAGGAAGGCAAACAAGGCCACCGACAAGGCGACCCGAATGGTCAGCGCCTTCACCATGCGCTTGGAGTCGGTGGGGCCGGACACCATGCTGAACAGCGCATGTCCGAGACTGATGACGATACCGATGATCGTCAGGATGATGAGCTCTTTCATGCTTGCTCCGATGCGTTGGCCTGGATGGCTTGCTTGGCGGCGAGCCGCTGCTTCTCTTCCGCCGCTTCACGGCGAATGGTGTAGACGAGCGTACCGAACGCGACGCCGATCAATGACATGAGCGCCACCATCAGGATCACCAGGCCACCGGCCTGGCGGTATGCCTCGTAAATCGCGCCTATGACGCCGATCGGCGTCGTTATCAGCAGCAGGGGCTTGGCAATCCGCATCGCTTTTTCTCCGTGGGTAGAGCCATGGTAGGGACGGTCTGTGCTGCATAACAGATGCAGATCGGTGAAAAAAAAGTGGCACAGAAGGCCTTCTGTACCCCATGGAACCGGCCCCTGCCCGGCCCGTTACTCCTGCATGGAGGTTGTGGAGAAAGTTCAATGCGCACATATATTTACGTCATCACAGCCGTGGCTGTGACGGGCTTTTCGAGCGCCGGCGCACAGAACACCGGCAACCCGGCGAGTCGGCCACTGAATTTGCCCCCGGTCGCGGAACCGGCACCACCAGCACGACTGGCACCGATGCCGCCGATCCAACCGAACTCGAGCATGGGGCAGGACATGCCGAACCCGCCCAATCCGGAATCGCTGCCGAAGGCGACCGAGCCAATGCAGCCGAACGCAGCCGAGCAGGAGTTGATGCCCAACTCGACGACTCAGCCGATGCAGCCGGCGCAGCCGACTCCGACCAACCCGAACTCGACGGTACAGCAGACTGTGTTTCCGCCGGACTCGCGCATCGATCCCAACAATCCGGCGAACAGCCCGCTGCAACAACAGCAGCAGCAGAGCATGGCCCCCAACAACAACGTCAACACTCAGCCGCACGTACCGCCTGCTTCGCAAGGCGTGGGCAAGCCAGGTCGGCCTGACTGCTCCAAGATGCAGGGACTGGAGAAGTCGGAGTGCGAGCGTCGCGATACATCGCGCGATGATTTGCCGGCCGGCGTGACGACGACGCAGCCTCCGCAGTGACGCTACGGCGCGCTGGCTGAAATCAACCCGAGGCGGTACGCCGCGCTGACCGCCTCGGCGCGGGTTGAAACATCGAGCTTGGTGAATATCGCCGCCAGGTGATGATCGATGGTTCTCGCCGAGCGATGCAATCGCTGGCCAATCTCCTTATTCCTGAGCCCCTGCGCCAGCAGACCTAGCACTTCCACTTCCTTGGTCGTGAGCCCCGCCAGATTGTTCTGCGTGCTCTCTCTCGGCCCACGCTGGACTCCACGAACGCCGGCCGAGCGCAACTTGTAGCGCATCCGCTCGATCATGGGCCGCGCGCCGAATGATTCAAACACTGCCAGCGCTTCGCGTTGCGCCGATTCATCCCCTTCCATCATCGCGCGCGCCGCCTCGAACGGACACTTCAACGCGCTCCATGCGTCAGCTGCCTCTCGCCAGCGGCCAGAGATCTCCATCGCGAAAGGATGTTGGCTACAAAACTGCGGCATGCCGCCCGGCAAGGAACCCTCCCCTTGCCAACACCAGAACAACAACTCCGACGCAAACCACGGATGTCGTTTGCGGACCGCCAGCTCGACACCTGCGCATGCTTCACTCGCCGCTTCGGCAGTTCTTCCCTCGAACCACGCAGCTTCGGCGCGCGCCGCCTGCATCAACGCCACCCGCTGCAACGTTCCCGTGTTGCCCGCCAGCTCCTGCGCTTCATGCAGAGCTTCCCACACCGCCGGATCACCGCGACGAGCGCGCACACGCCCGAGTGCAATCAACGCGGTGATGCGAGCAATCACCGGCGATCGTTGATCGGCAAGCACCACGTGGGCCGTGCCCGTCGCCTCCGTCCAACGCCCGCGATACATCCACACCAGCGCTTGCCACGCCAGCTGATACAAGCGGGAGAAGTCGATGTCCCGCTCGCTGCAGAACTCGATACCCTGGCGAAGGTAGTTGTCAGCCAGATCGAATCGATACACCTCGCCGCACGCCGAGCCGAGATTGACGAAGGCGCTCGCGACCCATGAGTCCGAGCGGATCTCCTGCGCGAGTGCACGGCTACGCTCCAGTTGCGCGCAGCCCTCTTCCACATGACCCGCGACGATCAGCGACGAGCCGATGGTATTGAGACAATGAACGACCGACTCTCGATCGCCAAGCCGCTGCGCGACCGCCTTGGCCTGTTCCCCTTGCTTGATTGCTGCCTCGACGTCACGATCGAGCATTCGCAAATGTGCCGCCCACCGGCGCACGACAACCGCCGCGCTCGATAAATCATCGGCGACCAGCGACGCGGCCTCGCGCATCGTCGACTCGCTTTCGGCATTCTTTCCAGACACCACCAACGCGTGTGCGAGTCGAGCAAGCGAGATCGCCTGACTGCTTCGCTCACCCAAGCCTTGCCACAGTTGTACGGCGCTCCGTCGTGCGACTATGGCGTCGCTCACCAGGCCGCTGAGCTGACATTCGGAAGCATAGTCATCGAGCAACGCGGCGCGCTGAGCTGTAGATGCCGTGGCAAACTTGAGCGCTCGCGCGAACTGCTGAGCCGCCTGTCGATGCGCACCTTTCGCCGCCGCTTCACGAGCCGCTGCGGGCGCCAGCGCCAATACGGCATCCTCAAATGCAGCACCTTCGGCGTGATGCACGAGACGGGCGAGGTCCGTGGATGAGCGCGATTGCAACGCCTGCAACACCATTCGATGCAAGCTCATGGCTTTCGTTGGAGTCAACGCATCGAGCACGGCTTCACGCGCCAACTCATGACGAAATGTGAACACCCCGTTCTGTGCGCACAGCACGCCGGTCGCGAGGCACTCGTCGATCCAACCGCTCTCTGCCGACGTCAGCTCTTGTAACAACCACGGCTCGATACGCGGACCGGCAACAGCCGCGGCATCGAGAATGGCACGCGCAGATGGTCGCAACCGACCAGCGCGTGCGAGCACTGCATCCCGCACGGTCGCCGGCACTCCTGCTGTACCGGCCGCGACAACTTCAGTAACAAAGAACGGATTGCCATTGGTCTTTGTTTGCAGCTCAGCAGGATCGATGTCGCGATCGCCGATCAATGCCTCGATAGCAGCGACCGACAGCGGCTGCAGTGACATTCGCTTCGCGCCGCTGGTGGCGAGATCACCGAGCACCAGACGCAGCGCGTGCGACGGCCCGACCTCGTCACTACGAAAACTCACGACGAGCAGCGAACGAGTGCGGCCGATACGACGGCCCGCATAGCGCAGCAAGTCGAGCGTCGCCTCGTCCGCCCAGTGCATGTCCTCCAGCACGACCAGCGCAGGCGGGCGGGCCAGCTCGGTCAGAAAACTGCTGAAGGCACGCAGACGATCGACATTGCCATCGAGAGCGGTCTGCAACTCACCTTTGAGCTGTGCGGCGATATCTAACAACGGGCCGAGCGGCCGGGGTGTCTGCAGAGCGTCGCAAGCGCCCCAGTACACCGGCACCTGCGCACGCTGCGAGTCAGCGAAAGCTCGCAGCAGCGAGGTCTTGCCGATGCCCGCCTCGCCTTCGAGAAACAACAGGCTGCCCTGGCCCGCAGCGGCATTGCGCAGCAGCACCTGTAGTGAGGTCAGCAGCTCATCCCGTTCCAACAGGTTCATGCCCGGGCCCGCAACGCCCCAAAGTCACGGGATCATAGCGCGGCGGCGGCGCCCGGGTGCGAGCTCGACTCCAGTCAGTACAGGAAATAAGGATCCAGGACCCTGACTTCCGTGATGCGATCGACCGGCAAGCCATTGCGCTCGGCCACCAGCCGGATGGCCTCGGGCGACGGACCGTCGTAGATGCAGTAGGACTTTTTGCGATCCGGGGTCACATAGGAATGCACCCAGGTCACGCCTTCCTTGGCATTGTTCGCGACCACGGTCGACGCCGCTTTGGCGCCGTCCGCATTGCTCGGCAGCCCAAGACCGTCGGGAAAAGTACGCTCGATGAGATAACGTGCCATGATCGTCTCCTCGTATAGGCAAGCCTCGCCAACATACGAACCTGCTGTGCCGGACGATACGGCGGGATTGCCTATATTGCGTTCTGACATACTACGTAGGGCAGCGCACGGCGCGGAGAGCAAACTCATGGCCATTCAGCTCAACCACACCATTGTGCACGCGAAGGATGCAAAGGCTTCGGCGACGTTTTTAACGCAGCTGCTGGGCCTGGCCGAGCCGACCAGGTTCGGGCCGTTCTGGACGGCCAACCTCGACAATGGCGTCACGCTCGACTACATCGATACCGACCAGCCGTTCATCGTCGAGCACTATGCCTTCCTGGTGAGCGAAAGCGAGTTCGATGAGATTTTCGGGCGCATCCAGCAGCGCCAGCTGGAATATTGGGCCGACCCGGGACACTCGCGCCCCGCCCAGATCAATCGCAACGATGGCGGGCGCGGCGTGTATTGGAACGATCCGAACGGCCACTATCTGGAAATCATCACACGCCCGTACGGCAGCGGCTCATGACGTTGGCCTGCTCATCTGCAGCTTCGCAATGTGTCCGCCCACCAATGCGGCCGGCACGCTCAATCCCAACCCGACGACCTTGACCCACGTCGGCAGATCGCCCGCGCCGATCATGCTGATGAGGATGCCGAGCACTCCGAACGCAAGCGCGTTGTAATACGGCATGCCGCGCGCAAGCCGTGCGGCCAGATAGCCACCGAGCACGGTGGATGCAGTGCCAAAGAGCAATCCCAGCGCCAGGTAGCGGACATCCTGCATCATTACCTGATAGGCGCGCCGGATCTCTTCTCTCGACAGCTCCGAATCGAACCCCGGGCCGCCGAACATCTGGGTCAGCACCATGCCGGAAATGATGTCGATGCCCAGAACGGCAAGCGTTGCAAGAATGACCGCGCGGATGCTGATGTTTTGCATACCGCAAGAGTAGAAGCCTGCGCGCGCTTTCGCCAGCGCTCCCTGAGGCGACGAATCATTGCTTACCGGTCGCCAGCCTGAATCCTTCATCCAGCCAGCCAGTGATGCCGCCGATCATCAGCTTCACGGGGCGGCCGAGTCGCGCCAGTCGGATCGCGCCACGATGTGCGCCGTTGCAGTGAGGTCCCGCACAATACACGACGAACACGGTATTGGACGGATACTGCCGCAGCGTCCCTTCGATGATTTTTCCATGCGGCAGGCTCACCGCACCCGGCACATGGCCTTTTTCATACAACGCATGACTACGCACATCGAGCAACACAAAATCCTGCTGGCCGCTGGATAGGGCGTCGTGCACGTCCCAGCAATCGGTCTCGAACTCGAGCGCCGTCTCGAAATGCGCCAGCGCGCGGTCCCTTGCAGCGGGCGCGACAGCGGTCACAGCGGTGGTCATGAGTGCCTCCAGGCGTTGGATGGTGTAAGCATTCTGCGCAAAGCCCACTTCGCCACCCACTGGCGCCGACGCCATAGATCGGTAACATCGCGCCATGAGCAAAACCGCCCGCGGCAGCCGCCGCGTCCAACGTCATCGTGTCGTAGCGCTCGCGTATGACGGACTGTGCACGTTCGAGTTCGGCTGTGTCGTCGAGCTGTTTGCGCTGGAGCGGCCGGAGCTCGGCGTAGAGTGGTATGACTTCGCCGTGTGCTCAGCGGAGCGCGGCCCGTTGCGCGCAGCCGGCGGCATCGAGATTCGAGTTCCGAACTCACTCTCGTTGCTCGATGAGGCGGACACCATCGTGATTCCCGGCTGGCGGAATGCGGACGAAATCCCTCCGCCGGCACTACTGCGCCGGATTCGCGCCGCTTATGAGCGAGGCGCACGCCTTTGCACGATTTGCTCGGGAGTGTTCGTGCTTGCAGCGGCTGGCGTTCTGGACGGCCGAACGGTAACCACGCATTGGCGTTACGCCGAGCGCCTGAGCAAGCGCTATCCGGCCGTCACCGTGGAACCCAACTCACTCTATATCGATTCGGGACAGGTGCTGACCTCGGCCGGCTCCGCTGCTGGATTGGATATGCTGCTGCATCTGGTCCGGCGGGACTATGGCGCCAGCATCGCGAATCAGGTCGCGCAACGCCTGGTCATCCCGCCGCATCGCGAAGGCGGACAAGCTCAATATCTGCCGCGGCCCATGCCTCAGGATGATCGCAACCGTCTTTCGAAACTCCTCGACTGGGTACGCGCGCATCCAGCTCAGGCACACACATTGCGAACGTTGGCTCGTCGTGCATCCATGAGCCCTCGCACCCTGCAGCGTCAGTTTCACGAAACGGTGGGCTTCGGACCCTATGAGTGGCTGATTCGCGAGCGGGTCGCGCTGGCCAAAGACATGCTGCAAGCCGGACGCCATTCGCTGCCTCGGGTTGCCGAGGCGGTGGGATTCAAATCGCAAGAAACATTCCGACGCCACTTCCGTCGCGTCGCCGGCACCAGCCCGGCGATGTATCGCCGCCAGTTCGCCAACAGCTGACCCGCCGCTTCATGTCACGACCGAACAAGCTGTTGCTCGTCCTGAGCTTCGTTGGATTCATCGCACTTGGTCTGCCGGATGCGGTCATTGGAGTCGCGTGGCCGGCACTTCGCACGTATTTTGGTCTGCATCAGGATGCGCTCGGTCCGTTGTTCATTACCGTGACCGTAGGCTCGGTGATAGCGAGCACTGCGACCGGCGTCATCCTCAGCCGGATGGGCATTGGCGAGTTGCTCGCGCTGTCTTGTGCCCTCACTGCCCTCAGTCTGTTTGGTTACAGCATCGCTCCCTCGTGGACTGTCCTGGTCTCGCTCGGATTGCTCACCGGCTTCGGCGCGGGGGCCATCGATGCGGCCATCAACACGCATGCCGCTACTCGCTACTCGGCGCGGCTCGTCAATGTGCTGCACGCGTTCTATGGCGTTGGCGCCGCTGCGGGACCCGCATTGATGACGACAGTGCTGTCAACCGGCCGCCCCTGGCAGCTGGGTTATCGAATCATCGTCGTCGTCGAGATCGTGCTCGCGGTTGCCTTCATCATGTCGCGTCGGCAGTGGCCGCCTCCAGTCACGGCGCATGAGGAACATCAGCGGCCGGCGAAGCTGCTGGAAACGTTGCAACTCGGCAAGGTGCAACTGTCGTTGCTGGTGTTCCTGATTTACACCGGTTGTGAAGCTGCTGCGGGTGCGTGGGTGTTCTCGTTGTTATATGAAGCTCGCGACATTCCCACCGCGGCGGCAGGCACAGCCGTCACGCTGTATTGGGGCGGCTTGTTTGCGAGTCGTCTCGGCTATGCGTTCCTGCCTGCCGATGCCAGCCCTGATGCCATCATCAAGCTCTGCATGTTTGCCGCACTCGCCGGCGTTGTGACACTGCTGCTCGACCTGCATCCGGCCGTGGACACCGTCGCAATCGTCTTGATGGGCTTCGCCGCCGGCCCGATCTTCCCTTCCATGATCGCAACCACGCCGGCACGGGTGGGCCCGAGACATACGGCGAATACCGTCGGCCTGCAAATCTCCATGGGAGCGGTCGGCCTGGCTGCGCTGCCCGCACTGTGCGGCTTGATTGCGCAGCGTTGGGGTTTGGAGCTGATTCCCGTTGTGTTGACTGTGGGCTGGGCGGTGCTACTGACGACGTACCTGGCATTACGCCGTACTCAACGCGCCACCGCGTTGTAATATCGCGGCCCTCGACTGAACGCGGAAAATCAAACAATGGTCAAGCACATCGTCCTGTGGCGCCTCAAGAACAAAGCTGATGCAGCGCGCGTCAAGCAGGAACTCGAAAGCATGCGCGGCAAGATTCCGGGCCTGCTCGGCCTGGAAGTCGGTCTCAACTTCGCGGAGAACTCACCGGTGGATATCGGCCTGTACTCCGAATTCTCCGACCGGGCGGCGCTCGACGCCTATGCCGACCATCCAGTGCATGTGCCGGTGAAGCAAGCGGTCGGCCCATTGATGGCCGAGCGGTGGGTGCTGGACTACGACGCCTGAGCCGTTTTCGATCCAACCCTTCGAAACAAATGAAGCCAGCCGATTGCTCGGCTGGCTCCCACTCACTGCATCGATACTTCAGCGATTACGGTCCCGATCCTTGTCCTGTTGCTCGGTGCGATTGCCACCTTGCTGGGGTGAGCGCATCTGACCCGATTGGCCCGGCTGATTGCGCTGTCCGCCTTCCTGGCTGTGCTGACCCGACTTCGAGCCGCCCCCTTGCTGATCCTGACGCACCTGGCCCTGGCCCTGGCCCTGGCCCTGTTGCTTGCCACCTTGTGACGTCTGTTGCTGCTGCTGATTACGATTCCTTTCCTCAGGATTGTTTCGCTCGTTCGCCATTGAAAGTCTCCTCGGATAGCGCGTTGACTTCTCATGAGGCCCTCCGTGTAAATTACGGAGGGGAGATTGCCCTCATCGATGTTGCGCCCGACATCGCGGAGTTAAACGCGCAGCGCCTCGCCGAGTTGCATGCGGACATGCCCTCGGCGCGCAAGAAATAACCGAGGCAGCCGTAGGTTATAACTGTAGTGCGATGTCCCTCAGCGCGTGCGAACCAAGACATCGACGAGTTTCTGAACAGTTGCAAATATTCATTGGATGACCGTCTCTTGTTTATGAGGCTTATGGCGGTCATCTTATCGAACCGGTCCTGGCGGACCGGCGCGTTCTCGGAACGGCTCGTGCCCGATGGGCACCAGCCGTCCGAGTGTGCTGCACGCTTGCTTCAAGCCGTCGCCGGCTTCCGGAACTTCAGCGTCATGCGATCCGACTCACCGATCGCGTCATACTTGGTGCGATCGAAGTTCGGGTCGTTGGCATCGGGGCCTTCGCTGTACGGCCGCGTGCGCTTGGTCGGCGGCAGCGTCCACACGCCGAACGGATGATCCTTGGTGTCCTTGGCGTTGGCATTGATCTCGGACTTCTCCACCAACTCGAAGCCGGCCTTCTGCGCCTGCTCGATCACATACTCTTCGGTCACATAGCCGGTCGGCGCCTTGGGATCCTGCGTGCCCGGATTGGCGCGATGCTGCTCGATCGCGAGAATGCCGCCCGGCTTGAGCGCACCGTACAGATCCTTGAGGAATTTATCGGTGAGGCCGCTGCCCATCCAGCCATGGAACGAGCGCGCCGACAGCGCGAGGTCGAAGGTGTTCTCCGGCAGCGGCGCCGACTTGGCACCGAAGTTCACGAACTGCACCGAGCCATACACTTCCGGCTTCGCTGCGAATCGCGCTTCGAACTCCTGGCGCGCCTGTTTAGCCGCTTCAGGCAGCTCGGGGTTCGCCAGATCCGCAGCGGTCGCGTAGTATTGGCCGCCCGTTGTGTTCGCGTACGGCGCGAGAATGTCGCTCCACCAACCGGCACCGGGCTGCACTTCGAGCACCGTCATGCCTGGTGCGAGGCCCCAGAACTCCAACGCTTCCTGCGGATGGCGATAGGCATCGCGCGACTTGTCATCGGCGCTGCGCCACTCGCCGTTGAGGCTGGCGACCAACGGACTCTCTGCCGCCGGCTGGGTCGTTTCAGCAACGGGCTGCGTCGTGGGCTCTTGCTTCGAGCAACCTGACAGCGCCGTAAGCGTGGCGAGCGCGGACGCGAGCAATACATTTCTCATTTCTTGTCTCCTGCGTTTGAGTGTTATCAGGCGGGCCGATGACAGACCGCTTCGAGATTCACACCGTTGATGTCGATGACGAAAGCGCCATAGTAGTTCGGATGATAATGGGCGCGAATGCCGGGCGGGCCATTGTCGCGAGCGCCCGCGGCAAGAGCCGCCTGGTAGAACGCATCCACCTCGGCCCGAGTCTTGGCTGTGAAGCACAGATGCATGCCCTGCGGCCCCACGCCCTGCCCGATCCAGAAGAAAGGTTTGCCGTCGGCGCCGAAGCCAGTGAAATCGCTCGGGCCGCCGCTCTCCTCTTTGGGCACGTTCATGACCACGCCAATGCCTAGTGGCGCCAGCGCGTTGAGATAGAACTGCTTCGACGCCGCGAAATCCGGCACGGAAATGCCGAGATGGTCGATCATGGTTCCCCCTTTTTGACTGACAGCCGCCGCTGTAGGGCGGCAAGCATCGCACCGCCCGCCGAACCGGTTCAATCGCGGCTGTTGCTCGATGTGCCGCAAGAAAATACAATTTGTATAATTGTTGTCGGTAGCGCGGCGACGTTTTACAGGATGCGCCAGAATTGCCGTCTTTCATGCAGAAATCCGCGGTCGATGCCGAGCCGTTGAATGTCGAGATCGCCCGCGAGGCGCTCACCGTCCTGGCGCAGCTGGTGGCGTTCGACACCACTTCGTCAGACACGAATCTGTCGCTGATCGCCTACGTGGAGAACTATCTGGCCGCGCATGGCGTGAGCTCCAAGCGGATCGCCAATGCAGCGGGCACCAAGGCGAATCTGGTCGCGACTGTCGGCCCGGGCACGGATGGGGGCGTGGTGTTGTCGGGTCACACCGATGTCGTGCCCGTGACCAATCAACCCTGGAGCAGCGACCCATTCCAGCTGACTCGTCGTGGCGATCGACTCTACGGGCGCGGCACCAGCGACATGAAGTCATTTATCGCACTGGCTATGGCCGCCGTGCCGGCGCTCCAGCGCGCGCCGTTGCAACGCCCGGTGCATCTGGCGTTTTCTTACGACGAGGAAATCGGCTGCCTCGGCGCGCCGCATCTGATCCAGCACATCGTCGACAGCGGTTATCGGCCGCTCGCCACCATCGTCGGCGAGCCCACCAGCATGACCATCGTCAACAGCCACAAGAGCATTCATTTCTACGAACTGGTCATCAGGGGCCGCGAAGCGCACTCGAGCCTGGTGCACGAGGGCGTGTCGGCGAACATGATCGCCATCGATCTGCTCGCCATCCTGTCGCGCATTGCCAAGGCGGAACAGCAGCACCACCGCGATGCTCGCTTCGAGCCCGAGTGGTCCACGCTCACTGTCGGAATGATCCACGGCGGCACGGCTGCGAACATCCTGGCGCGGGAATGCCGCTTCGTATTCGATCTGCGTTGCATTCCGGGCCGCGACGCGGAGCAGGTCCTCAAAGATTTTTGGGATGCCGTCGCTGACGCGGATGCGAAGTTGAAGGCCGCTGGCGCAGACATGGGCATCGCGGTTCGCGCGTTGGCGGAAGTGCCCGGTCTTCGCTATGAAAAGAACGGTGCAGCCGAGAAATTGTGCGCCAAGCTGCAGGGCCTGGAGGATGAAGGCACGGCGGTCCCGTACGGCGCCGAGGCTGGACAATTCCAAGCAGCCGGTTTCTCGACGGTGATTTGCGGCCCGGGCTCGATCGCCCAGGCGCACAAGCCCGACGAATTCATCGAGGTCAGTCAGATCGAGGCCGGCGCGCGCTTCATGTCGAGACTGGTAGACTTCGTGCGCACACAATGACCATGCAAGGATCCTGGGGCACGCATGAAGCGCACTAAAAAAGCGGTTAGAAGCCGCGCGGGCAACCACGCGGGCGGCGACGAAACGCGCCAGTCGTCCGGGCAGATCGTCTATTCACTGCTGCGGGAAAAAATCCTGAGCATGGAGATGGCGCCGAACGCCGAGCTCGACGAAGTCCGCATCAGCAATGAAATGGGCTTCTCGCGCACGCCGATCCGAGAGGCGTTGATTCGCCTCGCCTCTGACGGCCTCGTCGTACTCGCGCCGAATCGCAGCGCGCGCGTGGCGCCTCTGGATTTCGATCAGCTGCCGCAGATACTCGAAGCGCTGGAGCTTTATGAGCGCGTCACCACGCGCTGGGCGGCGTTGCGTCGTCAGCCTGCGCACATCGAACTGCTGGAGCAGCGAAATGCAGAGTTCGAACAGGCTTCAGCCGGCGGCAATCCGCGTCTGATCGTGGAAGCCAACTGGATGTTTCACGATGCGATCAATCAGGCCTGCGGCAATAAATTTCTGGCGGCGGACTGCTCCAAGATGCTCCGCAGTGTGATGCGTCTGTCTATTCTCGCGTTCAAGCCCGCCGATGTGCGCAAGTCGACTTACGGCGATGTCGTCGAGCAGCACCGCCAGATGATCGCTGCGATCAAGAACCGCGATCCCGATGCCGCCGAGAAGCTGGTGTTCCGTCACTCTGACGAGTTCCGGGACCGCATCCGGAGCTTCGTCGCAGGCACCAACACCGCCGACTTCTCGTTGTCGCCGCGCAAGTAACGGTTTGCTTCAGTGCTCCAGATCCTGGGGCACCGATTTCGCAGCGCTGAACATCAGCAACGACGTCGGCACCGTCAGCGCCATGACCAACAGCAGCGCATAACGCAGCCCCGTCGGACCCATCGATGCACTGAACACGTCGCTCATCGCACCGGTAAGCACCGGTCCCAGACCGAAGCCCAGCAGATTGCCGAAGAACAGAACGAGCGCAATCGCCGTCGCACGCCGCGCGCTGCCACACACCGCGTGCACCGCTGAGAATGCGGCCGGCAGCGAGGCGTACAGCAAAATGCCGCTCAGCGTGCTGACGAACAGAAACAGCGTCAGATCGTCGATCAGAAACATCAACACCGATGGCACCGCCGCCAGCGCATAACCGGCGGCCGGAAACCACGCGATCCAACGCTTGTCACGACGTACCAGCATGTCGCACAGCGAGCCGCCAGCGAGGCTGCCGACGAGCACCGCGAGCGCGGAAGTCATGCCGTAGTAAAGCCCAGCGTCCGCGATGGGGCTGCCGATCACGCGCGTCATGTACGACGGCACAAACACCAGCGAGCCATACGCAGCGAAGTGATAGATGGTGAATCCGATCAGCAACCGGACGAATGACTTCTTGGCGAGCAGCCGGCGAATCGACTGCATGAAATCCTCGGCCGGCGGAGCTTTGGCGGCGGCCGCCTGCCGCCGACGCGGCTCGTCGAGCACGAAATAAACGATCGCCGCAACGATCAGACCCGGTAAGCCGAAGGCAAGCAGCGTCATGCGCCAACCGAACGACGTGACCAGCTGCGACCCGAGCGACAAGCCCAGCAGATATCCCGCGGTTCCCGACGTGGCAAAGATGCCGATCGCCCGCGCTCGCTGCGACAACGGAAAGTAGTCGACGATGAGCGATTGCGCCGGCGGCGTCGCGCCCGCCTCGCCGACACCGACGCCGATGCGTGCGATGAGCAGCTGCCAGAATGTACCTGCAGCGGCGCAAAGCGCGGTCATCGCACTCCACACGGTAATCGCCACAGTGATTAGGAGTTTGCGATCGCCTCGATCGGCCAGCCTCGCGATCGGCAATCCCAGCACCGAGTACAGCAGTGCGAACGACAAACCGCTCAGCATGCCGAGCATGGTGTCGGAAACCTGGAACTCCTGCTTGATCGGCTCGAGCAGCACCGAGATCACGACTCGGTCCACGGAGCTCGAGGTGCCGACCAGAAACAGAATGGCCAGAAACAACCAGCGCCGCGCTGGCGAGTACAGCGTGGAGTCGATCACGCCGGCCGCGGGCGCCGCCGGCTCGATGCCAGCCCTAACGGCGCCGTCCGCCATGCGCCTCGAACCATTGCAGCACGCGGATGCCCTGATCGATCTGCGCTTCGTAGCGCTGCGCCGCGTGACCCTCTTCGGGGTACAGCACCAGCGTCGACGCGATGCCTCTCAACACCAATGCCCGGTGAAATTGCATGGCCTGGCTCGAAGGCGTGGTCTTGTCGCGCTCGCCTGCGATCACCAGCGTGGGCGTCGTGACTTTGTGCGCGTGACGCAGCGGACTTCTTTCATCGAACGGCCCGCCACTTTCGTACGGATCGCCGCAGGTATAGATCGACAGAAATTCCGGATGATGCGAAGTGAAGAACTGGCTGCGCATGTCGGTCAATGGCGCGATGGCGCAAGCTGCGCGGAACCGCTGGGTTTGACCGACCAGCCACGACGTCATATAGCCGCCATAGCTGCCGCCGGTAACAAACAATCGCTCGGCATCGACCGAGTAGTTGGCGACCACATGATCGATACCGGCGAGGATGTCGAAGCTGTCTTCGCCTCCCCACTCACCGATGACGCGCGACGCGAACTCCAAGCCTCGCCCCGAACTGCCGCGCGGGTTTGGAAACAATACCGCGTAGCCGGCACTGACCAGCAAAGCCGCGAGCGGATTGTCGAAGGTCCAGGAGTCGCGGAACAGATGCGACGGCCCACCGTGAATGAACGCTACAAGGGGCGGCCGCTCGACGTGTTGCGGGAGGGCGAGATAGCCCAGAATCTCCAGCCCGTCGCGGCCCCGCCACCTGATCGCCTTGGCGGTATCCAGCACGTTGAGGACTTGCTTTGCACCCTCGTGCGTGAAGTCAGCAACGACGCGCTCGCGACCTTCATCATCCACACGCACGATGCGCGCATAGGCGTCGAAAGCGTGAGTTGGAAGCACAAAGCCGGCGGTTCCAGCAGGCGAGCCCGACGGCACTTTGCGCCCCGCCGTGCCCGACGATCTCCATGCAATTCGAGCCTGCCGCGTCGACAGATGGAACGTTCCTGCGACGGTCCCGGGCGCCTGGAAGCCGACAAAGGCCAGTCGATCATTGTCACGCCAGGTGAGCGAAGAAACTTCCGCCCCCAGCACCGGGCGCAACGCGACCGCGCCGGCGCTGTCGTAAATCGTCAATGATCCCAGCGCCACGGTGCGATGGAATCTTCCCTCGATCACCGCGATGTGCTGTCCGTCCGGCGAGGCACACACCTTGGCCAGCTGCACCGGCGGGCGCGCGATAGAAACAAATCGTCCACCGCTGGCCGGCGCGACGCCCAGCTCAGTCTGATACCAGCCGCCTTCGGTGGGACTGGCCGAAACGATCGCGGCGATTTCTTTGTCGCCACACCAATCCGCTTCCCAGACGTTCTGATCGGCGCCGCCGATATCGGTCAGCGCATTGGTCGCAACGGTCCAAACGCGAGCCCGACGCCACTGGCCATCATGCGAGCCCGTCTCGACAGTCGGCGTCCAGCTGGCTCGCTGTGTTGTTCGGCTGCCAATCTGGGCGGTGCTCGCCGAACCCGCTGCGTCCGCTCCTGCCTCGGCTGTCTGCAGGAGAATGCGCTGACCGTCGCCGGACCAGGCGAAGCTTTCTACTACCTCGCCTGCGATGATGGGCCCGGGACGCTGCGTCGCGAGATCGCTCGCGCTCGCCAGGAACAATTGAAAGTTGCCGCCGCCGCGAGCCCGATCCGACACGAAGGCCAATGTCTTGCCGTCCGGCGACCACTTTGGATCGGCGTCGTTGGCGCTGCCGGAGCTGAGCACTTGCATGCGCCCGTCGGCATCGATGATGCCGAGACGGGTGACGGGAAATCCGCCGTCCGCATCGTAGATGGGACCGGAGAAAGCGATGACTCCGGTGCTCGCGTTCTCCACCGCATGCACAACCGCGTGAAACTGCTGCGTTCCGGGCCGGTACAGGTTCCGGAAATAAGCTTCGACGCGGTTATGCAGCCCTGTTGCTTCGACTGATTCCGGCACCGACATTCCTCAGAATTTGACACCCAAGGCCAACATGGCCGTGCGCGGTTGTAGCACCGTACCAATGACAGGATTGTTCTGCGTGGCATTGACACGCACACGCTGCGCCGACGTGAGCGCTCGCTCGTCCGTCACGTTGTCGATGCGCAAGGACACGGAGTACGTGCTCCACTCCAGGCCCGCTCGCAGGTCCAACGTCGAGTAGTCCGGCAACTCGTAACGCGTGTTGATCGCATCGCCGGACAGCGCCGTATAGCGCTCGCCTTGATACGCATAGGTCACGCCGAACAGGGCATCGGCAGCGGCGGAAACGGGCATTGAGTAGTCAATCGATAGCGAGCCGGTCCACTTCGGGCTGAATGGCAGCGTATCGCCGGCGACGGCTCCGATCGAGGGGTTGTCGGTCAGAATCTTGGCCCTGTTGTACGCGGCCGCGCCGGCAATTGAAAGCCCTCTGATCGGCCGATAGGTCAGCGACGCCTCCACGCCTTCGCTCTCGGCCTTGCCGGCGTTGGAGATCACCGAGAAGCCGTTCACGAGCGAGTTGAGCTGAATGTCGCTCCAATCGATGTGATAGATGGACAGCTCCGGGCTCAACGTGCCGCCGAGCCAGTCGCCCTTCACACCGACCTCGTAGTTCCACAGATGATCCGGGCCGTACTCGGCCGGCGCCGCCGAGTTGTTCAGCGGCTGCGTGCTGCCAGGTCGATAGGCGCTGGCCGCGCGCGCGTAGATCGTCGAGCGCTCGGTCGGATGATAGCTGGCGGTCACCAGATACGTGTTCGCGCTGTCCGAGGAGTCGCCGGTCAGCAGCGGACTGGCTGAAATCACGCCCGAGCGCGGTGCGCGGAAATCCTGCTCGTTCTTGCTGTAGCGCATGCCGGCGGTGACTTCGAATTGATCCGAGAAGTTGTAAGTCACATCGCCGAACGCCGCGTACTCTTCGAAGTTGGCGAACAGATCGAAGGTATAAACATTGCCGATCTCGCCCGGCAGCACCGCGCCAGTCACCGGATCGTTAGCGCTGATATGCGCGCCGTAGCGATCCTTCTCGCGCGTATAGAACAAGCCCGCCAGCCACTCGATCTTCTCGCCTTCCTTCGACGCGATGCGAAACTCGTTGGTGACACGCTCGGTCACCGTCGTCGTGCGGCCCGGAATTCCGACCCCGTCCGGCGCCGTCGGAATGAAGACGTAATACTGGTTGCTGTAGTCACGCAGGAAGAAATCGTCGGTCTGCGAGTAGCTCAGTGTGTTGGTGATGGTCGCAAAGCCGGCATCGTAGGTCGTGGTATTCGCGACGGTCTGGTACTCGGACGAGAATGCGGTGTTGTAATTGAGATCGAAGCGATACTGGCCGAACATCGGCTTCAACGTCACCGGATCCAGCGACTCGTAAGCGTACGCATCGCCTTCGGTCTTCTGGTACATGCTGGAGAAGCTGGTTTCCAGCACATCATTGATCTGAATTCGCAGCGCTGCGCGCACGCCGTAGGAATCCGACTCGTTCACGTCTTTGTCGTTGTAGCGCGCGTTGTCGACGAAGCCGCCGCGGTGACGACCATAGCCTGACAGACGCAATGCCACTCGATCGCTCAGGGGCAGGTTGAACGAGGCGTTCGCGCCATAGATGGCGCCGCCGTCCTCGATGCCCCCGAACTCGGTGCGAACCGAGCCTTCGAAACCCGAGAACGAGGGTTGTTTGGTCACGATCTTGATCAAGCCGCCCATGGCACTGGCGCCATACAGCGTCGACTGCGGACCTTTCAGCACTTCGACGCGCTCCACGTCGGCGAGCTGCGGATCGAAGATGTTGGTGCCCGACACGGCCAGCGGGCTGCTGGCGGTCAGCGGCAGATCGTCGAGATAGAACACCACCGTCGGCGCGTTCTGCTTCACACCCGAAGTGACGCCGCGAATCACCGCCTGACCGCGCCCCGGCGCCGCCGCGTCGATGGCACTCAAGCCGGGCACCGCCTTGATGTACTCCGAGAACTGCTGCATGCCCCGCTGCTCCAGCGTGTCGCCGGTCAGCAGCGCGATGGTCGAGGGCACCTCGGTGAGGCTTTCGTTGCGCTTGTTGGCAGTGACGACGATTTCCTGCAGCACGCCGGAATCGGCGCTCTGCTCGGCAGCCTGGCTGCCCAGAGCGACCCACGGAAGCGCGACGGTAACGCCGCAACGCAGGCCGATTGAAAGCGATTTACGCATGTGAGCCCCATCTCTTCATAGCTACCGGATCGTCCCGAAGCACTCTGTATAATCTATGTCGACAAGTCAAGCAGACGCCGCTAGTATCTGAAAAAACAATTTGTATAACTGTTGTCGACTATTGGCGGACGGTGGAGGATCGGGATGGGCGAGCAGGCCGGGCATGGCATCGAGACCTTTCGCGGCGTGGTGTTCCCATGGCACTGCGACTCCATGGGGCATTTCTCGGTCCAGCATCAGATGCCGCTGCTGGATGGCGCCGCCTATCACCTGTTGGGCGAATTCGGCCCGGTGGTCGAGGTGCGCGACGGCCGACGCCTCGGCTGGGCCGATGTGCGTCATGAAATCTCCTATCAGCACGAGCTGGTCGCGGGCGACCTCATCATCCTGCGCAGCGGCCTGATCAGCTTCGGCAACTCTTCGATCCGTCACCGCACCGAGCTGTCACGCCGCTCGGACGGCCGCGTCTGCACCGTGATGGAAGGCATCACGGTGCGCTTCGATCTGGACGCGAGGAAATCCATTCCGCTCGATGCGGGCGCCCGAGAAATCGCGCAGCGATTGCTCCTGCCCGCGGCGGCCAATTCACAGTAATCGCTAGAGGACAGTTTCAATGGAGCGCGTATTGGTCACCGGCGCCGGTGACAGCGTCGGAAGAGTCATTGCCGAGCGCTTTGCCGGCAAAGGCCACAAGGTGCACATCTGCGATGTGCGCGGTGACGCCGTCAAAGCAACGCTCGCCGCCAATCCCGGCATGAGCGGCAGCACTGCCGATGTGGGCGTGCGTGGCGATGTCGATCGTTTGTTCGCCGACGTGCGCGCGTCAATCGGCGATTTGACGATTCTGGTCAACGTGGTCGGCATGGCCGGACCGCGCGGCCCGATCGAAGACATGAATGAAGACGAGTGGGACAAGACCATCGCCGTCAATCTGAGCGGCATGTTCTATTGCATGAAGCGCGCGATTCCCATGTTGAAAGCGAATGGCGGCGGCTCGATCGTCAATTTCTCTACCTGCTCCACTCGCACGGGCATTCCGTTTCGCGCTCCGTACATCGCCTCGAAGGCCGGTGTCGAAGGCCTGACGCGCAACAGTGCGCGAGAGCTGGGACCGTTCGGCATCCGCTGCAACGCCATCCTGCCGGGCATCATCAACAATGACCGCTTCCGCTTCATCGTCCAGCGCAATGCCGATGCGACCGGCCGCAGCTTCGAGGACATCGAGAACGACTATCTGAAGTACGTCTCGTTACGGACCAAAGTGGAGCCAAGCGAGTTCGCCGATCTGGTCGAGTACCTCACTTCCGAGCAGGGCAAGAAGGTCACCGGCGAGCTGATCGCGCTGAGCGGCAACATGGAATGGGAAGAGTAATCATGAGCGACAAGAAGACCATCCTGACCTGCGCAGTCACTGGCGGCGCGCCCTTCAATCCCAAACACCCGTCGATGCCGATCACGCCGAAGCAGATCGCCGACGCGTGTATCGAAGCGGCCTCAGCCGGCGCCAGCATCGTGCACATTCACGTGCGCGATCCGAAGACGGGCCAGGGCAATCGCGATCGCGCGCACTTTCGTGAAGTCGTGGACCGCGTGCGTCAAACCGGCGTCGATATCGTGCTGAATCTCACGTGCGGCATGGGCGCTTACTTTCTGCCCGATCCCGAGCGCGAAGGCCACATGGCTCCCGGCAGCGATGTCGTCGGCGTCGATGAGCGCGTCGCTCACGTCGAAGAACTGCTACCCGAGATCGCCACGCTCGACATCGTCACCAACAATCAGGTGGAAGGCAAAACCGAATACATCTATTTCAGCCCGACCCACACGCTGCGCGCCATGGCCAAGCGCTTTCAGGCCGCGGGCGTGAAGCCGGAGCTGGAAGTGTTCGGCGCCGGCGACATTCTGTTCGGCAACAAACTGGTCGAAGAAGGCTTGATCGACGGGCCGGCGATGATGCAGATGGTGTTGGGCGTGCAGTGGGCTGCGCCGCACGGTGTCGAGACCATTCTTTATCAGCGCGGCCTCATGGCGCCGGGCACGATCTGGGGTGCTTTCGGCATCGGCCGCGAGCAGATGCCGATGCTGGCGCAGACGCTGTTGCTCGGCGGAAACATCCGTGTCGGGCTCGAGGACAACTTGTATCTCTCGCGCGGCGTGTGGGCAACCAACGGACAACTGGTCGAGCGCGCGCGCAAGATCGTGGATTCCATTGGCGGCTACAGCGTAGCCACGCCGGCGGAGACGCGTGAGATACTGAAGCTCCGCAAACCCGCCGGATAAAAGCGACCATGACCGACAGCGTCCCTCTGATCGATGCGGCCACCGTCGAACGACTCTCGCCCATGCCGGAGTTGATCGCGACGTTGCGCGCCGCATTCGAGAACGGCGGTTATCAATCGCCGCCGAGGTACGCGCACGACATGAGCAAGACGTCCTCGCTCCTGCTCATGCCGTCCTGGAACGAGAGCTCACGGCTTGGCGTGAAGATCGTCAACGTCGATCGCGTGGCTCGGCCGTCGGTCAGGTCGAGCTACGTGTTGATGGATCGCGCCACCGCTCGCCCGCTCGCAGTGTTGGATGGAGCGACGCTCACGAGGCGGCGCACCGCTGCGGCCTCCGTGCTGGCTGCGACATTCCTTGCTCGTCCGGATTCCCGACGGCTGTTGCTGTTGGGAACCGGAGCGATGATTCCCGCGCTGATCGAGGCTTATGCCAGCGCCTTTCCGATCGAGACGATTCTGATCTGGGGACGCGATCCACAGAACGCAGCTACCGCGGCCGCACAGGCTCGCGCCAGCAACTTTAAAGCCGAAGCAGTAACCGATGTCCGGGCAGCGCTCTCGTCCGCAGATATTGTTTCATCGGCCACTCTGGCCACGTCACCATTGATCCACGGCGCCGACCTGCGCGAGGGCATGCACGTCGACTTGATCGGCGCATTCCGCCCGGAGATGTGCGAAGCCGATGGCGTGTGCTTTTCGCGCGCGCGTGTATTCGTCGACACGTACGCCGGCGCCATGGAGGAAGCAGGCGACCTGCTCCAGGCGATCGACGGCGGACACATTCGCGCCGACGACATTGCTGCAGACCTGACCGCGCTGTGTCAGAAGAAACATGCCGGGCGCGGCACCGATCGCGACGCTATCACGCTATTCAAATCCGTCGGCGCGGCGTTGGAAGATCTGGCCGCGGCGGAACTGGTATTCGAGAAATGGCAGCAGAACTGATCGAGCTCGCTCCCATCGATCAGGCGCTGCTCGACGGCACCCACGGCCAAGCAGCCGCACGCGCGATGGCGATGCTGGTCCGGTACGGTCGAGCTTCAGGCGCGCGCGAATTCGTGAGCGTCGCATCCGCTCATATCGATGGTTGCCTGTATCACGGGCCTTCGAGCATCGACTTCGTGGAGCGCTTCGTGTCGCTCGGCGGTCGAGTTCGCGTACCGACGACGCTCAATGTCGCCGCCGTCGATGTGACGCATCCGGAATGGCACTGCGGTCCCGCCAATCTCCTCGATGCACAGCGCCAGCTCACAGAATTACACCTGCAACTGGGATGCAAACCCACACTGACCTGCGCGCCGTATCAGCGCGTCATTCGTCCTCGCGCAGGCGAGCACATCGCCTGGGCGGAATCGAACGCGATCGTCTTCGCGAACTCTGTGCTCGGCGCGAGAACCGATCGTTACGGCGATTTCACAGATCTCTGTGCCGCACTGACTGGACGCGTGCCATTGGCCGGCTTGCATCTCGAGGAGAACCGCCGCCCGACGCTGGTGATCGACACGGTGTCGCTGCAACGATCGGAGCTGCCGCGCGATCTGTATTTCGCGACGGTGGGTTATGCGCTTGGCGCTCTTTCGCAAGGGCACGTGCCACTGCTGCGTGGCTTGCCCGCGGATACGAATGAAGATGAGTTGAAATCGTTGGGCTCGGCGGCGGCATCGTCGGGCGCATTGGCGCTGTTTCATGCGGAAGGTTTGACGCCTGAAGCGGCGCAATTCGCAGATCAGGCCACGCTAGCCTCGATCTCAGGCCAATCCATCTCTGCAGCAGACTTGCATCAAGCCGCGGCAAAGCTCTGCCCACTGAACGAGGGCGAGCCGGTCTCTGCGATGTGCCTGGGCACACCGCACTACTCGATGACGGAATTCCAAGCGCTGAGCGCGGCAGTTCGCGGTCGTCGCGCGGCATCGGGCGTTGAGGTTTTCGTCTCCACCTCGCGCGAGATCGCCGCGTCCGTGGATGCAGATGAGCATCTCGCTCCTTTGCGCGAGTTCGGCGTGAAGGTCGTCGTCGACACCTGCACGTATGTGTCTCCCGTCGTTCGAGACACGACGGGCGCAATCGTCACAACGTCTGCGAAGTATGCGCATTACGGCCCAGGGAACCTGCGCCGACACGTCGGTCTGATGACGCTGCAGCGCTGTATTCGTTCTGCCGAACTGGGAAAGGTGGCGCCGGATGATCGCTGATGCTCGCGCACTCACTTCCGGCTCGCGGGAAGGCCAGTTGTTACTGCTCGACACACCGTTGAGCCTGTGGGGCGGCGTCGATTTGCAGTCCAGCGAGATCGTCGACCGAACTCATCCGCAACAGGGCACGCTCATTGCCGATCGCATTCTGGCGATGCGAGCCGCACGAGGCTCTTCGTCCTCATCCAGCGCGCTGGTGGAAATCGCCCGCGCCGGCCGCGCCCCTGCTGCAATCATTCTCGGCCAGTACGATCCCATTCTGGTGATGGGCGCCCTGGTCGCAGAGGAGCTCTACGGCGTCCAGATTCCTATCGTGCTCTGGGAAGACGCGTGGGAGACGCTGACTCGCAATCAGCGTCTGCGCATCGAAGCAGACGAGAGCCGCGCGCGCGTTGAGTTCCTCTAGGGCCTGTTAACAGGCCCTAGTTCCCCGTCGGCGCCGTCAGGTGCTGCTCCGGCTCAGCTGACGTGACCTTGCAGCCCCACATCGCGTAGAACAGCACATACAACTCGCACACTGCGGTCAGCAGGAAGGACGCCTGCAACCCAAACATGTCGGCGAGCCGTCCCTGCACGACCACCAGCGCGCCGCCGGCGATCGCCATGATCAACAGGCCCGAGCCCTCTTCCGTCAGCGGGCCGAGGCCGCGAATGCCCAACGTGAAGATCGTCGGGAACATGATGGAGTGGAACAGACCCACGGAAATGAGGCTCCACATCGCGAGCTGGCCGGTCGCGAAGACCGTCAACATCATGACGATAAATGCGCCGGTGGCGGCCCAGGCCAGTACGTTCTCGGCCGCAAACTTACGCATCAACTGGCTGCCGACAAAGCGGCCCACCATCATGCCGCCCCAGAGCAGAAACAGATAATTGGACGCCTGCGCGTGCGTCAGGTTGCCAATCTCCGGCGCCGACACGAAGTTGATGAACAGGTTGCTGACGCCGATCTCGGCGATCAGATAAATGAAGATGGCGGGAATGCCCAGCAACAGATTGCGATGCTTCCACAGCGAGTGGTTCTTGCGCTCCGCCGCGTCGAGGCGGCGCGCGGCGGCATCGAGGTCCGGCAGCTTGTAGCGCGCGATCACGACGGCCAACACGACCAGCACCATCGCCACGATGAAATAAGGCAGCTGCACCGACTGCGCATCGGCCAGGCGCTGCTCCATCGTCAACATGGCGGCGCCGCCTTCGACGTTGCCTGAGGCACTGCGGCTCAAAATCAAATAGCCGCCGAACAAGGGCGCGAACGTCGTGCCCATGGAATTGAACGCCTGCACGAGATTCAGACGCGACGATGCGCTTTCCGCCGGCCCGATGACCGCGACATAGGGATTCGCGGCAACCTGCAGCAGCGTGATGCCGGCGGCAATGATGAACAATGCCGTGAGCACGACGCCATAAGAAGGAATCCGCGCCGCCGGAATCATCAGCAGCGCGCCGGCCGCCATAATCAGCAGTCCCACCACCATCGAATACTTGTAGCCGATGCGCTCGATGAGCTTGGCGGAGGGGATGGAGGCGACGAAGTACGCGATGAACCACACCGACTCGATCCAGGTGGTCTGGGTATAGGTGAGGTCGAATACGGAGCGCAGGTGGGGCAGCAACGTATTGTTGATGACCGTGATGAAGCCCCACATGAAGAACAGACTGGCGAGCAGCGTGAGCGCCGATTTCTGCGTGCTGGTGATGCCGGCACTCTGGCTGGCCGGGAGAGAAGACACGGGTGACGCCATGAACTGCTCCGAAGTCGGGCGAATTGTCTGAGTATAGCCCAGGTCCCCGGCCCGCCAGCAACAGCGCTTGAAGCTAACCCGCCCTCGCCCGCCGAATGAACTCCGCAGCCGCGCTGCAGGCGGCCGCCGCTTCGTCATGGATCCAGTCGCGAAACAGGCTGATTTTGCGGCTGTCCTGGCGCACCACCGGCACCGTGAACCAGAACGCCCGGCCATCGGTCGCGACCAGATCGTGCGCAGCAACCAGCCGGCCCGCGTCGAGCTCGGCCTTGAACAGAATCGGCGAGCCGATCGCGACCCCATCGCCCGCCAACGCTTGTGTGATATCGAGATACTCGACCGACAGGTTCGCGCCAATGCTTTTGAGCGCGGGGACTTCGCTGAACCCCAACTGCTGGTACCACAACGTCCACCAGTCGGTGCGCCCGAGTAGCGGCACTTCACTCGCACGCTTCGGATCGGCGAGCTTGGCCGCCGCATCCTTCATCGCGGGAATACACAACGGCATGAAGATGCTCGGGAACAGTTTGGTCGCGCGCAGTCCCGGCCACCGACCATGACCGTTACGAATCGCCGCGTCGAATCGGCCCGCGGTGAGATCCTGCGCCTCGGCAGATAAATCCAATTCGAATTGAAGGTCAGGATGCCTGGCACGAAAGCGACCGAGGCGCGGCGTCAGCCAGCTCGTGCCGATGGTCGGCAAGGTCGTGATCGAGAGGCGTGATTGATCCAAATCGGCCGCGCGAATGAAGCTGGCGCGTAACGCCGCGAACGCATGCATCGCTTCGGTGGCGATCAGCTCGCCAGGCTCGGTGAGCTCGACTTTATGGGGATGACGTCGGAACAACGTCACGCCGATCTGCTGCTCGAGTTGCCGGACGTGATAACTCACCGACGCGGCAGTTGTATCCAACTCCTGGGCCGCCCTGGCAAAACTGCGCAGACGAGCCGCAGCTTCGAAGGCTCGGATCGACACCAGCGACGGAAAGCGGTGATCCCCCACCATAAGTTCGCCTTAGGGTATAGGTCCGATCTTCGCGTGGTCAACTTCGCGCGGCTGTTGCCAACATGCTCCCGAGGAACAACTACAGAGGATGTCCCCGATGATGAATCGCCGAGATGTCATGATCGCGATGGCAATGGCGGGAGCCGCCGCAGCCAGTCAATCCGTGCTGGCGGGCGCCAAGGATATTTCGGCATCCGAGCATGACTGGGACTGGCTGATCGGCAACTGGGATGTCTGGCACCGCCGTTTGAAAGAGCGCCTCGCGGGCAACGACGACTGGCAGGAGTTCAACGGCAAGAGCGTCTTCTGGACCACGCTGAACGGGCTCGGCAACCTCGACGACAACGTGGTCGAGCTGCCCGACGGAATTTATCGAGGGCTGTCGATCCGCTCCTTCGATCCGGCGACCCGGCAGTGGGCGATCTGGTGGCTGGATGGTCGTTATCCGACCCGACTCGATCCGCCGGTGCTCGGCCGCATCGAAGCCGACTCGGGCACCTTCGTCGGTCAGGACACCTTCAAAGGTCGGCCGATCACCGTGCGCTTTCGCTGGCTCGACATCCACAGCAAGCGTCCGAATTGGGAACAAGCGTTCTCGCCGGACGGCGGCAAGACCTGGGAAGTGAACTGGCGCAACTACTTCACACGCACCAACGCCAGGCCGACCTCCCTGCCTCGCCTCGACGATGCGCCGCGCGACTGGGATTTTCTGGCGGGGACGTGGCAGGTCCGCAATCGACGTCTCAAACGAGACAATCAGTGGGAAGGGTTCGACAACACGCTGACCAACTGGTCCGTGCTCGGCGGCTTCGGCAATGTGGATAGCGAAACTTTCAACGCGCCTGGCGGCGTTTATCGCGGCGTGAGTCTGCGAGCTTACGATCGCGACACCAAACAATGGTTACGCTGGTGGATGGATGGACGCAATCCGTCACAGATCACAATGTCAGAGCGCGGCAGCTTCAAGGATGGCGTCGGCACCTTCATTGGCGATGACACGCTCAATGGCAAGCCGCTCAAGGTGCGATCGCAGTGGTCGCGCATCACTCCGTCTTCAGCTCGCTGGGAACAAGCATCATCCGCGGACAATGGCGCGACCTGGCAAACGACCTGGCTCGCCGAGCTGACCCGGAAAGCGTGAGTCAGGCTTTATATCCACCAAGAAACACATCCAATGCGCGCTCAACGATACGCTTGATCTGAGCGCGTGTCGGATTCGGTACCTTGCGTGAGAAGTATTGATGCCACGGCTCGGCGTGTGCGAGCAGCGCCGTCAAGTGTTGAGCGGCGATCTCTGGATCGGCACGGCGCAATTGTTTTCGATCCATCGCACCGGCGAGAAAACGACCGATGGATTCGATGGTGCGCTTCGGGCCGGTCTCATAAAACGACTCGCCGATGTCGGAGTGGGCGGCCTCACTGACCACCACGCGAAACGCCGCCACCGCCTCGCGATCGGAAATAAACGCGAGGAACTGCTCGCCAAACCGTTGCAGCGCCTCGCGCACATCTTCATCGACGCTCTGCTCCAGACGCTGCACCGCTGGCGATACGTAGTGCTCGGCCAGCTTGTTCACGATGGCCAGGAACAGCGCCTCCTTGGACGGAAAGTATCCATACAAGGTCGCCTTCGAGCCGCCCATCCGCGCCGAAATCTCCGCCATGGAGGTCCGCTCGTAGCCCAGCTCGAGAAAGGTTTTTCTTGCGATTTCAACGATTTCGTCGCGTTTCGCATCGGTGCGAACCTTCATGTCGAACCCGTCACATAACTAAACCGAGGTGTACATTTTTGCTTGACCGGACGCGACTGTCAATTCTAAACTAAACCGTACAGTACACTTTTGACCTGATTTTGCCGACGACGGGAGCCCCCATGATTCGCCCTCCTTACCGCGCACCGCTGGCCGCCGCGCTCAGCCTGGTTGGCCTCGCTGTTTTGACCGCTTGCGGTAAACCGCCAATGGCACAGGGCGCCGCTGCGCAGGGCACACCGAAAGTAAGCGCAGTGGTCGTGCAGCCGAAGCCGGTGGTTCTCACCACTGAGTTGCCCGGCCGTACCAGCGCAGTGCTCGTTGCCGATGTGCGGCCGCAAGTCACCGGCATCCTGCAGTCACGCAAGTTCGTTGAAGGCAGCGCCGTGAAGAAAGGCGACCTGCTCTATCAGATCGATCCCGCGATTTATCAAGCGACGGTGGACAGCGCCCAAGCCACGCTCGCGAAGGCGCAGGCGAATCAACACACGACGCGCTTGAAGGCGGAGCGATATCGCGAGCTCAAAGCGATCAATGCCGTCAGCCAGCAGGATGCCGATGACGCCGACGCCGCGCTGTTACAAGCGAACGCCGAAGTTGCCTCCGCTCGCGCCGCGCTGGAAACCGCTCGCATCGATCTCGCCTACACGCGAGTGATCTCGCCGATCACAGGTCGCATCGGCAAATCTTCAGTGACTGCGGGCGCGCTCGTGACCGCCAACCAGACCACTTCCCTCGCGACGGTTCAGCAGCTCGATCCGATGTATGTGGACGTGACGCAATCGAGCAACGCCGTGATGCAGCTGAAGCGCGCCATTGCGCAAGGCCAGCTCGGCGATGCCACCGCAAAAGTGAAGCTCGTATTCGACGACGGCACGACCTATCCGGTCGAAGGCAAGTTGCAGTTCTCGGATGTCACAGTGGACCCCAATACCGGCTCTGTGACTTTGCGCGCCGAGTTCCCGAATCCCACTGGTGAGCTGCTGCCCAACCTGTACGTCCGCGCGATCATCGAGGAAGGCACGATGTCGCAAGCGCTGCTGGTGCCACAGCAAGCTGTCAGCCGTGATGCGACTGGCAAGCCGCGCGCTTACGTCGTGGACAGCGACGGCAAAGTTCAGCAGCGCGAGATCCTCACTGAGCGCGCTATCGGCAACCAGTGGCTGGTCACGGGCGGCCTGCAAGCCGGCGATGTGCTGGTCGTCGCGGGCCAGCAGAAAGTGCAGCCCGGCGCCCTCGTCGAAGCCATTCCTTATCAGCCGCCCGCGAGCGACAGCCAGAAACTGGCGTCCTCGCGCGTCGCGATGTAATCAGAACAGTCATCGAGAACCCCCATGGTCCGTTTCTTCATCGACCGCCCCGTCTTCGCCTGGGTGATCGCGATCATCGTGATGCTCGCCGGCACGCTGGCGGTCACCACGCTTCCCATCGCGCAGTATCCCGATATCGCGCCGCCGGCGATCTCCATCACGGCGAACTATCCCGGCGCATCTGCCAAGACGGTGGAAGACACCGTGACGCAGGTGATCGAGCAGAAAATGAAAGGACTCGATCGCCTCGCCTACATGTCCTCGACCAGCGAATCGTCCGGCATGGTGACGATCACGCTGACGTTCGAGAACGGCACCGATCCCGATACGGCGCAGGTGCAGGTCCAGAACAAACTGTCGCTGGCAAACGCATCTCTGCCCGAAGAAGTGCAGCGCCAGGGCCTCACCGTCGCGAAGGCGGTCAGGAATTTCGTGAGCGTGCTGGCCTTCGTGTCGAAGGACGGCAGCATGAGCTCAGCCGACCTGAACGACTACGTCGCAGCCAACATCCAAGACGCACTGAGCCGCGTGGAAGGCGTCGGCGACACGCAGCTGTTCGGCGCGCAGTACTCCATGCGCATCTGGCTGGATCCCAGCAAGCTCAACAACTATCACCTGACCGCGCTGGATGTGAGGAACGCGATCAAGGCACAGAACGCGCAGGTGTCTGCCGGTCAGTTGGGCGGCCTGCCCGCGGTCGCCGGTCAGCAGCTCAATGCGACGATTACAGCGCAGACCCGCTTGCGCACGGCCGAGCAGTTCGAAGACATCATCCTGCGTACACAGACCGACGGCTCACAGGTTCGCTTGCGCGACGTCGCTCGCATCGAGCTGGGCAGCGAGGCATACAACAGCCAAGCCCGCTACAACGGCAAGCCGACCGCCGGCCTGGCACTCAAGCTTGCGACCGGTGCGAACGCGCTCGACACCATTAAAGCCATCGACGCCGAGATCGAGCAGCTCCGTCCGTTCTTCCCGCAGGGCCTGGAAGTCGTCAAACCCTACGACTCCACGCCGTTCGTGCGCATCTCCATCCAGGAAGTGGTCAAGACGCTGGTCGAAGCCATCGCGCTGGTGTTCCTGGTGATGTTTCTGTTCCTGCAGAACTTCCGCGCCACGCTGATTCCGACGATCGCGGTGCCAGTCGTGCTGCTGGGTACGTTCGGTGTGCTGGCTGCATTCGGCTTCACCATCAACACACTCACCATGCTCGCGATGGTGTTGGCCATCGGCTTGCTGGTCGACGACGCCATCGTGGTCGTCGAAAACGTCGAGCGCGTGATGTCCGAGGAAGGCTTGTCGCCCCGCGATGCGACTCGTAAATCCATGAGCCAGATCACTGGCGCGCTGGTCGGCGTTGCGCTCGTGCTCGCTGCGGTATTCGTGCCGATGGCGTTCTTCGGCGGCTCCACGGGCGTCATCTATCGTCAGTTCTCGATCACCATCGTCGCCGCGATGACGCTCTCCGTGCTGGTCGCAATGATCCTCACGCCGGCGCTGTGCGCGACGCTGCTCAAGCCGGTCGATCCGTCACATGCGCGAGCAACGACGGGATTCTTCGGCGTGTTCAATCGCTGGATGGATAAGGGCACGACTCGCTATGAGCGCGGCGTGCACAACATCCTCGGTCGTCGCCGTCGCTACATGATTGCGTACGCAGTGATCGTTGGCGTCGTGGCCCTGGCGTTCACGAAGATTCCGACCGGCTTCCTGCCCGATGAAGATCAGGGCACGATCTTCGCAATCGTCCAGCTGCCACCCGGCGCCACACAGGACCGCACGCTCGAAGTAATCAAACAGGTCGAGCAGCATGTGCTCGAAGATCAGAAAGACGCCGTGGAATCCGTGCTCACGGTCGCGGGCTTCAGCTTCGCCGGCGGTGGACAGAACGCCGGCATGGCGTTCATCAAGCTGCGTCCTTGGGACGAGCGCACTCGCCCCGACCAGCAGGTCGGCGCGGTAATCGCCAAAGCGTCGCAATACTTCGCGACCATTCAGGACGCGCAGGTGTTCGCGTTCGCGCCGCCGGCGGTTTCCGAACTGGGCAATGCGAGCGGCTTCGATCTGATGCTGCAGGATCGCGCCAACCTCGGTCATGAAGCATTGATTCAAGCTCGCAATCAGCTGCTGGGCGCGCTCATGCAGGAACGCTCATTGGTGGGCGTGCGCCCGAACGGTCAGGAGGACACGCCTGAGCTGCGCCTCGAGATCGATACTCACAAGGCCGGCGCAATGGGCCTGTCGCTCGCCGATATCAACGACACGTTCTCCAGCGCCTGGGGCAGCGTGTACGTCAACGACTTCATCGATCGCGGCCGAGTGAAGAAAGTCTTCATGCAGGCCGACGCGCCGTATCGCATGCTGCCCGAGGACATCAATCGTTGGTATGTGCGCAACTCCACCGGCGACATGGTGCCGTTCGGCGCATTCTCGCGCACCGAATGGACCTCCGGCTCGCCGCGACTGGAACGTTATAACGGCGTGCCGTCGGTCGAGATTCTCGGTATGGCGATGCCGGGCATGGCCTCCAGCGGCGAAGCGATGGATATCGTCGAGCGTCACGTGAAGGAACTGCCTCCGGGCATTGGCTTCGAGTGGACGGGCGTGAGCTTGCAGGAACGCGAAGCGGGCTCGCAGACGCTGCTGCTCTACACGCTCTCGATCGCAGTCGTGTTCCTGTGTCTGGCGGCGCTGTATGAAAGCTGGGCCATTCCGCTGTCGGTAATTATGGTCGTACCGCTCGGCGTGCTCGGCGCACTCATCGCCGCGATGCTGATGTGGAAGATGAACGACGTTTACTTCCAGGTGGGCCTGCTCACGACCATCGGCCTCGCCTCCAAGAACGCGATTCTGATCGTCGAGTTCGCAAAGGACTTGTATGCCCGCGGCACAGACTTGATCGAGGCTGCGGTCACGGCGGCACGCATGCGGCTGCGACCGATCCTCATGACATCGCTCGCGTTCGTGCTGGGTGCGTTGCCGCTGATGCTGAGCACTGGCGCAGGCGCTGGTGCACGCAGCGCTCTCGGTGCGGCCGTGATCGGCGGCATGGTCTCGGGCACGGTGCTCGCGATTTTCTTCGTGCCGCTGTTGTTCGTCGTCGTGATGAAAGTGTTCTCGCGTCGCCCCGCTCCGCAGGGCGACGCGCCTCTTGCCCTCGCCTCCGCGGCGGAGACGCATTGATATGAGTTACAACAAACTGTTGATCGGCACTGTGGCGGCGTCCTGGCTGGCCGGTTGCACGATGGCTCCTACTTATGAGCGCCCCGCCGCACCAGTCGCGGCGGAGTTTCCGGAGCCGGCCGGTGACGCGAACTCGACGATTGCGGACCTTCAGTGGCGCGAGTTCTATGCCGATCCCAAACTGCGTGAACTGATCGATCTTGCGCTGACCAACAACCGCGATCTGCGCGTCGCCATTCTCAACATCGATCAGGCTCGCGCGCAGTATCGGATTCAGCGCTCGGAGAGCTTCCCGAAGATCGACGCAGTTGTCAGTGAAAACGCCAGTCGCGTGCCCTCCAGCGCGTCAGCGTTTGGCCAGACGATGACGCTGCGGCCGGTGAGCGCGAATATCGCGTTGAGCTCCTACGAGCTCGACGTGTTCGGTCGCGTGCGCAGCTTGAACGGTCAGGCGCTGCAGAAATTTCTAGCGACGAGCGAAGCGCGCAAGGCGACGCAGATCAGCCTGATCTCGGAAGTCGCCAATGCCTATCTCACTTGGGCAGCCGATCTCGAGCAGCTCGCACTCGCCCAACAGACGCTGAAGAGCCAGAGCGAAAGTTACGATCTGACCAAGCGCCGCTTCGAACTGGGCAGCGCCTCTGAACTGACCTTGCGACAGATCCAAACCAGTGTCGACACTGCGCGAGTGAACGTCGCGACCTACACGCGCCTGATCGCGCAGGATCGCAATGCTCTCGTGTTACTGCTCGGCACGGCTGTCCCTGAAAATCTCACGCCAACATCGTTGAGCGACACCGTCAGCAGCGTCGCCGACCTGCCCGCCGGCTTGCCTTCCGATCTGCTGACTCGCCGGCCCGACATCCTGCAAGCCGAACACGAGCTCAAAGCGGCGAACTTCAACATCGGCGCGGCGCGCGCGGCTTTCTATCCCCGTATCACACTGACCGCCTCGGCCGGCACCAGCAGCAGTGATCTCAACGGCTTGTTCGAGCCCGGCTCCGGCGCGTGGAGCTTCGTGCCCCAGATCAGCATTCCGCTGTTCGCAGGCGGCGCCAATCGCGCCAATCTGGACGCTGCACATGTCGGTCGTCAGATCGAAGTCGCGCAATACGAGCACGCCATTCAGACCGCATTCCGCGAAGTCGCCGACGCCCTCGCCGAACGCAACACCCTCGGCGACCAACTCGCCGCCCGCCAGTCGCTGGTGGAGGCCACCTCGACCAGCTTCCGCCTGTCACAAGCCCGCTTCGACCGCGGCGTCGACAGCTACCTGGACGTGCTGGACTCGCAGCGCTCCCTGTACACCGCCCAACAAGGCCTGATCGATGCACGTCTGCAGAAGCTCACCAATACCGTGACCCTGTACAAGACGCTCGGCGGCGGCTGGTCGGACTAGGGTGGTTCCCGCCGGGCCGGATCTGGCATACAATCCCGGCCCTCTTTTTCGGGCCGACTTAGCTCAGTTGGTAGAGCTACTGATTTGTAATCAGTGGGTCGGGGGTTCGAGTCCCTCAGTCGGCACCACCTCCCGCGTCCGTGGGATTCCCCTTAGAGTCCGCTTATCTTTAAATGATGTCTCGAACGACCCGAGGCAGCATCCACTAAGTCCACGCCGCGACTTCATCGCTTACCTCGCAGAAGCGCTGCGCCATTGTCGATCTCCCCTGACTTCGCGGCGAAGTCTTTTCGCGACCTTGAGAAGGTCGACGATTGGATTCGCCCAGACCAGCTCCGCGATCTCCGCGGGACCTACCGCGGATCGGGCCGCATCGCGAAAGGCGCGCGCCAATGCACGGTAATGCTGAAGCTCTACAAACCGCGGCCGCGCACTGATTGCTTGACGCTCAAGTCAGCTCTGCTGATGCCGCTATTTGTCCCTAAATAGTGAAATTAGTCACCGATCTCCCTGCCGAACCATGGCTGACGGGAGTACTATTTGAGCATGCCCGCCAACTTGCCTGCGTTTGATGCCGAGAAGGCCGTGGAAGTCATCGCCTACACGGCCAGCCGTGCCGGCACGGACCTTTATGTCACGCTAAAGCTGCTCTATCTCGCCGACAAACTTCATCTCGAACGATACGGGCGGTTTATTTTCGGCGACTGGTACGCTGCCTTGGAGTATGGCCCGGTCGCAAGCCATGCGTATGACATCATGAAACATGCGCGTGGCGATCGCCCGGTGTCCCTAGCGAAGCATGCTCGCGCAGTACTGCGAGTCGATCCGCAGACTAACGCGATCACCATCTTGCGAGAGCCGGATTTGGACGAGTTGAGCCGCAGCGATTTGGAATGCCTGGATGAGGCTATAGAGAAGTACAGTAAGCTTGGTTTTGGTGAAATCAAGAGACTGACTCACGACGACGCATATAACGCGACTGCCCGGAATGGGCAGATTTCAGTTGAATCGATAGCGGCTACGACCAAGCGCGCGGCCGAATTGATTCAGCACCTCAGCGATCCGCATCCTGATCGACGCTGAGAGAGCTTCGTGGCACTGACCCCCGGATTGGTGCTGTACCTGTGGTTTCCGATAACCAAACCGACCCCGAAAAAGAAGTTTGCAGTCCTGGGGCCGATAGAACCGAAGCCCATGCTGCTGTTCATCGATTCGGATATAAATCCTTACGTGAACAATACGGATGATCTTCGTGCACACCATATCGTAATGGACGTCTTGAACCATTGTTTCCTTGAATACGACTCGTGGGTTGATTGCACCTATCCTGTCGGATATGACCTGGAGCAGTTGATATCGGCTGTCGAGAAGGATCCGACCGCGATTCGCGGCACTATTAGCAACCACCTCAGACATTCCCTTTGCAGCTGCATCGCTTCGTCCAAATTGTGGCCTCCTGCGAAAGCAAAACGGTTCATTGACGCGTTGGAGCAGCCAACGACATTCAATTTCTGATTGCGCCCTTGGCACTAAGATGCAGTAGGTTTGTCGTTGTAGGGCCTTCGTCTGATCCATGCGCCTGCATTCGTTGCGGCTCCATTGAGTCAGTGCGGCGCTGACGACAGGTCTATCATGGCTCCTGTTCGAACCGACACTCCTGCGAACCGTCAACACTGGTGGCGCGCTGTGTCAGGATCAATCGATGATCGACCGGAGTAGCCAGGATCATTGGGAGTCCGTTTACCGGACCAAGCGCAGCAATGCCGTGAGCTGGTTCAGCCCACATTTGGGCACCTCCATGCAGCTGCTGGAACTCGCAGGGCTTTCACCGCAGTCGCGTGTGATCGACATCGGCGCCGGGGCGTCGACGCTGGTTGATGACCTGCTCGACCGCGGACTGACGCATATCACTGCGGTGGATATCGCCGAGAACTCACTAGAGATAGCGCGCGCCCGGCTTGGGCCTCGAGCTGAGAGCGTGCAATGGATTGTGGCCGATGTTACGAAACTAACTCTGCCCGCGGCGAGCATCGACCTTTGGCACGACCGCGCAACGCTGCACTTCCTGATCGATGCAGAAGCGGTACGACATTACGTTCGTTTAGCCACTGAATCGATTGCCGCCGGAGGGCATGCCGTCATCGGCGGTTTCGCTGCTGACGGCCCGGAACGTTGCAGCAACCTCCCCGTCGCTCGTCGCGATCCAGAAGACATCGCCGCCCTCTTCGGAAACAGCTTCACACTCGTGCAATCCCGCCGAGAGATCCACCGCACTCCATCCGGCTCATCGCAACCCTTCGCCTTTGCTCTGCTGCGCAAGGTCGGCTGAGGTTACGAATGCTCAGGCCGCTATGGTCAGCCTGACACCCCCACGCGCCTTCGCCACGTTTGCGACGGCTCTAAGGAACACATCGGGATTAGGATCTTGCAGAGCAGCCGAGAGATACTCCGCGATGACTTCCTCATTATCGAGGAATTCGGACGCATCGAAAGGCGCAAGCCCCACGGGGCGCGACTTGACTTTCGCTCGCTTCATATCGATTCCTCCATTCTCGCACCGGCCGAAGAGCCGCAATTATCCCGCTCCGCGGGGCTGTGGGCTACCCCTGAATCTTGCTGGCCGACACGGTCACAGATACGCGGTCGACCTCATACAACCCGACGGAGCCAACGTCAGCTCGAGCTGGATTGAACAGCGCCAGGTTGATGCCATCGCTGACCGAACTCCGGTATATCACTCCGTCATATCCACACTTCTTTATGAATTCGCACAGGAACTGACTTGGCGTGTAGTCGACCGCGGCGGCCTGAGGGGCAACCGGAGTTGTCAGCTCTTGGCCGAGACGCTCGAGAAATGGAAGATCGTTTCGCATTCTTCCGATGTCTTCTGCATCCACCAACAGGAAGGGCGAGACAGTCTTGCGCGGATTGCGAAGATCAACAACTTTCAGATCTGCGGGCGTCTTGACGGAAGCAACACAGGCCATCTCACCTGTATGCGGACGAATCTCCGATATGGCAGTAGTCGGAGAAGATCCAAGATAGAGATAGGGAATACCTGCAGGGTTCGCTCGCCCGTGTGATGCGATCCTTTTCGGCGGCGCCCCCATCTCATCAGCTGTAAACATAGCTCTTCCGTGCCTCATTCTGGCTCTATGCCACTCATGCGGTACTTCATCTGCCTCTATCGTCAGATGAAAAAGAAGAGCCTGGAGCCGATCCTCATCAAACTCTACAGCCGGAAAGAAGCGATTGTGGTACATGAGCTCGTCGCGCAACTTCTCCCAAACACTTAGCCGGTTAGCGTCCACGACGGGCGCGGGCAAGAAGAATCGGCGCACGACATCACCATCATCCAGGATTTCAGCAAGCAGATCCTTCGCCCGATGCGAATCCATGCGCGGGCCATCAAAAAGCCCCCAATCATCGCGAAACCACTGCACAAGGAGCTTGCCGGATGGATCAGGCCGGTAGGCACTTACAAGCAGCTCGAAATATTCAGCGAGTAGACTCGGATCCAAGATTGGCGTGCTTGCCGATTCGCAAAAGGAGCAAACACCGGAGTCCAAAGCCCGTATGGGGAATATGTTCCGGCGAAGACCTCGATCGCCAAAACAGTTTGGACAACAGTGCTGCACTGACATGTCAGTTGGCCGGATCGAAGAAGTGCGCAAGCGTCTCTATGTGATGATTCATGGAGAGCTTCTTTATATAGCCCAGCCCTGGGAAGTGACCTCGGTCATGGAGGGAGCGAAACTCACGAACTGCGCTTGACTCCAAAACCTTTGAGCTGGGCGCATCCAGCGTCTCAATCATCTTTTCGAGTGCTTCTGCGAACTTGCCAGCCGGATCCCTCGGGGTGTCCAATCTATCTGACTTAAAATGATAGACACGCATCTCGTGATCGCGCTGCGGATCAATAAAGGTCAGGTGAATTGCAATAGCGTAAGCGGGGCCACCAGACTCACTGTACTCATCCCCCACAATCAAAAAATCCCCGAAACCCGTCATCCCTTCGTCTTCATATGTCAGATGAAGATCGGAGAACGCCTCTTCTTTTTCATAGTCCGCGTTTCTCCGCTTCACGAATCCATCTCTCAGCAGAATCCTTTGAGAACCCTTGAACTGCCGTTGGTAGATCTTGCCGTGTTTTTCGAAGAATACGTGCCTTTGATTGTGGTTAGGGGCGCCCAGCTTCTCAAGCAGCTTTTTGGCATCGCTGAAACCGGCATGGATCGCAACGGGCGCATGCTCAACGTGCACCTCGAAGCATTTCGCCGCCTCGTCCGCCGTCATCTCGGCTTTCAGGAGAATGCCTGCCGAGATTTGGGGTTTACTAAGATACTGTTCGCTCAGCAACTCGGTCACAGCGTCCGATCCTGCGTCGCCGTGATGAGGATTTACAATGACGATAGCGCGACCATCCGCATCCACCACCGCGTCTAGCGCTTTTTCCAATCCTCCCAGCGACTCCCGAACCGGTTCAATAATCGGACAGAAGCCGGCGTTCTTAAGAATCTTTGCGCTTTCCCGAACAGTGATTAGCTCGTACTGCTTGCCTCGAAAGTACGGATGATACATTTGCTATGCCCACTCCATTGCGTCATCCAGTGACGTGTTTAGCGCATTCACAAGACGCAGGTGATCGCTTTTTCGCATAGGAATGGATAGAGCGGCGGGCTGGAGGGAACGAGGGAGCTGGGAAACCAGGCTGGATAACGGCCTGAGGTCCCGAGTTTTCTTGAGTACTCGCACCATACCGTGGTGTGCTTCAAGCGGACTCAATCCAAGGAATAGCTCGCGAAGAGCCCGACTTAGTTCAGTGTTTGGCACGACCGGAACCGAAACACCCAAGGAAAGGAGAATCGCACGAGCTTCGGCCAGGCGAATTGAGTCGAATATTGCTGCAGGTGAGATGAGATTGGCTCGGTCAGCAGCATCTTGCACTGTCGAAATCTGATTCCGTCTATTGAGGCGCAGGACGCCTACAGAACTCGGTACAGATGCTAGAACACTTGCGACATGATTCTCCCCCGCAATGACATAAACACGAGCGAACACCGTCGCGTATGTAGAGATCTGCCGCTGAAGCCGAGCGAGCGAATCACGCTCCGACTTTATTTCGTAGACAGTGGAAGTGCCATTCAAGATGGCAGTATCAGCTTTGCAGCCGCCAACTCGAAACTCAGTCAGCATCGAAGCTGTCTGCAGTGAATGCTTCCCGAGCAGAATCTTATGCGTCAACGCAGCCTTGTAGACATACTCGGCACGACAACCTACTCGCTGCAAAACCGAGAAAGCCGTGTCGAACAAACTGTAGACATGCTTGCCTGAAGCAGGCGAACTGATCAGCAGGGACTCTTGCGCCAACCTAGCAAAAAGCGGTGATTTTCCCTTGCGCGCAAGTTCACAAATGACGCTCGATGAGAACAGTCGGGAAATCGCGGCGAGTTGTGAAGATGCGAGTTCCGTCATCTTAGTGGTCGTGACAGTTTTGGCCGCAGGTCGGTTGAAGTCTACCCCAGGGAGGCTTCAAATGCACTTTAAAGCGCTGATCCGGCTGCGATTGTGACCTTCTCACTAGAGGGCCTCCGGGAGCCGGATTCAGTTGCGCCGTACATGCGAGGCAAACGCCGTCAGCGCGCTTAAGCGCTCGCATGCACCACCCTCGTGGTCTCCGCGCGCGCTCAACGTAGCCTCGATCACGGCATGCCCCACGCGCCTGCGCCGGCGGAAGGCGCGAGGAAGCGCATCAGGGTGGGGATATTCGAGCGCAGCCGTGAAATACTCGGCAATGACCGCCTCATTTTCGAGGAATTCTGAAGCGTCGAAAGACGCAAGCTCCCAGGGGCACGCCGTGCAGCTCGGCCGTTTTTTCGACCTTTCATACGTCCTTCAGCCGTCAGAATTACTGGGCGAACCCGGGCGTGCGGACGAGCGTCCACCGAGTGCACTGGATCCATCTCTGGATACGGCCTGATCAGCGGGGACAGTCATGAATCTTGGGCACCTCGGGGATTTCCCGCTCGTGCTACTGACCACTCGACCGCGACAGTCGTACCCCATGATCGACCCGTGGCTTTCGTCTAGGCCGCTCGCACGACGTAGCAATTCACGCCGCCTCGCGGGCGGCCGACCTCTCGTGGCGTACTAACAGCACCGGCACGGGCGAACGGCGAGCGACGTACTCTGCGTCGCTTCCCATGAGCAATCTGCGAACGCCGCGGCGGCCGTGAGTGCCGCAGATGATGAGGTCGGACTTTGTTTCTTCGACCTTGTTCACGATGCACTCGCCGGCGGAGCGTCCGACTGTCTCGATCAACTCCTGATCGACCTCGATGCCGGCTTTCGCGACTTTCTGCTCGCAGTCTTTCAGCAGCTCCTTGCCGGCAATACGTACGCCTTCGATGACTTGATGGACGGCGCCTGCCATCGCTTCCACCGGAATCATGACCACGGGCTCGATGATGTGCAGGAGCCAAATGCGGGCCTGCAGATGACGTGCGAGCTCGATCGCCTCATCCAGCCCCTCAGAGGCTGCCGCGCTCCCATCGACTGGAACCAGGATTCGTCGGTACATGACAGACCTCCTGCCGCAAGGCCGCTTCACATCACGGTCCCACGGACGTGCGAACGCGTGGCAGCCCCCTTTGCAAGGGATGACGTGCGCAAAGTGAGCGAACCTCGTCGAGGGGTCTATGCGGCCTTGGTCCAACTAAAATTGCACACCTGGGGCACGGCTCACCGCCCCCCGGGCATCTGAATCAGCCTGCCATCGCCGTCGAAGAGGCGCGCGGCCTGGCATTTATCGAGTAGGGAAGCGATGACGGGATCGCTTTCATCCAGGGGCAATTGCGCAGCTGCGTCGGTATCGGTGAAGGCGCGAGGCTCGACGGGCGTCAGCCATTTGGTGGTGACATCGGAGCTCGCCGCGAAGCGCTTGTTTGCCGCCGAGACGTACGTGTGCGCGATGATGGCCTCGCGGGTTTCCTTGTCGCAGGCCGCCAGGCGGCGCCGCAATGTTTCTTCGGCCGATCGGGCCTGCAGTTCATTGCGCAATCTCAGCCCCTCCTGATGCACGCTGAGAGGCTCGCTGCGCGTGTATGGTTGTGGGCTGTACGAGACGCTCTCTTGTGAGCTCGAACAAGCACGAGCGAATTGCGCCAGGACGATGAAGAGCATCCACATCGCCCAGAACGGCAGCTTTCGCTCGCTCTTCATCGGCACCGGCGCCGTGATCGTGAACGACGCCGGCTCCGCGACGGGCCGGTGCTGTCCGGCCATGGCAGTCCGCTCCCACCATTCGCGATTCTCTGCCGGAATGACGACGCTCGCATCGCTCTTGGCCCGTTCGAGAATGCGTTCCGCGAGCCGCAGATAGGCTTGCGAGCGCGTCAGAGCGCTCAATCGCTCGGCATCGAACGGCGACGTGAGCACGTGATAGACATGCAAATATCCGGGCGCGACCTCCTCACCCGCCTGCCGATCCAGGTGCGCCTGCGCGCGACCCGCCAACAACTCGCTGTAACATCCGAGCAGGGCCTGGTAGGCGTGCCAGTAGCGCGGATCGCCGTCGAAAATGTTCTCGTGCTCGCGAGCGCCGAGTTGCTCGGCCACCCGCCCGCACCATTCGACGTTCTCGATCTCGAGCTCCTGAATCAGGCGCGCAACTTCGCCTGTAAAGAAGTACTGATCGTCGAGGGTCGCAAACAGGTTCTCGCTTTTGACAGCGGCGAGTTTCTGCAGAAACGCCTCCGTCTGTCCTTGCACCAACAGCGCATGCAGCTCTTGAAATGCACGTCGTTGCGGCGAGATCGCCACCGGCTCAGGAGTCTCCTCCACTGGCGAAGAAGCTGCGGGCTGCGAAGCCTCCGGTTGCTCTTCCGCCTGGCGCTCCACTTCTCGAACCCTGGCCAGATGCTCCTGTATCAGCACGTACTGCTTGGCGCTTTCGTAAGCTTCGCGCAGCTTCATGTAACCCGCCGGATCCTGCTCCGGCGAAGTGACTTTGAGCCGCGCTGCGTAAGCCCGTTTGATCGCCCGCTCGTCGGTCGTCGGCTCGATGCCGAGCACGCTCCAGGGAGTCTCGCTCATGGCGCTACCGATCCGCTTCCAGCTGATTCAGGAAGGCTTCGAACTCTTCGCGAACCCGGGCGATCTCCCGCCGCTCCTGGCGCGAGAGCGTATTCTGGAAATGCACCAGCCGGGACGAAATCGCCTCGCGCGCCGCGCCGAGCGATTCCTCGTACGCGCGTTCGGCACGAGCCAGCACTTGTTTGTTGAGCAGATCGTTTCTGGGATGCAGCTTGAGCTTGGCCAGCTCGGCGAAGCGCCGGTCGATTTCCTCTTTGCTGAGCACGCCGGGATTGCCTTCGATGACCAGGCGTTGCTTGTGCCCGGTCGCGACCACCGTCACCTCTACCTCCAGCAGCCCGTCGAGATCGTAAGTGAAGCGCACATCCACGCACTGCTCCCGGGCCGGTCCCTTCGGCACTTTCACGTTGATCTCGCCGAGCAGGATGTTGTTCTTCACCAGCGGATTCTCACCCTGGAACACCCGCAGGTTGATCATCGTCTGGTCGTCCTGCAGGGTATTGAAGCGCTCTTCACGGCTGATCGGAATGTGACTGTTGCGCTCGAGAATTGGCGCGTACAGGCCCTGCTCGAATTGCTGCTCGCCCACCTGACGCGCGATTTCCACGCCCATCGAGTACGGGCACACGTCGGTCATCACCACATCGTTCAGCGCCGAGTTGCGCGCCTTCAATGCCGCCTGAATCGCCGCACCTTGCGCGACTGCTTCGTCGGGGTTGATGTCGACCACCGGGAACCGGCCGAACAGCTTTGTCACCAGCTTTCGGATCATCGGCATGCGGGTAGCGCCGCCAACCAGCACGACTTCATCGAGCTGACCGGTACGCAGCCGCGCATCGCGCAATGCTTGTTGAATCGGACGCGAAAGCCGGTTCAGCAACGCCTCGCAATGACGCTCGAACTCGGCCGCGGCGATATCCCACCGCAGTTCTTGCTCCTCCCACGTCACGCACATCTGTGCAGCCTGCGCGTTGGAAAGCTTGCGCTTGGCCAACTCGGCCTGGCGAGACGTGCGCTCGAGCAATGCCTGCGGCGGCTTGAGCGGATCGATCTTCAGCGCGGTGGCATGCTCGGCGAGAAACAGCTTGACCAGTTGATCCCGAAAATCATCGCCGCCCAGGAAATTGTCGCCGGAGCTGGCGTGCACTTCGATGACGCCGTCGAACAGCTCGACGATGGAGACGTCGAAGGTGCCGCCGCCCAGATCGAACACCAGATATTTGGTTTCGGCGTGCTTGTTGGCGAGGCCATGAGCGAGCGCCGCTGCCGTTGGCTCATTGAGCAAGCGCTCCACGTGCAGGCCCGCCAGCTTGCCCGCCGCGAGCGTCGCTTTGCGTTGGGTGTCGTTGAAATACGCGGGCACTGTGATGACGGCTTCCGTGACCGGTGCGCCCAAAAATGCCTCCGCATCTTCCTTCAGCGAGCGCAAAACCAGCGCCGACAATTCCTCCGCGCGAAAGCGCCGCGTGCCGAGCTGCACTTCATACTGAGTGCCCATGTAGCGCTTGAAACCGGCTGCGGTGACGTGCGGATGGGAAATCAATCGATCCTTGGCGGCGGCGCCGACCAGCAGGCCGCCGGCATCGTCCAGGCCGACGACCGAAGGCGTCAGGACCGTCCCGAGCGCGTTTGGAATGAGGTGCGGTTTATCGTCGACCCACGCGCCGATCAGGCTGTTGGTCGTGCCCAGGTCGATGCCCACCAGCATTGTTATTCGCTCCTCCCGTAGTAGGGCCTGTGAACACTCATTGGATGAACTGCGTTGCGCCTCCAATCGCCTGCAGCAAGGCGCAAAGCGCAGCCCTTATGTCGATAAGGGCAAGCTTTGTAACGCAGCGGCAGGCGATTGGAGGCGCAACCCATTTAATGAATAAATATCCTTAGATGGGACGAGCTATTGCGGTTCAGGACGTCGTTACTCCTCCCTTGTGTACGGAGAGTACACGGCGGTCGTCGCGCCTAGCCCTGAACCGCAATAGCTCGTCGCAGCCCATCCAATGAGTGTTCACAGGCCCTGCGCGATATTACAAATGCGGGAGGCAATGCGCGACAGGGGCGCCGTCACAAAAACATCATGGGAGTCGGTCAGTGAGCCGGCCGGTCGAGCATCGGCTCCGACGGCGCCGGTCGCAGGGAGGCGTCGATGATATTGGAAGACATCTGTCGATGCAGCTTCCAACCCTCACTGGTGCGTTTCCAGATTTCCAGTGTCTGCCCGGAGTGCTTCTGCGCGCCGGATCGTTGATACGACAGCAGACCGGCGCGCCAGGCAACATCGTGCGAGACAACGATTTCCTTGGTCGTGGAGACAAGTGTATCGCCAGTAATAGCAGCGGCACGCAGCCAAGCCTGACTGGCGGCATTCGCGCCTTGCAGGAGACGGTCGGTGCCATCCAGCACCGTAACGTCCGCTGTTGCGAGTGACACAAGCACGGTGGCGTTTTGCGCATCAAATGCAGCGACCCATTGTTGAGCGCGCGACTCGATGGCCTGCCGGTCCGCCGCTTCATCCGCGATGGCCGGCGTGCAGGCAACGAAGAGCAGCAGAGTCATTGTCAGCTTACGGAGGAGCATGTCGCGTCCCTCTGCGATCCAGGCAGTCAATCTATCTAACGACCCGATTCCCACCAACGGGTGAGGATCCGAAATAAAAAGGCCCGCAACTCACGCTGCGGGCCTCCCCATCCTCACGATGTCGTGAAAACTCTGGCTACTTCTTCTTGCGCACGGCATTTACAGCCGCTTCAGCATTGACGAAGCCGTAACCGTCGAGCGGGCTGTAGCCCTTGCCGATCAGGTTGAAGAACTCGCCGCGGAAGCCGCCACCGCCTTCGTAGGTACCGAAGAAGCTGGCACCGCCGGGGATAACGTCACCCGAGGGAATCATCACACCGCCGCCCAACAAGTCGGCCGAATTGCCGCCGACCGCGAGATTCGGCCCGGCCGCATCGGCTTCGTCGCGATCGATACCGAACGACAGCAAGTCGCCGCTACGGAACGATCCCGGACGGAATTTCAGATCCAGCTGTTTCCATTGTCCCGCGACACCCGGCAGATCCGCTGCAATCGACAACGAGGCCGTGACATCGGACGCATTCAATCCCACCGTGCGACCGACAACGAACGGTTGACCCGGCGCCGGAGCCGGCGTGGTCCGCTCGTCGAACACGATGCCTTTGGGCGCTTGGGTCACGTTGCCGCCGCTGCCATTGATCGACAGGCTGGCCAGTTTCCTCAAGCCCAGCTGCGTGATCGTGAACACATTGGGATCGAACTGACTGATGGAGTTCTGATCCGCCGCCGCGTTGATCGCGACCAGACTGCCGCCCGACAACGCAAATCCCGACGAGAAGAACGGATCGAGGTCATGACGGAATGCGCTGTCTTGCAGGATCTTGCGCATCCGGTCCGGCTTCACCGAGCCCGGCCCGCCCGCCGCATCCAGCACCAGCGCCGCGATTGCCGCTGCATGGGGAGCGGCCGCACTGGTGCCGAAGAAGTTCGGGAACGTATCCGGATCGACGATCGAGTCCGAGCTAAAGAACGTGGTATTGGCGCCATCCATCGCCGCCATGTCCGGCTTCTGGCGAATCTGCGGCGTGCGATACCGTTTGTTGTTCTTGTCGAAATAAATCGTCGACGGCCCCGGCGACGTAAACGCTTCGGGAATGAACGGCGCATAGAACGCATAGGCCGCGACGCCCATCGCGCCCTGCGCCGAATTGTGACCATAGGTCACCGGCCCGAGATAGCTGAAGTACTCCTGCGGATTCACACCGCTGAAGCCGACGTAGCGAATGCGATCGGCGACATTCCGGTTCTTGCTGTTCGGCGTATTGGCGCGCGCGATCACCATCTGCAGCGTCGCGCCCGGCAGCTGCCCGATTTCCACCGGGCGATTGGTGAAGCGGTTCTGCTCGGCGAATGAGCCGATGTACGTGCCGTTCGACAGGAAGAACAGCAAGTTGAAATCGGAGAGCACCTGCTCGACCACTTCCACCTGCTGCACGCGATAGGAGTAATCGCCAAACTGTGCCGGCTGGAAGCTGTCCACCACCACCGTATATGTGCCGGCCAGCGGCAGCTCCAGAGTCAACGATTCCGGATTGGTACCGGTGTCGACAAACTGGATCTGCTGACCGTTCGGATCGAGCAAGGTGAGCGTCAGATCCGGATTCGGCGTGCCGGTGGTCGAGCTGTCGGCATCGACGAATATTTCCACCAGCTGTCCTACCGCACCCGGGAAGGTGAAGGTCGACGTTCCTCCCGGAGGCACCGTGCTCACGCCGGAGACGATCGGCGATCCCACCGGCCTCGGCGGTATCGGATCGTACGGCTCGTTCCACTGGAACACGATCGTGCTGCCGCTGTTGAACGCGATGGTCTGCGCGATGTCGACATCGCGGCCTTCGGCAAAATTGTGGAAGCCGCCGGCATACAACGCCGGATCCACGCCGCTGAAGTCCAGATTCGTGCCGGTCCACGACGACGCATTGCCCGGCACCAGGCGCAGCTTGGAATCGTACGCCTGAGTCGCCGGACGATTGCCTGCGGACGAGAAATACGACACGCCCTTGGCTGCCACTTCATCCACGGCCTGCGCGACGATGCCGTCCTGGAAGAACGGTTCGGCCAGATAGATGATGTCATCGACGATGACGTCGGCCTTGAAACCCGGCACCGCGTTCGGCGCCCCCGGCAAGCCGGCGAGCGCGCGAATGTTATTTGCAAAATTCACTTCGCCGCCATTGGCGGTCGCAAAGCCGAGGCGCGCCTTCGGCGCCATGTCATGCACGATTTGCAGCATCGCGCGGCCTTCATCCGACGAAGCCGGCCAATCCTGCAGCACGACGACGGGCTGGGTATTGCCGAATGGATTGCCTGCGCCCGGCAGATCGCCGGTCGCGATATCGGCGGCGGCGCTGTTCGGTGCGATGTTGGTATCGTAGCTGTCCGACATCACGCCGACCGTGATGCCCTTGCCCTCGATGCCGGGAATCTTGTCAACGCGGTGTTGGACGATGCCCTGGCTGTCGGTCAAGCCGACGTTGGTCACCATCGGGCTCGACGGCACGACGGCGAGCACGCCCTTTTTGCCGGCGATGCTCAACAGCGAGCTGCTGGGAACATACGCTTCGACCACGCCCGAGCGGTAACTCAGGTCGGTGGCGGCCACTTCGACGCCCGCCGTGCTCTGCAAACTTTCTATCACAGCTGCAGCAGGCACCTTGCCATCGAGTGAGATGCGAACCAGCGCGCGGCCAGCATCGTCGAACTGGATTGGATGAATCAGTTGAAGTTCGCTAACCGCGGCCCGGCGTGCGGCGGCGGCCGGCTGCGCAAGCTGTTCGAGTCCGCCGCCCAGATTGCTCGCGGCGGGCTTGGCATCGACGGTCAGGGGCGAGAATCCCAGCGCTGCGGCTGTTAGAACCAGGGTGGGCGCGGCCAGGCGCGATGCGCCGGATCGCAGCCAACGCAATCCCTCATGCTTACTCATGAAACTTACTCCGTGTTTGTTTCCGACGAGGCCAGATCGTTGTTGTTATCGGGGCGACGATGCGCCCGAAACACATCGGATCTTTGTACGTGAATGCTCACGTTCGGCCGACGCTACGCCGACGCACGCGGCGATTCAAGACGCATTGCTGCCGATACCCGCGATGTTTGCTAAGTGCTTTACCCATACGCACTAACGTTGTTACATACACGTCACCGATATGCCGTCGCGAGTGAAATATTCCGTGGATCGCCCGAACCGACTCCTGTTCCTGCTGCTCACCGTCTATGCAACGGCAAGCCTGGTTCATTTTGTACACAACGCCGAATTCCTCGGTGACTACCCGGGGCTGCCGGACTCGTGGTCGCGCGCCGGCGTGTACCTGGCCTGGATTGGAATGACGGCCATCGGCGGGCTCGGTGCGTTGCTGGTATACCGAGGACGCGAATCGATCGGGCTGATGGTGCTGGCGGTGTACGCCGCGCTCGGACTGGACAGCCTCGGCCACTACGTGGTCGCGCCGCTCTCGTCGCACACGTCGATGATGAATACAACCATCCTGCTCGAAGTCGGTGCAGCGGCGCTGGTGCTATTGGAAGTCGTGCGCCGCTTGTTTGGATTGATCGCACGGCGGGCCAGTCCGCGCTGATCGAGCTACGCCAGCAAATCACCTCCGAGTGGAGTACCCTTCCGGTTCTCGAATGCTCGGGTGAATGATATGTCGATCGACGGCCGGCACGATGTTGAGGGTTTGCAGCGGATTGGCGCCATTGTGGCTGAGGCGCGCGATGCTATGGGGGCCCGCGTGGCGCCCGGCGTCACCACGGCCGAGCTGGATGCGATCGGCAAGGAAGTTCTGGATCGCCATGGCGCGCGCTCGGCCCCACAACTGGCGTACGGCTTTCCCGGCACCACCTGCATCAGCGTCAACGACGATCTGGCGCACGGTATCCCGTCCCCGCAGCGGGTGCTGCGTGAGGGCGATCTGGTCAACATCGACGTCTCCGCCGAGCTCGACGGCTATTGGGCCGATACCGGTGCCAGCTTTGCCGTCGGTGCCGTATCCGTTCAGTCTGCGCAGCTGTTGAAAGCCACCCGGCAGGCATTGCAAGACGCGATGGAACAGGCGACCGCCGGCGCCCCGCTGCACAACATCGGCCGCGCGGTGGAGCGTCGGGCCAAGCGTTGTGGCTTCCGAGTCATTCGCAATCTGGGCGGGCATGGCGTGGGTCGTTACATCCACGAAGAGCCGCACGTTTCGAATACGTTTCAGCCGCGCGATCGCAGACTGCTGCAGGAAGGCTGGGTAATCACCATCGAGCCGTTCCTGACGACACGCGCGACCACGGCAGTGACCGCTTCGGACGGCTGGACCCTGCGCACCCCGGACGGCAGCCGAGGTGCGCAGTTCGAACATACGATGATCATCACGCGCGATCGCCCGATCGTGGTGACTTGAGCCATCGCGATCCGCTCAGCGGTTCAGCACTACCACCGAAATCGCGCCATCCACATTGACGCCGTCCACGCTGTTCCGCAGCTCCAAAGGTCGGCCGAGCACGCCCTGATAAGTGTGGCTGAACGAGGCCACCTTCCTGTCCGCCTTGGCCGGCGTCACCGTCACGTGTAATTCATAGTTTTCCGCGCCCAGGCGGCGCACCGCCATGGCCACTACATTGGGCGGCAGATCCAACGTAAAGCGCTCGCCGGGTCGCGTTTCGAACGTGGAGCGCACCTTGTTGTCGGTGCCCTGGGTGGCCACGCGAATTTCGTAATGAGCGCGATAGACCTCCGCCGCGCCAGCCGTTCCCGCCGCTAGCAATGCTGCTCCCAGAAGCACCACCAGCGGGTTGCCCGATGTCTTCATTTGCCTGGTCTCCATGCATTCTTCCCGTCCGTCTATTCGCGATCTCAGCGCAACTGGAGGCGGCCCGAACAGTCGTCATGGAGCGACGACGGGCGCCCAAACACTGCCTATTGAACTGTCCCAATCACCTGTATATAACAACAGGCCCCGACCGCTGCATTGCCTCGCCATGAACTACCGTGACCCTATCGTCGTGATCGACGAGACCATCGACAATCTGGTCTATCTCGTTGAATGGTGGCTGGAAGATCTGGACGTCGCGGTCGCTCGCGATTTCGATCTGCTGACCTGGGACGATGCCAGAACGATTTCGGCGCTGCGCGCAACGCGTTGCGTTGCTGCCCTGCCACGGCTACGTATCGTTCGCTCCAACTACGAAAGTAGTCCTTCGCTGCCCGGTGCGAAGAATTATCCGCGCGACCGTGCGATGGATGAGTTTTGCGAGCGCAACCGCATCGAGTTGCGACGACTGTTATACCCACCGGGTGACGGTGCGCCGCCCGCAACCTGATCGGAACCGACCTGCGCGCGGCGCGTTCGCCTGATACCGAACCAATGACGTCGAGTATCACTTGTTACGAAAAGTTATAAACGAGGTGGGTCATGAGATTTTCAACCCTGTTGCTGCTAGGAGCCCTGAGTACCAGCATGGCTGCATTCGGCGCCGACACGATTTCAGCAAAGGAATTCGTGAAGAAAGCCGGCGAATCCGGCGTTGCGGAAGTCGAACTGGGCAAGCTCGGAGCGCAAAAGGCGACCGACCCCGACGTGAAAGCATTTGCGCAAAAAATGGTGACGGATCACAGCAAAGCCAATAAGGAGCTGATGACCGTCGCTTCCGGCAAGGGCCTGGAAGTGCCGACCGAGCCGGGAATGATGCAAAAGGCCACGATGGAAAAGTTCAAGCACCATTCGGCCGACAGCGACTTCAACAAGGACTACATGAAACACATGGTGAAGGACCACGAGACGGACGTGAAGCTGTTCCAGACAGCGGCTAACGACACGACGCTGGATCCGCAGTTGCGCACGTTCGCGAAAAAGACGCTGCCGACGTTGCAGGAGCATCTGTCGGACGCGCAGCAGATCGACGCGAAGCTCGGCAAGATGTAAGACGAGCCTGGAAGCCAACCGGGCTGGTTGGCTTCCAGCGCGCCGACCACGAAGCATGCGCCGCAATGGCGCCATGCAGTAACGGCGCAAATGCTGAAACCTCGCTCACGCAGGGATCCGATTGACTTCCGCCGCGTTTCCGAAGCGGAAGAGCATAAGTCAGAGGACCCAGCGCCGTATTTTCTTGGGGGGAGTCACCATGCGTCCGGCAAGAAAATCGTTCTCGGAACCTGTCGTCAAAGTCGATCCCAGCCTGCACCGACCGGCCAACGCTGATGAGAGCGTGCCAGAAGCTTTAGTACCCGATGTCGTCCGCACGAATGTGCAACAAACCACGCCGGAAACCTCGCAGACGCGCTGGTCGCGCATTGCACGGCGCGCCTATGAACTGGCGCAACACCGCGGCTTCGCACCAGGGGCCGAGCTGAGCGACTGGTTGCAGGCAGAGAAAGAGATAGACGCGGCCGACCAGCAAAAGCAGGCCGCACCGGAGAATCAGATCACAGGCTAGCTAATGGCGGGAGCCGGCGCCCTGCGGCGCTTGAAACAATCCAACCAGCTCGCCCTGGGCCAGCACGTGGCCATGCATGGCCTGCAACAGCGCATCACGGCTGAAGCCCGCCGGCAGGTCGAGCTTGTCATCCAGGGCAAAGAGCTGGAAGTGATAGTGATGGGGCGGATCGCCCACCGGCGGACGCGGACCGAAATAGCCGCGCTTGCCTGTTGAGTTGCTTCCCTCCCGTACCGACTGCCCGTGCAACTCTGGCAATGCGCTTGGCGACGGCGGCAGATTGATCATCATCCAGTGCACGAACGGCGGCGAGCCCGCGTCGGGATCCTCCATCACCAGCACCACTGACCGCGTGCCCGACGGCAGCGACGCCCACTGCAGCGGCGGCGAGATGCCTTGACCGTAGTCGCTGTATCTCACATCGATCGCGCCGCCGGCCGGAATCGCCGAGGAAGATACGGCGATGGTCGATGGCGCGTCGAAAACTTCCCTGGCAATCACGTGCGGCGCGCTGAGCGCAGGCGGCAGCACGCTCACGAATATTCCCAAGCAAGCTCCCAAGCAAACCAGACCAGCTTTATTTGTCATGCTCACGCTCCGCCGGTGCTTATGCGAGGAAGCCAAGTCCGAGAGCAAAGTTCCTCAGCAGGATCTCGACCCAATCCGCACGAATCCCTGCAAAGCGTGGTGCATTTACTTATGTTATTGAGAGTAGCGCGATGCGCGGACTACTCTCCGCTGCCGCGCTGAATGCACGGGGCCCGACCCCAACGAAAAGAATGCCGGCAATTAACATAGGTTAATCACATAGAGCGGACCAAATTCAGATGCTGAGCCGTTTAGTGGCAGACCTGCCCGGCGGCGCCTACCGTTTCCCGCCCTTGGCCGACGTCCAGCCTGAGATCCGTGTCATGACATCCGTGGATAGTCCGGACCTCGATCTCGCCCGCCGTTTGAATAGCGGGCTGAGGCGCGTTGCGTCTGCTCGTGGTGTGGATGCGATATTGCTCGCGACCACAGCCGCCGCGCGGGAGTTGGCCAATACAGCCGGACTTTGTGCCGTGTCGACAGATCAATCTCACTGCGTGATATCAACTCCCTCTCATGCCAGCGTGTGCACGCTGGATGGCGACTCTTCGCTACAACAACTGGTGAGGGACGCGGCTGCGCAAGGCGAGACGATCGTGCAGCACCGTCCGTTCCTGGAAGTGCAGCTGGCGTCGGGCCAACGTCTGCTTGCCGAGACATTGCTCACCGTACCGACCAGCGACGACTCGGGTTACCAGGGTCTGGCGTTCTTCTGGCGTGATGGCCTCATGCCCACGGCCGCCCAGCTGACGCTCTTGTCGGGGCTGGCATGGACCTGCTGTCTGGCGCTCCGCTCGCATCAGCAGGAAAGCAACGTGCACGAGCTGCGCATCGAGCAACGCTCGCAGCTTGCCGAAATCGAACACCGTGCCCGCAACCTGCTCGCCACCGTGCGCTCGATCATCCGACGCTCGGGCCAGACGGGCGAGTCCGAATTTGCCTCTCATCTAGAGGCGCGCATCAGTGCGCTCGCCCGTGCCCAGGGCGCTCTACTCATCGATCAGCGCTCCGGTCCGGAGCTCGAGGACCTGATCCGTGCCGAGCTGACTGCGAATGCAATTCGAGACAGCCAGGTCGTCATCGCCGGGCCATCGTGGCGCCTGGCGCCGCAGGTCGCTGAGACGATGGCCTTGACGCTGCACGAACTGACCATGAACGCATTGAAGTTCGGCGCGTTCGCGACGCCTGAGGGACGGCTCGAGGTGAGGTGGAGTATCGAAGGCTCGCCGACGCCGCACTTGCGCTGGCGCTGGATCGAATCGAACGTACCCATCGTGCAGACGACACCGCGCAGGCGCGGCTTCGGCATGGAATTGATCGAACGCGTGCTGCCTTACGAGCTCGGTGCCATCACCCGCTACACCATTGCCGATGGGGGTGCGTACTGCGAGATCGATTTGCCGATCAACGAGCGTACCGCTGTCAACACTGACCGGATATCGCTATGAGAGTGCGCGCGTTCGTGTCCGAAACCAGCCCCATTCAGCTGCTGATCCGCAAGCTGGAGAACTTTGCGGAACTGACGGAGGAAGAGAAGATCGCGTTGTTGGATGCGGCCGGCCCGGTGCGCACGTACGGCTCGCACGAGGACCTGATTCGCGAGGGCGAGCAGGCCAGCGGTGTCTCCGTGATCGTCTCGGGCTTTGCCTGCCGGCACAAGATGCTGCCCGACGGACGCCGCCAGATCATCGGCTATTTCCTGCCCGGCGACATGTGCGATGCGCGTGTGTTCATCCTGAAGAAGATGGACCACACCATCAGCACGCTGGCTCCCTCGTCGGTGACGACGTTGTCGCGCGAAGCCATTCTCGAGATCACATCGCGCTTTCCGCGTCTGACGCGCGCGTTCTGGTGGAACACTCTGGTGGAGGAAGCGATCGGCCGCCAGTGGCTGGTCAGCATCGGTCAGCGCACGGCGCTGGAGCGCGTCGCTCACCTTTTCTGCGAGATCTACGTTCGGCTGCAGTCCGTTGGGCTTGCGACACCGGACGGGTGCGAGCTGCCCGTGACGCAATCGGAGCTGGCCGACACCGTCGCGCTATCGACTGTACACGTCAACCGCACGCTGAAAGAACTGCGGCGCGTGGGGTTGGTATCGATGAGCAGCAAGTCGCTGGCCATTCATGACTTCGCCGGCCTGCGCGCGCTGGCCATGTTCGACCCAGGCTATCTGCATCTGGAAGGCGAAGGCCTGATCAAGGACCGCTACAGTCACGCACTGCTGAAGTCGTTGTGATCCGCGCCAGATCTCGACTGGATTCCGCCGGCACCGGCACCGGCCTGCAAACATAGAACTCGTGCTCCGGCCGGGACATCACTTCGAAACCAGCCGAGCGTAGCAGCGCTTCCACGCAACTGGCGTTCGGCACCCACCAGTTGCTATCGTCATCGGCAACCCGATGCTCGACGAACGCCATCTTCGGCCAGGCCTCGTCCAGCATCAGCTCGCGACGATTCAATGGCACATCCTGCGGCACCACGTCGCGCACGTCGCCCGGCAGGGTCATGCTCTGAAACACCATCAGTCGCTGCGTGGCCCGGCGCACCAGATCCAGCGCCAGCGCTGGATAGCGTAAGTGATAGAACACGCCGGTGAACCACACCAGGTCGTAGCGCCGGTTCGAGCCAAGCAGCCCATACACATCGCCTTCGATGAAATCGACGCGATCATCCAGATCGAACTCGCGCGCGGCCCATCGGGCCTGCCGTACATACATCGGTTCGACATCGACACCCAACACATGCGCGCCGCGCCGCGCCAGCTCGAAGCTGTAGAACCCGGCGTTGCAACCGATGTCGAGCACCGACCATCCCGACAGATCGTCGGGCACTGCACCCGCCACGTGTTGCCATTTGAAACTCGGAAAGTCGCCGAACGGATGATGGGGCGAGGTTTGGGTGCCGTCGGGTAGATGGAGATTGTGAAACCACGGCCCCAGCCCGGCGATCTGCTCGTGCATCGAGCTTTGCAGCGACATCATCGAGCCCTCAATGCGCAGCGATGGCGCGCTCGCCGGACACCCCGGCGACTGCTGACAGTGGCGTATGAACTTTGGATTCTCGCGCCGCTCGCAGATAGCTTTCCAGCTCTTCGGCACGATGCACGCTGCTGTGCTCGGCGCAGATTCGTTCCCGCGCGGCGGCAGCGATGCGCTCAGCTTCAGCGTCGCTCACATTCTCGATGAACTGGGTCACCTCCTCCGTGGAATTCGCCAGCAGGATTTCCCTGCCCGGCTCCAGCAATTCGTCGATCCCGGCCCACTCATCCGAAACGATGGGCGTGCCACAGGCCGCCGCTTCGAACAACCGCACGCTGGGTGAGTACCCGGCCTTGCGCATGTCGGCGCGCGTGAGATTCAACGTAAATCGCTGGCGGCCGTAGAACTGCGCGTGTGAGCCCGGCGCCATGTGATCGATGCGCTGTACATTTTTCGGCCACACCAGCTGCTCTGGATACTGCGCCCCAACGACAGCGAAGCGTCGCTTCGGCAGGCGACGCGCGGGCTCATTCAACAAGCGCTCCAGCGCCGGCTGACGATCGTCGCTGTAGGTGCCCAGATAGCCCAGCTCGATGTCACGATGAGAGCCTGTGGGTTGATGCTGGTCGACATCGACACTGCAATACAACGCTTGCGCCGCTCTCGCGCCAAAGTCTCGCTCCAGGCGCTCCAAGATGGGACCGCCCGTGAAGCTCAACAGCAGATCGAACTCCGGAACCTGAGACGCGCGCAAATATTCGCAGCTGTCGTCCTTCAATCGGGCCACGGTCACCGGGGTATCGATGTCGTAAAAGGCCTTCACGCCGTTGGCGTGATCGAGCACCCAATCGCAGACCCGTCGGCCATCGTCGACGTAAGAGCCGACGATCACGGCCGCTGCTGCGCGCAGGCGAGGCGTGTACCTGGCACACAGCTCATCAACGTCCAGATACAGACGCGACTGACAGTACGGCAGAATGGGCGCGTCGCGATTGCTCGCATACCACGGCTGATCCCGCTCGAGGAACAAAACCTTGTGACCTAGCCGATGCAGGCCGCGAATCAGCGAACGATAGGTGGAGGCGTGGCCGTTGCCCCATGAGGAGGTGATGGACAGGCCGATGAATATGATTTCGTCAGAGCGCCGCATGGTGCACCTCCTGGTCGTATCGGGTCGGAACGACGCAGCGGGACAACTGCTCCACCAGCAGCCTTTTGACTTCTATCGCGCGATGCTCGTAGGTGTGCTCACTCAGCAGACGCTGCCGGGCCCGCTCGCCCATGCGTCGTGCGTGGGCCGCAGTCAGACCGGGCAGTACCGTCGCGACCTCCTCGCCGCTCGCAACTCGCAAAACCTCCTTGCCGGGCTCCAGGAATTGCTCCAGTCCCTGCCATGCATCGCATATCAAACAAGCGCCCGCGCCGGCCGCCTCGAAGACCCGGGTCGGCGGCGAGTATCCGACCTGCGCCATACTGTCGCGATTGATATTGAGCACCGCGAGCGTCGAACAGTTGAAGGCGTTGTGATCGCGCGTATAGACATGGCCGACCCAATCGACGTTGGGCGAGACGGCAACGTTACGATCCCAACCCGAGCCACCCAGCAGGAATTGCTCATCCGGCAGCAACGTCGCAGGTTTGAAAAAAAACTCGCGCACGCGGGCCTCGCGATCGGGCAGCCGATTGCCGAGGAAACCCAGCGCGCCGCTAAACCTCGGGTCCGGCTGCACTGGATGGTGGGTTGTCGGATCAAGCGCGTTGTAAATTGGAACGCAGCAGAGTGCCCCAAAGTTCGAATAAGCCTCGACCACCGGCGGCCCGCCGCCGTAAGTCAGCACCAGATCGTATTTCGGCACCTGCGCGCGGAACGGATCCGACCCGTTGGCTCGCATGCGCTGCAGCGTGGCCGGCGCATCCACATCCCAGAAAACAGTCAGATTCGCCGCGCGCCTCAGCCGCGGCACCTCTGCTTCCAGCTCCTCGTCGAAGACACCGACGCCACTGGCCTTGACGATAATGTCAGCGTGCCGCGCCCGCTCGAGCGCGCCGTGCAGGCCGTCGACCGTGGCGGGATAGACCACCACTTTCGCCCAGCTTGGCTCGGGCATGTCCCGATGTTGCTGCCGATCGAACGCGTCCGGCTCGTAGAACGTCACATCGAAACCGCATCGATCCAGGGCGCGGATGATGCCGCGATAGTAAGTGGCCGCACCGTTCCAGTACGCCGACACCAGACTGGACCCGAACATGGCCAATGTTACTTTCGCCGTCATAACGATCCCCCAGCCGAGCGCCGCAGCGGAGCCGTCTGCAGCGTCGTCAGTATCTGCAACAGTTCATCGACTCGATGCGCGCAGGAATGGCGGGCGCGGATGGTTTCCAAGCCGTGATGCGCAAGGCTGGCGGCAAGCCCGGCGTCATTGAGAATGGTCCAAAGGTGACGCTGCATTTCCTCGCCACGGGTGGCCACCAGATAATCGACGCCTGGTCTGAACAGATTCTCGGAGTCATGCCAGGGCGCAGTGACCAACGGAATGCCACAAGCGAGGGCTTCGAACATGCGAATCGTCGGAATGCCGTGCAGCTGGCGGGCATAGGTTTGTCGAGGCACGTGCACGGTGCACCGATGGCGCGCGAACACTTCGGGCACACGATGATTCGGTAACCAGCCTCGATATCCGATCCCGGCTTCATGCAATGTTTTGAGCGCATGCTCTGGATAGCGGACGCCATGTACCGTTGCTTGCAAGCTCAGCTGCCGCACCGGCTCGATCAGATACTCGTGCAACTCGGCGCTGCGCTCATCGTCGCCCCAGTTGCCTATCCAAACCAGATCGGCACGGTCGTCGGAAGCGGGCAGCGGCGTGAAGCGTCGCAGATCCGCGGCTTCGTGCCACACCCAACTATGCGCAGCCCAGCCGTGACGCGTGTACTGATCCGCCACTGCCTGACCAAACGCCAGCACGCCATCGTAATGACGCAAATCCAAGGCGCTCATTGCCGATGCATCGGTGACGCTGCGATGGTGGGTATCGTGAAACAACGCCGTGCAACCCCGCTGGCTGGCACTCTCGCCCAGCCGCTGGATCAATCGAGGCTCGTTCCATTCGTGAACAATGAGCACATCAGCGCCATCCAGCACCGCATCGACGTCCAACGCCGCGTCGAAAGCTGTGCTGCTCAACTCCGGGAACGCCGCATGAAAGTCAGCGACGCCCCGCTCGCCCTGCTCCCGACGCAGATTGGTCAGGCTCCAGCCCGACTCGGGCTCGTAAACCTGGACCTCATAGCCACGGTGCAGCAGCTCGCTGACGACACCCCGCAGGAAATGCGCGTTGCCGTGATTCCAATCCGAGATCAGCGAGTGATAGAACAGAACGAACTTCATGCGGCGGTTCGCTCCTTGTTGTCGCGCTCGCGAAGCAACGTTCGATAGGTTTCCAGATATTCCAGCGCGACCGACTCGATGCGGCAGGAATCGGCCCGGGTTCGTGCTGCCATCGCCAGCGCTTGCCGGCGTGCTGGATCGCGCAGGAGCGCGTCCAATGTGGCGCGTAGCTCGCTGCTGCTCTTGGGCTCGAAGAACTCCGCCGCGCCGTTCCACAGCTCGCGTAAAGTCGGGATGTCGGCGAGCACGAGCGCACAGCCAGCGCCAGCCGCTTCGAGCACGACCAAACCGAACGGCTCATACAGTGCGGGGTGGACGAATACACTCGCCTGATGCATCCAGGTGCGAACTTCATGCTCCGGTTGAACCCCGATGGCTCGCACTGCCGAGGGCGTAAACATCTGACCCTCCGGCCCGGCCGTGTGGCCGATGACATATGTACGCCATGGCGCACCCTGCGAAGCTTCGTCGAGCACACGCATGTTCTTAGAAGTGTCCCATGGCCGACCGCAAGCCAGCACGATGGGCTCGCGCGGGACATCGCAGCTGTAAGCAGTCGATGCGCGACCATTTCGAATGACGCGCGCTGGGCGCGTGAACTCATAGGCGGACCGGAGGTCCTGCAGAAAAGCAGCCGTTGGCGCAATCACAGCATCTGCGCTGTTCAATCCATCGGTGATGCGGCGACGGTATTCATCCCATTGCCCCGGCGTCCGCGTGCCATACACCGCCCGCCACCAAGTCGACACACATGAGTGCGCCACGCAGACCACTGGCCGTCGCCACGGGAGCGCGGCGTGTGAATAGCCATTCGCGTGGATGAGGTCCACGGCATTCGACGCCGCGAGATCGAGCAACCATTCGCCAGCCGCAGCAACATCGCCCCAAGGATCGGCCATCCACTCCAGGCGATAGTCGGATTCGATGAGCTGCACATTGTCGAGTGCTCGCGCGCCACGGCGTTGTGCTTCCGTCGGTCGCGGTCCCATGGTGGCCAACACCGCTTCGACATCATGCTCGGCCAATGCCGAGCACAGGTCGAGCGCGTACGTCCACACGCCCCCAACCGCATCGGCTGTCATCAGCAGCCTCATGCTCGATAGACCTCTTCGATGAGAGCGGCGCTGCGAGCGATGTTCTCGGCCTCGACATCGAAGCGGTTGCTCGCTGCCAATTGCCGCAGCCACGCACGTAGCGCCCGAGTTCCCCAATCGTCCCGTGACGCCCCGAGCTGCTCGCGGTTTGCGCCTTGAAGCCAATGGACGTCGAAGTCATAGAACGAGCCATTGACGTTGCACCATGAAGCGCCGCCACGGGTGCCGGTAATGTCCATCTGAATCTGCGCTGGCTGACCAATGTGTGCGTGCCATGAGCAGCACAGCCGCACCATCGCGCCATTGGCCTGGACGAATTCGGCGTACGCAAGATCTTCCAGCTCGCCATCGCAGCCCTGCGTCGGTTGTCCGTGAGCAAACAACCGGCTGCGCACCCGCTCGATCGGCGGCATGCATTGCACCCATAGCGCCAGATCGAGCAAATGCACGCCCAGATCCAGCAAACACCCGCCGCCAGCGAGTGCACGATTCCGACACCACGATTGGTCCGGCCCATACGCGTTGTTGAAGACCAGATCGATCGCGATGATTTCGCCGATCGCGCCGGACATGAGCCGACGTCGCAACTCGGGCATGCCGGTGATGTGGCGATAGCAGAAGTCGATGCCCAGCAGACGATCGGACGCCCGCGCCGCCGCCAGCGCTCGATGCACATCGAGCAGCGTCGTCGCCAGCGGCTTCTGGCAGAACACGGCCAAGCCCTGTTCGAGACAGGCGATGACTTGATGAGCGTGCAACCCGCTGGGCGTCGCGATCACGACTGCATCCAGGTCTGCGTCGAACAAGGGATCGACAGTCGGCGCGGTCGCCGCGCCCGGATGAGCCCTCGCAGCCGCGCGCAGCCGATCGGCATCGCTATCGACCAAGGCGGCAACATCGATGCTGCCGGCATCGTCTGCAGTCAGCGCATCGAGACGCTTGCGTCCGATCCAACCCAATCCCACAAATCCCACCCGCGGCGGCGAGTGAGACACTCTCGGCCGCGCGCTCATAAATCGACCTCGTTGAGCAGCAGCGCCTTGACGAACCCTTCCGGCCGCTCCCGCATCAGCTTGAACCCATGGTCGAGAGAGTTGAGCGAGACCGTGTGGGTCAGTAACGGAAAGGGATCGAGTCGGCCTTCCAGCGCCGCCTGAATCGCCTTCTGCACGCCGGCGACGTAGCGATCCATGGAGCGCTCGTGCGCATTGATGACATCCAGGCCGCGCCAGTTCCACTGCTGCATGTTTACGTGACGAGGTCCATCCTGGTGATAGCCCGCGATGATGAGTCGTGCACGCTCCGCGGCGATGTCACTTGCGAGATCGAGACCTGCTTGCACACCCGACACTTCGATCACACGATCGAAGCCCCGCCCGCTGGTGAGTTGCATGGCCCGCTGCGCATCGTGACCGTCATCTTTCGTGGCGACGATGTCCTCCGCTTCCATCGTCAACGCGAGCTGCAACACCGACTCACGATGCGACAGCACCACCACATGCGCGCCGGCATCGGCTGCCAGCTGCGTCAACATCAATCCGATGAAACCTCCACCGACGACCGCTACCGTGTGACCGGATTGAACGTCACTGCGCTCGAAAATATTCATCACGCAGCCGAACGGCTCGCCTGGAAACGGTTCGTCGTCCAGTTCCTCTGGCAGGGGCACGACGCAATCGCGCGAGGCAATGTCGTATTCGGCGTACGCATGACCCGACATCAACGCCACCCGTTGCCCGACATCGATGTCCTTTACTGCCGAGCCGACGGCAGCGACGATGCCCCAGCCTTCGTGGCCTGGCGATCCTGCTTCGAGCGGATATTTGAACCACGCACGCCCTTCCCACACGGGCAAGCTGGAAGCGCAGATGCCGCAGCCTTCCAGCATGACGCGCACTTCGCTCTCGCCGAGTTCCGGCATCCGTACCTCACTCACTCGCGTCGTCATCGGCCGAATCAACGTGGCTGCGTGTTGCGATTGATGCATGCGCTTACCCCGATGCGCCCAATTCCTGCACGCGCATCGCCGCCGGCCGCCGCTGCGCAGGATGCAGCTCAGAAGAGGTCAACCATTCGTACAAAGCCTCTACTCCTTCGGCCACTGTCGTGCGCGGCAGCCAACCCGTCGCCGTCTGGAACCGACTCGTGTCGGACACGTAGTAGCGTTGGTCACCGACTCGCCAGCTAGCGAAGCTCAGCTCGACGCGTCGTGCCAGCAACTGCTCCAACTGCTCAATCAGTTCCAGCAGGCTGACGGTGTTGGCTGGCCCACCCCCGATGTTGAATGCGCGTCCGGACAAGCGATCGATATCGCGTCGGGCGCGGCTCAACGCATTCACCAGATCGTCGACGAACAGCACGTCGCGCACCTGCTTGCCATCGCCATAGATCGTGATGGGCTCGCCCGCCAGAGCGGCGCGCAGCATGTGGGCCACCCAACCCTGGTCCTCGTTGCCATGCTGATGCGGCCCGTAGATGCAGCTCATGCGAAACACTGCCGTGCGCAAGCCGAAGCTGCGTGAATAATCCAGCACGTATTGCTCGGCGGCCCCCTTCGAGCAGCCGTACGGGCTGTGAAAATCCAGACTGCGCGATTCATCGATGCCATGTGAGCGCACACGCGGGCCCGTAGGCATATAACGTCGCCCTTCGGATCGAACTCGCAAATCGTCCAGCCCGCCATACACTTTGTTGGTCGACGTGAAGATCAGGGACGGCGCGTGCGTGGCCCGTCGTGCCGCTTCCAGCACATTCATCGTGCCGAATGCATTGACGTCGAAGTCGAATGCCGGATCGACGAGGCTGCTGGTGACAGCCACCTGGGCGGCGAGGTGCACCACGTGCTCGATACCGTTCATTGCTGCAGCCACGGCTTGCGGACTTCTGACATCTGCCTCGACAAAGTCGACCTGCTGCGGGTGACTTCGTCGCAACCATTCGATGTTTCGTTCGCTGCCGGCCCGCACCAGCGAATCAAGGACGCGGACGCGCTCACCGTTCGCCAGCAAATGTGCCGCGAGATTGACGCCGACGAATCCGGCGCCACCGGTGATCAGGACGCTGCAATGTCGCCCGCTGCTGGCCGCCGCGGTCACAGGGTCAGCCCTCTGCGATCGAGCTCGGCGCTGGCGCGCATGAAGTTGTCATTTGCCGACGTGCTCGCGAGCCACTCGGCCAGCTCGACCAGGCCCTCCTGGAATTTCACTTGCGGCTGGTACCCCAGCAGTCGCTGTGCCTTCGAGATATCCGCGAAGCAGTGCCGGATGTCGCCAATCCGATATTTACCCGTGACCAGTGGCTCGACCGGTGCGTTCACCGCGTCGATGACGCCGTTGGCGACCTCCAACACGGTGCGCGGCTCGCCCGACCCGATGTTGAAAGTCTGGCCGACCGCCGCTGTCGTGAGTGCCAGCTGGCATGCGCGAGCGACATCCCGAACGCTGATGAAGTCGCGTCGTTGCATGCCGTCCTCGAAGATCAACGGCGAATTGCTGTTGAGACAGCGCGACGCGAAGATCGCCAGCACGCCGGTGTAAGGATTCGACAGCGACTGGTGCGGCCCATAGGCGTTGAAAAAGCGCAGCGCCACGGTTGGCACTGCGTAGGCGAATCCGAACATCAGGCACATTTGCTCCTGATCGTACTTCGACAACGCGTACACGGAGGCCGGCGCGACGTGCTTGCTTTCCGGAGTTGCGACCGGCTCGAGCCTGCCGTGGCTGGTCTCGATCTCCCAGCGGCCCTCACTGAGCTGCTCACGCGATCGCAGCGGCGGCTCGCAGCACGCTGCGCCGTTACCGCCTGGTTGCCGATACAACCCTTCGCCATACACACTCATGCTCGAGGCAACCACCAATCGCCGAATCGGACGCTCCATCAACGCCTCCAGCAACAAAGCGGTGCCACGGTTGTTCACATCGACGTAATGCTCGATCTCATACATGCTCTGACCGACGCCGACCGCGGCAGCGAGATGACATACGTGCGTGACCCCCTGTAACGCCGTCGACAAAGCATCCGGATTGCGAATATCACCTTCGACGCGCTCGACATCTGCATGCAAATGGGATGGAAATCCCGGCGCCGTGCCGTGCACCTGCGCTTCGAGCGCGTCAATCACGCGCACGCGCGAGCCACTTTCCGCGAGCAGATTCGCCACATGCGAGCCAATGAAACCCGCCCCGCCAGTCACCAGCACGAGCGAATCCCTGGAACCGCTGCCATTGCCGTCGTGCCCGGAGAACTGGATGGTTTTATCCGATGTCCCAAGCTTGCCCACTAGGGTCTCCGCGATGCCTGTCAGTGCTGGCTCACCAGTGCTGAGCCGATCTGCAAGGTAAGTAGCAACAAGCGTGCCCGCCTTGTCGACATGCTGCAGGCAGCGCGAAAGCAGGGAACGAACCACTCACGCGCAACCGACCGGGAAAAAAAGTTACCGAGCTACGGAGCGCTTACACACTTCGCTGCGGGTAGTGACGCGCCATTCGCACGCGCACCGGAGGGTTTGTACCTTGCATGGTTCGTGCATCAGTCTGGTACGCGGTCACCGATAGCGACCGGCCCACTTCGCGGGAGACGGCATTGAACGCAGAGACAGTGAATGTTGGCATCGTCGGCGCCGGCAATTGCGCATCTTCTTTCGTGCAGGGCCTGCACTACTACCGCGATGTCGACGACGATGCGGACATCCCGGGCTTGATGCACGCCAGAGTAGGTCCGTATCACGTCGGTGACATCCGAATCACTGCAGCATTCGACATCACTGCGCCCAAGGTCGGCAAAGATCTGTCGGATGCGCTGCTCGCGGCGCCCAACAACACACGAGTGTTCGCGCCAATCCCGCCGCTGGACGTCAAGGTCGCACGCGGCCGCACGCTCGATGGCATCGGCATGTACCTGGAAGACGACTTGATCGAGTCGGACGCCCCCGAAGCCGACGTTGTAAAGGTTCTGCGGGATAGCGGTACGCAGATCCTCGTCTCCTATCTTCCAGTGGGCTCGCAGCTTGCGACGGAATGGTACGCACTGCGCGCTCTCGAAGCGGGGTGTGCGTTCGTCAACTGCATTCCGGTGTTCATAGCTTCGGATGCCGACTGGCGACGTCGTTTCGAAGTGGCCCGGCTGCCGCTGCTGGGCGATGACATCAAGAGCCAGGTCGGTGCAACTATAGTGCATCGTGCGCTCGCCACTTTGTTTCGCGAGCGCGGCGTGCGCCTGGATCATACGTATCAGCTCAACTTCGGCGGCAATGCCGATTTCAAGAACATGCTGGAGCGGCAGCGGCTGGCGTCGAAGAAGCTCTCCAAGACCCGTTCGGTCGCCAGTCAGATCGACGTAGCGCCCGCCAATATTCACGTCGGCCCGAGCGACCACGTCGAGTGGCTGAGCGATCGGAAGTGGGCCTACATCCGCATGGAAGGCACGTCGTTTGGCGGCTCGCCGCTGAACATCGAGCTGAAGCTGGAAGTATGGGACTCACCGAACTCGGCGGGTGTCGTGATCGACGCTGTACGCTGCGCGCAGCTCGCGCTCGATCGCGGCGTCGGCGGCGCACTGACGGGGCCTTCGAGTTATTTCATGAAGTCACCGCCGCAGCAGTTCACGGATCACGTCGCACGCCAGCTGACGCTCGACTTCATCGCAGGCAAAGCCACTCAGGACCAGCCTCAGGATCAAACTCATGACCAACGAGCTCGTGCTCGTGCGCCACGCCACGTGCGAGCACATGGATGAGATGTTGCTGGGACGCACGGTCGACGCACCGCTCGCCGCCCTCGGCCTTCGGGAAGCCGAAGCAATGACCTGCATGCTCGCACCTCCGCAGGAAATATTGCTCGTGGCCAGCCCGCGACGCCGCGCGCAACAAACCGCGGCAGCCATCGCGGCACGCAGTCAGTGCGAGTTCGTCACCGCTTGCGACATTGACGAACTGGACTTTGGCCACTGGTCGGGGCAAACATTCAGCGAGCTCGACCAGGATCCAGCCTGGCGTCGCTGGAACGAGCAGCGCGACACCGCTGCGACCCCAGCAGGCGAGCGAATCGCAGACGTGCAGGAACGAGTGCTGCACCATCTGCATCAGCTGCGCGAGGCCTTTCCCGGCCGGCCAATGATCCTGGTGACGCACGGGGAGGTCATTCGCGCTGCGCTCCTGCATTGGCTGCAAGCGCCGGCAGATGCCTATCGACGACTGGCCATCAGCCCTGCTTCCGTCAGTCGCGTGAGTCTGAGCGACCGGGGTCCGCGCATCGACGGCATCAACCATCGGGCACCGTTATGAGAATCGTCATCTTCGGTTTGACCATCAGCTCTTCCTGGGGCAACGGCCACGCCACATTGTGGCGGGGCCTGTGCAAGGCATTGGCACGCCTCGGACACGAGGTCGTCTTCTTCGAACGCGACATGCCCTACTACGCCAGCAGTCGCGATTGGCCGTCGCTGCCACCCTCGCTGGGTGACAGCAAGCTGGTGTTGTACTCGGACTGGGCCAGTGTCGAAGCGGACGCACGTCGTGAGCTGGCCGACTGCGATACCGCGATCGTCTCGTCGTACTGTTTCGACGCGCAAGCTGCGACCGATGCCATCCTCGATGCCCAAGACCCACTAGCAGTGTTCTACGACCTGGACACGCCGGTCACGCTGGATGCGTTGCGCTCGGGCAAGCAGGTGTCATACCTGCCTTGGCGCGGTCTCGCCGATTTCGATCTGGTGCTCAGCTACACCGGTGGCGCCGCGCTCGACGCATTGCGAAGCGACCTGTCCGCGCGCCGGGTTCGTACGTTGTATGGCCATGTGGATCCGGACGTTCATCTATCGATTGCTCCGGTAGACCGCTATCGCGCCGTGCTGTCGTGGCTAGGCACCTACTCCGCGGATCGACAGGCGACGCTCGAAGAGCTGTTCGTTGCGCCGGCCCGGCTGCGTCCTCGCGAGAAATTCCTGATCGGCGGTGCGCAGTATCCGGATCACTTTCCCTGGAGCGACAACGTCTACTTTGTTTATCACCTGCCGCCGCAGGAGCATGCCGCATTCTTTTCATCGTCGCGCCTGACATTGAATGTCACACGCGAGCCGATGGCTCGTATGGGCTGGTGTCCATCGGGGCGACTGTTCGAGGCCGCGGCATGCGGGGCGGCAGTGCTTTCGGACGAATGGTGCGGTCTGGACGAGTTCTACGCACCGGGCGAACAGATTCTGGTCGCGCGCACCAGCGCCGAAACGTTGGCCGCCCTGAACATGAGCGACGCGGAGCTACGGGCAATCGGGCGCGCCGCGCGCGAGCGCACTTTGGACGAGCACACCAGCCTGCATCGAGCCAAGCAGCTGATCGGTTACCTGGAGGAGCTTCGGTCACCATCGCGAGCTCGCATACTGCAGTCTCCCCTATCGAGTTTCGACGCGAGGCCATGACCATGTGGGGCATCGTTCCTGCCGCGGGTCGTGGCAGTCGCATCCAACCGCTGGCTTTCTCGAAGGAGCTGCTACCCGTTGGGTCGCGCACGCTGAATGACACGCAGCGTCCGTGTGCTGTCAGCGAGTACTTGCTGGAGCGAATGATTCGCGGCGGTGCCGACAAGATTTGTTTTGTCATTGGCGCAGGCAAGTCCGACATTCTCGAGTACTTCGGCGGCCAATTTGGGGGCGCCGATCTCGCCTACGTCGTGCAACCCCAGCCTGCCGGGCTATGCGACGCTGTGTTTCGCGCGCGTGCCCTGATCGCGCCGAGCGATACCGTCGCTATCGGATTGCCGGACACCGTTTGGTTTCCAGATCACGGCCTGGCCGCATTGCCTGCCGACAAGTTGTCGTTCCTGCTGTTTCCGGTGCAACGTCCGGAACAATTCGACGCGGTGATGCTGGCCGACGATCAATTGCACGTGACCGAGATCCGGGTCAAGCAACCCGATCCGGGCACGCACTGGATCTGGGGCGCATTCAAGATGCCCGGCGTGGTTCTGCACGAGCTGCATCACCTATGGCAGCAGCGTAACGAGCGTGACGAATACTTCGGCACATTGATCAATGCCTATCTGGCGAATGGCGGAGAGGCACTCGGCATCAAGGCTGGCGAGGCCTACGTCGATGTCGGCACGTTGCAGGGCTATCGGGCTGCCATGCTGATGCTGAGCGAGACATCGCCGGGCTGCGACGCAATGCCGGCTTCGGCCGCACCTGAGTCCGCTCGTATCGAGGTGCGGACATGATCGAAGCCGCCATGATCTGGAACGAGCCCAACAACAAGTCGCACTGGGATCCGGACGTCGATCCGGGTTGGGCTCGCTTCGCGCAGATGGCATGGCTCGCCGGTCAGGCAATTCAATCCGCCAACGCTCGCTTGCCCCGCGTGCTGGGCGGCATGTCGCCGATCGATCCGTGCTTTCTGCACAATCTCGCCGGGCGCGGCGCGCTCGACCAGGTCGATGTGGTGGCAGTGCACGGTTTTCCGCTCGACTGGAATCTTTGGTGCATCGATGAGTGGCCGCAGAAGATTGCAGAGATTCGAGCGGCAACGCACCTGCCTGTCTGGGTCACGGAGGTCGGCGTTTCGAGCTTCGGTGCCGAGGAGGTGCAAGCCTGGGGCGTGGATCGAACGGCCTCATTGCTTCACGGCAAGGCGCCGCGCATTCACTGGTACAGTCTTTACGATTTGCCGCGAGCCTGGCCTGCGACCACGCGGCATCGCGAAGCCGAGGGCTCCTCCTATTACAGACATTTCTATATGGGCCTGCTGCGTGAGGATGGCACGCCCAAGCTGTCGCTGGAACGGTTCGGACAGCACACGCCGGCGATGGGCATCTGTCAGTGGTTTCATTTCGAGGACCACAGGCTCGATGACGCAGTGGTCTGGCTGAAACGCCTGGGCGTGCGCCATCTGCGCACCGGCTTGTCCTGGGCCGACAGCTTCCGGCCGAATGCACTCGCCTGGTTCGATCGGCAGATGGAGGCGTTACGAGACTTCGATGTCACCGTGACGTTCTGCTTCACGCCCGAGCACCTGGGCATCATGCCTCATCACACCAGCGCGCCGCGCGAGCCGGAGCGATTCGCCGAATTCTGCGCGTCGATGATCGAGCGCTACGCACCTTCGACAGCGAGCGATACGCCCATAACCAACGCAGTGGCAGTGGCATGAAACGCGCGTTCATCATCGTGCTCGATTCACTCGGTGTCGGTGGCGCCCCGGATGCCGACCGTTATGGCGATGTCGGCGCTGACACATTGGGTCACATCGCAAAACGCTGTGCCGAGGGCGATGCGGATCGTAGCGGTGTCCGTCGGCGCGCCTTGCACGTGCCCAATCTCGCTGCGCTCGGCCTCGGCGAGTGTTGTCATGTGGCCACGGGGACGGCGCCCTCGGGGCTGGAAATATCCTGCTGGCGACAGGGGCATGCCGGCGCAGCGGCCGAAGTTTCGACCGGCAAGGACTCGCAGTCCGGCCATTGGGAGATCGCGGGCAGTCCCGTCGATTTCGAATGGACCTATTTTCCTCGCCGGGAGCCGTGCTTTCCGCAGCCATTGATCGCCGCGCTGTGCGAGCGTGGCGGCTTCGATGGCGTGCTCGGTAACAAACATGCGTCGGGCACGCAAATCATTGCCGAGCTCGGCGACGAGCATCTGCGCACGGGCAAGCCCATCTGCTACACCTCCGCGGACAGCGTCTTCCAAATCGCAGCTCACGAGCAGCACTTCGGCCTGGAGCGCCTGTACAGAACATGTGAGATTGCTCGCGCACTGCTCGACGAGATGCGCGTCGGTAGAGTGATCGCCCGCCCCTTCGTGACCACCGAGCGTGGCTATCGGCGAACGTCGAATCGTCGCGACTACGGAGTGCCTCCTCCCTTCCCCACGCTGTTGAGCCGCGCTCGAGATGACGAACGCGAGGTGATCTCAGTCGGCAAGATCGGCGACCTGTTCTGCCACACTGCGACCGGCCGCGAGTTGCACGGCAAGGACAACGACGCAGTGTTCGATCAGGCCCTCGATGCGATGAGCCAGCTTGGCCAGGGGGGACTGATGTTCGTGAACCTCGTGGATTTCGACACGCTGTACGGCCACCGCCGCGACGTGCCGGGATATGCAGCTGCATTGGAAACTTTCGATGCGCGCCTGCCCGAGTTCCTGCAGCAGCTCGACGCGGGCGATCTCGCCATCATTACCGGCGATCATGGCTGCGATCCGACCTGGACCGGTTCGGATCACACCCGCGAATGCGTCCCGGTGCTCGCCTTCGGCCCGGGTCTTTCGCAACCTCGATCGCTCGGCCAGCGCGCCAGCTTTGCGGACATGGGCGCGACGGTCGCTCGGCACCTGGCGCTGCCTGCAGGCGGCCGTGGCCATTCATTTATATGGTAGCCCGCCATGGATCCATGGACCGAAGCCATGCGCCGAGGCGATTTTGGCTCCGCCTGGGCCATCAGCGACCACGTTCTGCACGAGCGCATCGGTCGTGGCGATATTTGCACGCACCTGCCCCGACATGAGCAATTCGTCTGGAACGGCGAGCCACTGACCGGCCGGCGGATATTCGTCCGCTGCTATCACGGCTTGGGCGATACATTGCAGTTCGTGCGACTGCTCGCGCATCCCCGCTTGCGGGCTGCTGAAATCACACTATGGGTGCAGCCCGCACTGATCAAACTGCTGCAAACAGTGCATGGCGTCGATCGCATCCTGCCGCTGCACGAGGGCAATCCGGGCCTGGACTACGACGTCGACATAGAGATCATGGAACTGCCGCATGCATTGCGGCTGGCCGTGGACGAGCTGCCCGGCCCCATGCCCTATATCTATGTGCCTGCCTCGGCGATCCGGGCAGCGGCCTCGCGGCGGCGGCGGATCGGTGTGTGCTGGTCGGCTGGCGAATGGGATCCCAAACGATCGCTGAGTACGGCCGAACTGCGCTACTGGGGGAAACTGAGCGACATACGCTGGTTCAGTCTGCAGTTTCCGCCCGCGACCTGTTCGCTACCCGCCGCCCCGATCGCTTCCCTCGATATCGCGGAAATGGCGGCTCGCATGCAGTTGCTCGACCTGATCATCACCGTGGACACGATGACGGCACATCTTGCTGGCGCGCTCGGGCTGCCAGTCTGGCTGCTCCTGCCCCACGATGCCGACTGGCGCTGGATGCTCGGCCGCGACGACACGCCGTGGTATCCCACGATGCGACTGTTTCGTCAGCCCATGGCGGGCGACTGGAGCACGGTCATCGAACAGGTGCATGACGAGCTCGCGCACCGGGTGCACTGAGCCCGTTCAGTCGAGCGCTCGATATTCGTTGAGCTTGTTATAAAGGGTCTTGACGCTGATGCCGAGCACAGCCGCAGTCCGGGTCTTGTTTCCCGAGCAGCGGCGCAATGTTTCCTTGATAACCACGCGCTCGACAGCGGACAGCGACATGCCCTGCCGGAAAGTCACTTCGGAATCCGCGATCACACCGGGCTCCGCGATCTCGGCTCCGTACTCCGACGCGCCTCGCAGATCGACTTCGTCGTCGGCGAGAATGAAAGCCCGCTGCATCGTGTTGTGCAGCTCGCGAACGTTCCCCGGCCAGCTGTGCTCCTGCAGATAGCGCACCGAATCCACCGAAAATTCCTTGTTCGAGCCTTCGGCCTGGTTCAGCCGATCGAGAAAACTCTTCGCCAGCAGATACACATCCTCGCCACGCCGCCGCAACGGCGGAATGTGCAGATGAAACACCGCGAGTCGATACAACAGATCGGCGCGAAACTTGTTCTCGGCCAGCGCATCCGCGAGCGGCCGATTGGTCGCCGCGATCACTCTGGCGTGCAGTGGAATGTCGCGATCGCCGCCGACGCGACAGAAACGTCGCGTCTCCAGGGCCCGCAGCAGCTTCACTTGCATTTCGAGCGGCATTTCGCCAGCTTCATCGAGAAATAACGTACCGCGGCCGGCGCGCTCGAAGTAGCCAGCCTGTGAGCGGACCGCACCGGTGAAACTGCCGCGCTCATAACCGAATAGCTCGGCCTCCACCAATGTCGCGGGGATTGCCCCGCAGTTCACGGCAACGAACGGCTCATCGCGACCGGCACTCAAGGAATGGATGGTCTCGGCGACCAGCTCCTTGCCCGTGCCACTCTCGCCGGTGAGCAGGACGCTGACCGCCGTGGGTGCGACCCGCTGCAAGCGATGAAACAAATCCGTCATCAGCGTGCATTCGCCGAGCAGGCGCCCCAACCCACCCGGCTGGGGAAGTTCGTCGCTCGCTTCGCGCGCCGCGTTGGCGGGCCGAGGCCCCGTCCAGCAATCAGCAGCGGAAGGACTGATTCTCACATCTGCTCCAGATGGGTTCGGCGATGTTCGCTTTCGCGAATGCGCGGCCAACTATCCCGTGTTGCCACGCTCCGTACTCACATAAGACGCGCCAAGCTGGCGTGGTTCCCGCACCTGCGCCTCGTCCAGATACCAGGGCATATCGATGACAGTGAGTAGCGAGCCGCCATGTTCCAGCAGCTGGCGTCGCAAATGCCTGGCCCGTTGCGTGTGTAACAGACGCTGATACCAGTGCTGCTTTATCAACTCGGGAATCAGCACGGCGATAGCCCGTCCCGGATGTGTCACTTGCAACTCACGTGACAATCTCAGGATCGGCCGGTGAATGGTGCGGTATTGCGCCTGCAAAATGCATAACACCGGTGGTTCGCGTCCGACGGCATGACAAGGGTCGACCACATTCCGCTGCCATTGCTCGCGCAAATCGTTGTGTCGCTGCTCCGAATCCGGCCCTTCCAGGTGCGCCAGATGAATACCGATCACCTGCGGAGACAAGCTCAATGCCAGCGCGACAGCTTTTTCCGCCGGCGAATTCCAATCGTCGATGGCCACCAGCACGACCGGTGGCGCGACGTTGGCAACTTGCAACGGCGATGGCTGGTGAGCGCGCGACGCTACCTCGTCGTAGTAACGGCGGATCGATTTGAGCAACAGGATGACGGCCGGAATGATCAGCACCGTGATCCATGCACCGCCGAGGAATTTCGCCGCCACAATGACGACGAGTGCGGTCCCCGTGGTCGCTGCGCCCACGGCATTGATCGCGAGGTGCATCTGTTGACTGCGCCTGGTCCGTCCCGCCGAGGGTTTACGCAACAAACGCAACCAGTGAATCACCATGCCGCTCTGTGACAGGGTGAAAGTCATGAATGCGCCGACGGCGAACAGCGGAATCAGGTGATCGGTGATTCCGCCAAACACGATCAGCAATCCGCCGGCGGTTACGGCGAGATACAGAATGCCCACGGAAAACACCAACCGGCGACCCGCCACTGCGAACGGCCGTGGCAAATAACCATCCTCGGCTACGACGTGACACAGACGTGGGAAGTCCACGAAGCTGGTATTTGCCGAGAGCGCCAGCACACAGAGCAACGAGCCGATTGCCACGTAATACAGCGGACCGTTGCCGACGACGGCGCTCGCGAGTTGCGAAAGCACGCTGCGATAGCCTGCCTGAGCCTGATCCATCGCGCCGATTCGATAGGCTGTCGCAAGGTACGCGATTCCGACCAACAGCAGACCGAGGACGCCGACGATCGCTGTGAGCGTCCGATGACCGTATTTCACTGTCGGATCGCGAAACGCGGTCATGCCATTGCTCACCGCCTCCACCCCCGTCATCGCTGTACAGCCGGCGGCAAAGGCTCGCAGCAACAACCACACGCTGACTGCTTCGACCGTTTTCGGCAACGGCGGTGGCGTCACCACGGCAGCAGGACTGCCGCCAATCAACACTTTCCAGACACCGACGCCAATGATGATGACGAAGCTGATGACGAAAGTATAAGTCGGCACGGCGAAAACCCGTCCGGCATCGATCGTGCCTCGCAGATTCATGACGGTGATGAACGCAAGGATCAGCAGACACAGCGGCAGCATGTATTCGTGTAGCGCTGGAACTGCCGATATCAGCGCGCCGACGCCCGCTGAAATTCCCACCGCGACGTTGAGCACGTAGTCGATCATCAGCGCGGCGGCCGCGAGCAGGCTCGCGTTCGCACCAAGATTTGCTTTGGCGACGATGTAGGCGCCGCCGTTGTGTGGATAGGCGCGGATGGTCTGCCAGTAGGATGCGAACAGAATCGCCAGCAAGCCGACGATCGGCGCCATGACCCAGCCGATGTAACTCAGGCTCGCCGCACCGAGCGGAATCAACACTGAGAGCGCAGCTTCCGGCCCATAGGACGATGAGCCGAGCCCGTCGAGTCCCATCGACGGCACGCCCTCGAACGCACCGATCCTGCGTTCGCGCATCTCGCGATTCGCCAATCGACGTCCGAGGATCAGGCTACGTAACGACACACCCACTAAGGCGAAGCGCAAAGTGAGAGTTCCGGGCGGCGCACGGCACAGGCGTCCTGCTGCTGTGGTTTATTTTCTCGCCGCCATCCCCACTATGCAGGGATGAAGCAAGCCGAGATCTTCCCACCAGCGTTGCCGCCAGGGCTGATCTATCGGGAAGACTTCATCACCCCCGAGGAAGAGCAGCGGCTGTTGTCGGAGATTCAACGGCTGTCGTTGCAGGAATCGCAGTATCGGCAATACACCGCGCGACGACGGACTGTGAACTTCGGGTTCTCTTATGACTTCACTCATCTGCGGTCGCAGCCGGCGCCCGCCATTCCTGAATTCCTGACCCCTTTACGCACGCGCGCTGCCGAGTGGGTCGGGGTGCGACCGGAAGATTTCGTGCAAGCCTTGATTGCGGAATACCAGCCGGGCACCCCGTTGGGCTGGCATCGAGATGTGCCGGACTACGAAGTGGTCGTCGGCTGCTCGCTTGCCGGCACTGCCCGGCTGCGCTTCCGTCCGTATCCGTGGTCTGCGGAAAAGAAAAAGCAGGTGTTCGCGCTGCAGCTCGCGCCTCGCTCGGCATACATCCTGCGGGATCAAGCCCGTTGGGGCTGGCAGCATCACGTGCCGCCGACCAAAGAGCTGCGCTATTCGATCACGTTCCGCACGGCCAGCGAACAGCTTCGGCGCAAAACCTGACTAAGACTTCTCCTTAAGTGGCACCGCTGGCTCCTCGCAAATGCCGAAAATTGAGAGCCCGGTAGCACTCCGTTGCGCGCATGCCGCCGATGACTCACGCACAATGCGCAGCATTGAGTGCGCCAGCGACGCACGAACCAACGCCCACAGTTTCGATCGACATGAATTGCCTTGCGCACATCGGCCCAGTCCTCGCAGCGCTCACGGTTGCGACCACGAGCGCGCATGCCGAGGCAGTGACGCGGCGGGAAGATCAATTCAAAGCCGCCTACGTGCTCAACTTCGTGAAATTCGTCGAATGGCCGGCTGCCCGGAGCGACACTCCACTGACGATCTGCTTCGTCGGTGGCGATGGCGTGTACGCCGCGCTGAATAGCCGCATCGCGAACAAGCGCGTCGGTGCGCGCTCCCTGGCAGCATTGAAACTCGCCGAGACCGCCTCGACCGATAGCTGCAACGCGCTGTACATCGAGGCGTCGCTGGCCGCCAGTTACCCGCTCGCTCCCGAGTTGCCGCTGCTGACCATCAGCGACGCGGCGAACTTCACTGCCTGGGGCGGAATGATCGGGCTGTTCACCGAGAATCACCGGCTACGCTTCGTCATCAACGCGCGCAGCGCGCATCGAGCCGGACTGCGTATCAGCTCCGATCTGTTGAAACTGGCCGCCGACGTGCAGCGGGGGCCGAAATGAACGCGATGAAGCAGTGGTTCGAACGGCTGCCGATCGGCGGCAAGCTCACCATGCTCGCGATCCTGGTCAGCGGCATGGCGCTGCTGCTGGCCGGCCTGGTGCTGACCATCGCCGACTATCGTGCCGATCAGCTCGAGATGTCGCGCCGCCTGCATACGCAAGCGAAAATCACTGCGCGTGACAGCGCTGCAGCGGTGGCGTTCGAGGATCATGAAGCAGCAGCTCGGTCGCTATCCGCGTTGAGCGCCGATTCGGCGATCGTCGCGGCGGAAATTCGTGATGCGAACGGCGACGTGCTGGCTCGTTATGGCGGTGATCTCGCTACGGCTGCCGAACCCGATCGGTTCGTGCATGTGCAGACCGACATCGTGCTCGACGGCACCATCGGCTCGGTGCACCTGTGGGCCAAGCGGGATGAGCTGAACGAAGGCATCCACCAGCGCATCATGCTGCTGACGCTGGTGATCGCCGGCGCACTGGGCTTCGCCGGCCTCGCGGCGATTGGCATGCAACGCTTCGTCTCCAAGCCGATTCTTGCCCTGTCGCGGGCGGCCGAGAGCGTCACTCGCTCGCGCGACTACAGCCTGCGGGTTCACGTCCACAACAACGACGAAATCGGCCGGTTGATCGTCGCGTTCAACGACATGCTCGGCCAGATCGAAGCTCGCGACCGCGAACTGCTGCGCGCGCGGGATGAATTGGAACAGCGCGTTGCGGCCCGCACGCATGAGCTGGCCACCAGCAACAGCCGCCTCGCCGATGCCACCCGACGCGCCACCGAATCTGCAGCCAGCGCCAGCGCAGCCAGCAAAGCGAAGAGCGAGTTTCTCGCCAACATGAGTCATGAGATCCGCACGCCCATGAACGGCGTGCTCGGCATGACCGATCTGCTGCTCGATACGCAACTCAACCCGACTCAGCGTGATTACGCGCAAACCATCAGGGACAGCGGCGCCGCGCTGCTGACCGTAATCAACGACATTCTGGATTTCTCCAAGGTCGAGGCCGGCAAGCTCGAGCTGGAAGCCGAGGACATGGATCTGCGCGATACGCTCGAAGACGTGGCGCGCCTGCTATCGGTGCAAGCCCATGCCAAGGGCCTGGAAGTTACATTGCAGATCGATCCGGATCTGCCCGGCGCCATTCAGGGCGACGCCGGACGCCTGCGGCAAATCCTGCTGAATCTGGGCGGCAACGCCGTGAAGTTCACCGACAAGGGTGAAGTCTCGCTCGCGCTCAGCGTGCTCTCCAGCGATGCGCAAGGCGTGTTCGTTCGCTGCGAGGTGCGCGATACGGGCATCGGCATTCCGCCCGATCGCATCAAGGCGCTGTTCTCGCCCTTCACTCAAGTCGATTCGTCGACCACGCGCAGGTTCGGCGGCACCGGCCTGGGATTGTCGATCGTGCGCCGCTTGGTGGAGCTGATGGGCGGCGACGTCGGAGTCACCAGCCGCGAAGGCTCCGGCTCAACCTTCTGGTTCACTGCGCGCTTCAAACATGGTCATCCGGTGACCGGTGCATTCTCGCTGCTGGCGACTGCGATCCGTGGCAAGCGCGTGCTGATCGTCGATGACAGCGCCACCAATCGCGAGATACTCACGAGCCAGCTGCAGATCTGTGGCATCGAGCCAGCCGCGGCCAGCAACGCGAGCGATGCGATCAGATTGATGCGCGAGGCACACAGGAACGGCCGGCCGTTCGACGCCGCTTTGCTCGACTATCAAATGCCCGACTGCGACGGCGCCGAGCTGGGCCGCCGCATCATCGCGGATGCGGCGCTGAAGCTGACGCGCCTGATCCTGCTGACGTCGTCTGGTCAGCGCGAAGACAGCCGCAGCTTCGCGTCCCTGGGTTTCGCTGGGTATTTGCTGAAGCCCGTCACACAACGCGATCTGGTCAAAACCTTGCAGCTCGTGCTGGCTCAGCACCCTGAGGTCTGGCATCTGCAGTCACAGGCCATCGTCACCGGCGAGCGGCTGCAACTGGCCACGCTCGGTGCCGAACAAGCTCACATCCTGCTCGCCGATGACAACATCGTGAATCAAAAGGTCGCAGTACGACTGCTCGAAAAGCTCAGCTATCGCGTCGATGTAGTCGACACGGGCAGAGCCGCAGTCCATGCGTGGCAGTCGGGCCGGTACGATTTGATTCTGATGGATTGTCAGATGCCCGATCTGGATGGCTATGAAGCCACGCGTGCGATTCGCAAGGCCGAGGACGGCGGCAAGCGCACTCCCATCATCGCGCTGACGGCGCACGCCATGAAAGGCGCGGACGAGGAATGCCGGGCAGCGGGCATGGATGGCTATTTGTCCAAACCCATCGATCGCGCGCTACTTAAAAGCACTCTGGCAGCCTTTCTCGGCCGCTGATGATTACGGATACTCGCGTCATGAGTATCCGCAGGCTCCACTCGCAATTGCGCGCGACGATTGTCGCGCTGACGCTGCTCGCCCTCGCCGCCTGCGCGACCGTTCCCAACCGTCCGCCGCGTGCCGCGAAGTCTTCTTACGGATGTATGCAAACAGTCGTGAAGGAACGGGTGCCTGCGAATCTGCCCGATAAGAGACAGCACTGTCTCGCGGGCGGCTTGATCGCCCGCTACTGCAGCGGCACCGAGGCGTACATGGCAGGCGCCGGCAAAGAATTAAAAGATCTGTTCGGCAGCGGCGATCCTGAATGGGCCGACTGGCGGGCCGATCGGGTCGGCATCGCTTGCGCCCGCTCGGCCAACAACGACGAAGAGCTCGCGCAGTGCTGCGAGCAGCGCGGCTATTAGGGCCTGTAAACACTCATTTGATGGACTGCGTTGTGCCTCCAATCGCCTGCAGCAAGGCGCAAAGCGCAGCCCTTATGTCGATAAGGGCAAGCTTTGTAACGCAGCGGCAGGCGATTCGAGGCACAACCCATTTAATGAATAAATATCCTTGGATGGGACGAGCTATTGCGGTTCAGGACGTCGTTGCTCCTCCCTTGTGTACAGAGAGTACACGGCGGTCGTCCCGCCTAGCCCTGAACCGCAATAGCTCGTCGCAGTCCATCAAATGAGTGTTTACAGGCCCTAACCCGACTGCGGACAGCCGCGCAATTCCAGACGCAGGATGCGGCTCTGACCGACCTGAAACACGCTGGTGTCGATGGTCTGGCCCGGCTCTTTCAGATCTACATCGACCCAGAACACCGAACCGGCGCGCTTGCGATCGCTGATCTGCGGCGTCAGACCGATAGCTCGCACTTCCTCGGCCCGGCGTTGCGCACGTTGATAGTCGGAGAACACGCCCAACGACAGCACGTTCGGCGGGTCGGAGCCCGGCATCAAGTAAACATCGGAGATGCCGTTGGCATTGATCGTTCTGAGCGCCTGCTCTGCAGCGTCGCGCGAGGGGAGATCGCGAACGCTGACCCAATAACCGGTCCACAGCTCGCCCTGCTCCACACGCTGGCGCGGCTGAAATCCCATGCTGCGTAACGTGGCTTGTGCTTGTGACGCCTGGCCCAGGTCGGCGAACGGGCCGACGCTGCTGCAAGCCAGAGCATCTTGACGCGCGGTCGGAGGTAGCTGAGCGGGCTGCACCGTGCCCGACGATTCGAGCGGCGCGACTTGCGGTGGGACCACATCGCGCACTTCGGCGACAGTCTCGTCCTCGTCATCGTCCTCTTCAGGTTGCTGATCTGCCGGCGCGCTCTGTGCTTCTTTCGCCAGCACGATGCGCGGCGGTGGAGTGGCCATGCGCAGCGGCACGCGGTCGAGGCTGCCGACCTGCACATCGATCACCTGGGACCAGATGAAATACAGGGCGTTGACCAGCACCAGCAGCAGACAGAAGGCGCGCATGCAGTTGTTATATTTGAGCGACTAGCGCCGCTTCTTACCTTTCTGGCTGCTTTGGCCCCAGTACGCGGCGATGTCCGCCACCTCAGCCGGCGTCAATTGCAGCGGCTGCTTATGCTTGACCTTGCCGGCAACGATGTCGCGGATCAGACCTTCCAGCGAGGCCGTGCTCTCGCCTTCCCAATCGTCGGCCTCGTGGCACTGGCTGCATTTGGCCTGGGAGACGGTCTTGCCGGCCTGCACATCGGCCGCGAGACCCGACAGCGGCCACCCGCTCAGCGCCAACAGCGCCGCAGCTGCGGTCAATGGTCGGAATCTCGAGCTAGCCATCCCAGCATCCTCAGTTTGCTCCCCGCCTCGGAACGAGCCGGATGATACACGAAGGCTCCCGCATCACCGCGCCCGGCGGGATCAGGCGGCGGATGATTCAGGTTGGGTCGCGACCACTGCCAACCCCCGCAGCACCAGGTCGGGAATTTCTCTGCCCACGCACCGAACTGCCCCCTGCAGGCGGGCTGCGGCACCACCAGTGAACAACAGCACAGGTGCTTCACCGAGCTGCTGTTCGAGTGTTTCCAGTGCGCGCTCGACCAGCGCCGCCAGCGATTGGATTGCGCCCTGCTGAATCGCGCCCAGGGTGTTGTCGGCAAATAACGCGTCCCGGGCCTGGCCACCCAAGGCGCGATGAGCAATGTCGCTGGTGTTCTTCAATAGACTGGACACCATCAGGTCCGGCCCCGGAACGATCACGCCGCCCAGGTGCTGACCGCCGGCGTCCAGGCCATCGATGGTCATGGCCGTTCCGACACTGACCACGCACAGCGGCCTCGGCTCGAGCGCCCGCCCACCGAGCAGGCACAACCATCGATCCACGCCGAGCTTGGCCGGTTCCGGATAGGCGTTACGAATGCCGGCCTGCGTCGCCGGCGAATGCACGAAGCGAGGCTCGATCTGCCACGTCGCTGCGATTGCGGCTCGCGCCAGCTCGGCCATGCGCGGGCCACCGACATTGGCGATCAGCACACGCTCGGTGCGCGGACCTGAATTCAGAATCTGCTGAACGAAATCATCCGGCGTCCAGCTGGCATGCACGGCAGCCGCTTGCGGGCCCATGCTGCCTGCATCGAAACGCGCCCACTTGATGCGCGTGTTGCCAATGTCGATGAGCAACAGCATCGCGATCAGCTCTTCACCGCGCGCAAGCTGACTTCGCCCGAAACAAACTTGCGCAGCTCGCCATCGACATCGACGAGCAGCGTGCCGTCCGTTGCGACGCCGCGCGCGACACCCAAGGTCGTTTGCGAGCCGCTGATGACCTTGACCGGCGCATTCGCCAGCGTGTCCAGCTCGTGCCACTCGTCCTTGAACGGCTCGAAGCCGTGGACGGTGAACTTCTGCAGCATGTCCAGCAGCTCGGTGGCGACGGCGCCGATCAATGCGTTCCGGGTCGGAGTCTGCCCGTGCATGATTTCGTGCACGTCGGCGATCAACGCTGCCTCGCGCTCGGCGAGCTGCATGCGAGTTGCAGCCGGCATGTGCACGTTGATGCCTATGCCGATGATCACTTGCGCCGGCCCGGCCGATTCTCCGCGCATTTCGATCAGGATGCCGCCGAGCTTGCGGCCTTGCCATTGCAGATCGTTGGGCCACTTCAAGCCAACGCCCGCGATGCCCAGACGCCTGAACGCCTTCACCACCGCCACGCCGACCGCGAGGCTGAGCGCCGAAAACGTCGGCGGCGCCTCGGTGAACTGCCAGCCCAACGACATGCAGATGCCGCTGCCAAAGGGCGCAATCCAACTGCGTCCGCGCCGGCCACGGCCTGCGTTTTGCACTTCAGCCGTGCACAGCTGAAATCGACCGGATTGCGGCGGCGGCAAATCGGCGACGAAGCGATTGGTCGAATCGACGGTCAGCAGCACGTCCGCCCGCTCCAGCTGCGAGCGAGTCGCGGCCGGCAGCGAGTCGACGATCGCCTCTTTGTCGAGCAGATCGACGGCGCGTGGCAATCGATATCCCTGGCGCGGCACCGACTCGATGTCGACGCCCAACGCCTTGAGCGAGTTCATCAGCTTCCACACACCGGCGCGCGAGATCTTCAGCTTCTTCGCCAGCTGCTCGCCGGAATAGAACGAGCCTTCCGCCAGCATGGCAAGCAGCCGCTGACGGCGCGCCTGTGCCTGAGTTTTCGGAGTTTGGGACTTGCTGCTGGCAGGCATGAGAATCAACGGGGACGCAGCAGCCACAGCCGCTTGGCCCGGCTCTCGGTACCGGCACGCATGCGCTCGATGTTGCCGCGATGGGTGTAACAAACGAACAGCGTCATGGCGCAGCCGAAGACCAGCATGGCCATCGACGGCTGCGCCTCGGTGAGCACCAGATAAACGGGAAACGAAGCGACCGCGAGCATGGTGCCGAGGCCGACGAAGCCGGTCAGCATCACGGCCACCAGCCACACCGCGAACACCGGCAGGATGGCGACCGGCTTCAGGCCCACCAGCACGCCAATCAGAGTCGCCGCACCCTTGCCGCCGCGGAATCCATACCACACTGGATAAACGTGACCCAGCACGACCGCCGCCGCGCAGGCCACCGCCAGCCAGTCGCGCTCGACCTGCGGATCGATGCCGATGCCCGGCAGATTCATCGGCGCCAGCAAGCCGGCCGCGAGCCAGCCCTTGCCGATATCGATGACCATGACCCACAGGGCGAACGACCAGCCTTGGGTGCGCAAGGCATTGGTGCCGCCGGCATTGCCGCTGCCGAGCTTACGAATGTCCACACCACCGCGCAGCTGGCCGACCAGCAGGCTGCCGATCAGCGAGCCCAACAGGTAGGCCAGCAGGGTTTTAACGCCAAGTTCCAACATTTGGCGAAATTATAGTCGTTTCTTCCTGGGCAGATGCAGCTCGGCCAGCATGCAGCGGACGCTGCCACCGCCCAGCTTCTCGATGGTAGGGATGGGCGCGGCGACAATCGGACCGGCGCTCGCTGCCAGCGTGGCTCGCTGCTCGGCAGTCAAGGCATCGTGTGCGCGCTGGGACATTGCGACCACACTGCCGGTGAGCGACGAGCCCAGCTCCAGCATGTTGCCGGCGAACGCGCTCATCTGTTCGAGCGACAGCTCCACGACGGCGCGGCCTGTACCGCGCAACTGATTCAGCACGCCTTCGCGCTCGTCCTCGCGAATCGCGTTCAGACAGACGGCGGCGAATCGCTCGCCCACCGACATCAGCACATTGGTGTGATAGATGGCCTGGCCGTTGGCGTCGTGCGCTTCGAACGCCACGATGTCGTAGTCGAGCTGTTGCGCGAAGTCGCCGAGCACATCCAGGTCGGTGCGTGGCGAGACGCAGGCATAGGCAATGCGATGCATGCGATCGAGCACCAGACTGCCCGTTCCCTCCAGGTAACGGCCAGTGTGCTCGTGACGGGTCAGATCGATGACCCGGGCGGCGTGAAAGCCATGCTGCACACTCAAGGCTTCGATCAGATCCAGCCGTCGCTCGAGCCGCCGATTCTCGGCCAGCATCGGATACAGCACGACCGTGCCGTCGGCATGGAAGCTCACCCAATTGTTCGGGAAGATCGAGTCCGGCGTATGCGGCTCGGGCGTGTCCTGGAACGCGTGCACGCTGACGCCCGCCTGTTCCAGCGCCGCCACCAGGCCATCGAACTCGCGTAGCGCCGCGGCCTGATTGGCCGCATCCTCACTGCCTGCATCGACCTGCTGGAAGGCGTTGGACGACCGGGTCTGTGGATTGCCGGCGAAGGCCACCGGCCGGATCATCATGACGTCGCTGGAAATTTGTCGATCGGCCAGGCTCATGGTGCCCCCTACGCGGTAGGGCGGCATTATGGCGCCTCAGCTCTTGAAGTCGATATTGAATCGGGTCACCAGGCGCGCCGCTCCATCGATGCGACCGCTGGCGATCAGCGTGGTGGTCGGCACCTTGGCATCGAAGCTGCGCGAGATCCATCCGGTGGGCTGCGGACGCTCGACGCCGCGATGGACATCGCAGCGCAACTCCTCCGGCAGGGTCATCGACAGCAACACGTCGCCGCATGACACGCGAACGTCGCGACCGTTGGCCACGACCGCACATTGCTCGGCGAAGTGCCAGAAGATCTCGACTCGATGGGTGCCGCTGCCGAGCAACTCGTCGGTGACTTGCAGACGCGACTGCTGCTTCTCGAACTGAATCTCACGACGATGCGTCACCGGATGCTTCAGTCGCGAGTAACCGTCGTGACTGGCTACCCAGCGATCGACCAGCGGTGTGCGCTCGAGCGCGATCACTTGCGCCTGCGCGTGCTTGACCCAAAGAAAGTTGCCGCCGCTGACCGATTGATCGACCCCGTCGATCCGCACGGTGTTGTGCGCCGACGTGCCCTTGAAGTAATCGCGCCACACTCGTTGCGTGTGATACGCGTAGGTGCCCGGATCGATCAGTATTTCCTTGCCGCCGACGCTGAGCGTGAACGACAAAGCATCCGCATGGCCGTGCGCGGCGATCGACAGATAGCCCAGCGGACCGGCATCGGCGACCAGGCGCACTTCGCGATTCGTCTCGAACCGATCGCCGAGGATGTAATAGCCGGCTTGCGGAAAATCCCTGCGCACAGGCAGGGACACGCGCGCCATGTCGATAGCCTCGAATCTGGCCGCTGCTTCATCGCCGAGCAGCCAGCGGGTCTTGTCATCGATCTGCGCAACCGTACGTCCCGAGCCCGCCTTGAACTTGAGCTCGGCGGAATCGAACAGCACAGCGCCGGTCGCCAGCAGCGAGTGATAAACGTCGGCGGCCGCCGGATCGAGCCGGGCGATGATCGCATCGTCGGCGTCGCCGAAGTTCGGCACGTGACCGCCAGCATCCATGATGCTCGCGATGTATTGCAGCATCCCGCGCAGCCGATGCCAGTAAGCGGTGCTGAAGTCACAGCCGTTGGCGCGCGCAATCAGGCCGCTGACAATCATCATGTCGGCGACTTCATGATGATACCAGTTCGCCTGCTCGCGATTGACCCCGTCCTCGGCGGTCTGCAGCAGCATCTGCTCCTCGAGCTCCCGCTGCGCCATGCTCTTCCAGCGCCGGCTGCGCTTCCACAGCGGCCAGGTGAGCGAGGCGACGAACAGCCCCATCAACTCGCCGAGCAGATGATTGTTCGCGGATGAGTAACGCGAGAAATGACCGGCGATGAACTGGCAATGCTGATACACGCTGGTCAGCCAGCGCTGCTTGAATGCTTCACCCGCCGCGCCTCGAAACAGCGGCGAGCCGTCGCCGCCCAGCAAATGCCACGCGAACGACCAGTTCACCAGTCGGATCGAATGTTCGAGGCTGCTGGTCCAGTGCACGCCCGACGGATACGGACATTGATCGAACCAGGATGTGAGCAACGTGCGGCAGCCTGCCGCGTACTCATCTGCTCGCGTCAGGTGCCAGGCTTGCGCCAATGTCACGAGCTGCGCGTGGCGGCTCGGCTCCCACAAATATTTGATATCGCCGACCAGTGACTCATCGCGATAGTTGAGCGTCTTGCCGAACTGTAGCGGCGCCTGTCGGCCCGTCTTCGGATCGCGGTTCCACTGCGGCGGAAAGCCCAGCGCAGCGGCCGACATCGCGAACACAGGAAAACGACCGTCGAGAATGGCATCGGCGGCGTGGCGATACTTATCGACGTCGAATCCCGTCGGGAGCGTCGCAACCCACGGCGCGCCAGTTCTCTCCTGCGCAGGCGGCGGAGGCGCAGCTGAGTGCAGGCCAAACTGTTCGACGCTGGCCTGGACACGTTGCTTGACCCGGTAACCGACTTCCCACCCGCTCATCGCCGACAGACGATGCAGCTTCCACTTCAGACTCATGGCTTGCGCCTCACGCAATGTTTCCGTGGGCACGCGTATTGTTCAGCAGCTCCTTCACCGACGGCCGATGAATGACGAAAGGCGTCTTGCCGCGGGCCGTGCGCTCCAGCGCGGTCACGCTGCGAATCTCGACGTGCATATTCCTTGGCAGCTTCTCGCGGGCGTTGTGCATCAGGCGATCGCGATCGCGCTCGCTGTACTCGTCCATCGGCAGGACCAGAATCGCGACCTTGCTGGGACTCTCCTGAATCACCTGGATGCGCACGATGTTGGCCACATCACGCTGGAAGTGACTGATGCCGGTGACTTTCACGCCATCCGGTGTGACCAGGATGTCGCTGTCACGCCCCAGCACGCCGGAGAAGGTCCGTAAGCCCAGCGCCAACTCTTCGAGCTCGTGCTCTCCCCACGCAGCCGGCAGACGAATCAAGTCACCGGTGCGATAGCGGATCAGCGCCATCGAGCGATTCCACAGCGGCGTACCAATGACCTCGTACAACCTGGAATCGCCATCCACACCCGCCGGCTCAAACTCCACATGCGCATAGCCAGGCAGGAATCGATACTCGCTTTGCGCCGTCGCATAAGCCAGGGCAACGCGCTCGGCCTGACCGTAGTAATCCAGCAGCCTGCAGCCCAGCGTATGTCGGGCCGCGTGCCAGACCCTGGGGTGCAGCACTTCGGACGAACACAGCACCGCAGGAATGTGCAGTCGTCGCTTCGCGCGCTTCAACAGGAAGCACAGCGCTTCGAGCGATGTCGGGTAGCCGAGCAAACACTCCGGAGCAAATTCATCGATGGCGCGGGCGTACTCCTCGAGCGTCGCTGCATTCAAGTGCGTCGACGACAGCACCAGCTTATTGCCGCCACCGGCGTGAACCCAGTACGGCGGCTTGAAATCGTTCGGATCCTTGATGGTTTCGGTGCGCAGGACCACGCACTTCGCAGAGCGCGCCTCGACGCCGACCTTTTGCATCAGACGATCGATGCAGACCTGCTCGAACACCACCGAAGGCAGCGAGCGCATGATGTCCAGGGGCGCACCCGATGTGCCGCCCGTATTCGCCTTGATCGTGAACAGCTGCGAGCCGACGGCGAACGCTTTCGGCGCGGCCCGCACTTCGGCCTTGGTCAGCAATGGCCAGCTCGCGATGTCGCCACCGCCTCGTACGATCAAGCCATAGCCGCTGCGGCTCGCCGGCCACAGCACCTCGCTCAGGCGATCACGCGTCCATTTGCGGCGCTCGTTGAAGCCGGCGCGCTCGAGGCGCTCGAGCTCACGTTGTGCATCGGAGTAGAACAGAGGGTTGCGACGTACGGCGGTATCGCCGACCTGAAGCAGCTTGAGTTTTTTTACCAGCGCTTGCATGCCTGATCCAAATGAGACGCGCTCAGCGCGCCGTCACTCGCCCATGGCCGTTGGCGACGGAGCGATACACGGCGCACATGCGATTCGAATACTGTTTGACGCACAACGGTTCCACAGTGGCGCGAGCCAGGCGCCCCATGTGGACGCGATCCTCTTCCTTTGACACCAGTCTCTCGATGGCCGCGGCGAGCTGAGATATATCGCCGGGCGGAATCAGCAATCCGTTCGCGCCGTTCACCACATATTCCGGAATGCTGCCGACGGGGGTGCAGATGGGCGGCAATCCCCAAGCCATCGCCTCGAGCAACGACATCGGCAAGCCTTCGGTGTGCGACGGCAATACGAATGCATGCGCCGCGGCCAGCAGTCTGTCGCGCTCGGCCACATCGACCCACTCGCGAATCTCGACTACATCCTGTACACCCAGCCGGCTCGCTTGCTCGCGCAGCTGCGGAACGTCGCCATTGCCGGCGAGGGTGAACTCGACTTTGGCGCGACACGCCGGCGACAGCCGGGGCACGGCCTCGAGCAGGTCGAACACGCCCTTGCGTTCGGTGATCAATCCGAAATAAACAAAACGGACTTTGCCGTCCCGAGCTCGCTCCGGCACGGCCTCCGGTAATCGCACCGGGTTGGGTAACACCACGATGCGATGCTTGGGCACACCGATGGACTCGAAGAACGTCCTCCATCCTTCACCGAGCACGACCAGACGCTGCACGCTCTGCAGCGTGTTCAACGTGATCGAGCGCGCTCTCGGCGACATGCTCGCCCAATGCTTCTGATACCCGCCGCCATGCGCGTGCATGATGACGCTCGCGCCCCGCGCCAGGGCGACGCGCGCCAGAATGATCTTGCGAATGTTGCTGGCGCCGCTGGCGAAGTGGATGTGGACCACATCGGGATGCTGCCGCAGCTCCAGAGTCAGCTTGGCCAGCGACTGCGCGAAGGTCACGGCTTTGGTCCACTTACCCCCTTCGACCATAGTGGCGATGTGAGTGGCACGCACGTCCTCGGGCAACGCATCCAGAAGCAGTCGCTCCACGCCCGATACACCGCCGCGGACATTCAGTCCGGGGCCTAGCATCACGACGCTGGAGGACTCACGCATGCCTGACTGCCTCACGCTTACCGAACATGCTTTGATAGGCCGCTAGCATTCCTTCCCACGAGAATTCTCGCTGCGCGCGCATGGCGGCGGCCGTAGCCATTCGAGTGCGCAACACGGTGTCCAGTCGCAATTGATTCAATAGACCGGGCAACTGTCGCGGCAGATCCGCCACATCGACGATATAACCTTCCTTGCCGTGCTCGATCATTTCCGACGCGCCACCGGTGCGCGTCAGTACCACGGGAAGCTGCATAGCCATCGCTTCGAGCGCTGCGTTCGAGAAGGTTTCGGATAGCGACGGCAGCACGAACACGTCGAATGCTCTCAACGCGGCGCGCACGTCGGGCAACGAGCCCGTGAACGTCACTGCTCCCGCGATTCCGCGCTCGGCGGCTCGCCGCTCCAATGTCGATCGCATGGGCCCGTCGCCGACGAGCATCAGGTGCACGTCGGCGCCCGAAGCCCGCAGTTCTGCAACGGTGTCGAGCAATGGCAGCTGATTCTTTTCGGCCACGAGCCGGCCGACGCTGCCGACAACGAAGGCATTCTCACTGATTCCGTACTGGGCTCGTTGCCCGGCGGCGCCAACGCGCGCTGCCGCGAATCGGCTCAAATCGACGCCGTTGTAGATCACGCTGGAACGCGGCCGCATCGGGCTGTCGGCGGACAGCCAGACATCTCTCTGCAGCTCGCAGCCATACACGGTCCAGTCCAGATACCGCAGCACGCGCAGATAAAAGTCGCGCCTCCATCTGACGCGCATTTCCGTCGTATTCATCAATCCGATGGTTCGCGGGCGGTGCTGCGCCCAGCGCGTAGCCATGACGACATACAACGCGGGATACAGATTCACGGACACTACGTTGCGGGGACGGTGCGCGTCGATGAGATCTCTCAGCACCGCATTGGCCTTGAGCGAGAACCGGCCCTGCCGCGACAGAAAGAACGTCGCCACACTCTCACCGATCTCCTGCAACAGTTCCGCCGGCTCGTTCAAGTACGCAATGCCGACGCGCATGCCGCGCGTACTCAGCACGTTGGCCAGGCGCACGACCTTCTTTTCCGAGCCGCCGACCCCGAGGTTGTTCAGCACGAACAAGACATCCATCATCTCGCCCCCGGCGGACCGGAGCGAACCGATTTCAGGCTGGAGCTTGGCTTCCACGCTCGCCATGTTCAGCCGCTGGTGCCGTAGCGCAGGACCTGGGACGCATCCTGCGCACCCAACATTTCCAGATAACGGCCGGCAATGTGCGTCGGCCCGAACTGGGCGATCGCATAGGCACGTGCCCGCTCACCGATGCGCTCACGCTCATCGTGATCCTGCAGCAACCTGACGATGGCACGCACCATGTCTTCCAGGTCGGTCGCCGTGTGTCCGAGCTGGCGTTGCCTGATCTGCGAATCCGGATCGAAGAACGCCACCACCGGCACGCCACGCACCCAGGCCTGCAGGAACGTGTTCGGGAAACCTTCGATCTGCGACGTGTTCAGGAATATTTTCGCGCGACTGAACATCGTCCCCACGTCGGTGTACGGCACCGCGCCCGGACAGGTCAGGTTCGGTATCGACTTCGCCGCCTCGGTCACGGTACGCAAATATTCGTCCGTTCCGGGCAGCGCGCCACCCGCCAGCGTAAAGCGCACCTCCGGCAGCCGTTGCGCCAGCTCGAGTACGATCTCAGGACGCTTCACCGGCCTGAGATTCGACACCCACAGCACATCGATATCTTTCTCCGGCTGCGGACCGCTGGGCATCTCCACGGCCATGTCGAGCACTTCGCTCTTCAGCCCATAATTCCGCTGTAGCAAGGTGCGCTGCTGTTCGCTCTGCGCGACGATGAGGTCGGCATTGCGCAAGCCGTACTCGTAAATCTTGCGATCCCGCCAGTAGCGAATCAGCTGCTTGCCGGGAATGCAGGCCAGATCCGAGGCGATACGCGAGATGAACCGCTTGCCATGGCGGCGGCAGAACCAGGCGGTGATGCCGGTCGCCGCACCCGCCGGCGACTGATAATAAACATCGGCATCGATGTCACGTAGCGCGGCGATCATCCCGGTCAGCCGCGGATGGGCGAAGCGAAATACCGGAATACCTTCATCGCGCGTATAGGGCGCGATTGCGCGAATTCCGTCGACGTACGTCTCCCGGCCCTGACCGTGATCGTGCACGACCATCGATACTTCATGACCCAGGTCGCGCCAGGCCCGCGCCAGCAGCACGTGCTGCACGGATTCGCCCCCTACGTACTTCGCGCTCTTCAGCTGCGCCAGTTGCGGAAAATCTTCGAGGCCGACAATGCAAATCTTCATCGGTGGTTCCAGATCGAATCAATGACGGACAGCGCCGATCCAGCCATACGGATCCCCTCGTTGCGGTGCCAGCACGGGTTGGTTTGCGGTCACAGGTTCCGGTACGGCCTCCCGGGCGATCATTGCGAGGCGCATGCTCACGCCGGCGTATGCCCAGAAATAGATCCAGGGCACATAAAGATCCACAAAGAACGTTGCAGTCGCGTAGGTGATGGTCGCGACCACGAAGCCGGCCAGCGGCATGCGCAGGCGATCCGGTGCCACCGCGAACGAGCGCAGTGCGGTCCGCACCGGAATGACCAGCAACAGCACACTGCAGATCAGGCCGGGCAGCCCCAGGTTGAACCACTGCGCCAGGTAGTAGTTATGCGGCGAATACCGGAACGGCATGATCCAGTAGGCATTCCAGCCGAAGCCGGTGAGCAGCGTCTGGGGGTGCTGGAACATCATCGCGATCGCAGTGGACCAGATCTCGGTGCGGCCCGAGGAGGTGCTGCTCATGTCCTTGCTGCTGAAGTCGGCAACCACTCGCTCGTACAGCAGATCGCCGAAGCTCAGGCTGACGATGACCAGGATGACCAGCAGCGCGCCGCCAGCCATCAGGCCCCAGGTGAAAATCTTCCCTAACGACAAATAACGACGGAACAGATAGGCACCGAACACCGTGGCCACGAAGACTGCGACGAACGCACCGCGCGAGACTGTCATCAGCAGCGTACCTGCGGTGAGCGCGGAAGCCGCCACCCAGATCCATCGACGCCAGCCCTTCGAGGCCAACGCCATCGCAACTGCGCCAGGCAGGGTCAGCGCAACGAACGCGCCGTATTGATTCGACTCACCCACCGCACCTTGGACGCGCCCGTCGCTGCGACGCTCGATGTCGCCGATTTGCACATAGCCAAACGCATCCAGCACTGCGACTGCGTGCGATACGATCCACGACAGCAGCAGACACTTCAAAACGAACGTCGCATCTTTCTCCGAGCGCGTGCCATAAAAGAACACGAGGAAGAACAGCATGTAGTCGACCGCGCGATTCTTCAGGTCGAACGCGCTGATCAGCACGTCGTAGCGCGGATAATCGATGAACAGCACGATGGCCAGATACGTGAAGATGGAATAGGCAATCAGCACGATGAACGTCACGTTCATCGACTGCAGCTGGATCTTGAACTTGCGCCCGTTGGCGTAGCTGAACACCAGCCCCATGACCAGCATGTAGAGCAGGAAGTTCTTGATCTTGACGCCGGGCGCCGGGCCCGGATCCCACTGGAATACGCTGCTGAGGGTCAGAAACAGCGTGAGTATGGCCAGCACGAAACGCATCAGCGCTGCCCTCCGCCGTGGGCTCTTCGATCAGTATGAATGCGCCGGCCAAAATGCACGTACACGTCCGCCTCGGTGAAATCCGCTGTCAATGCCGAGCAGAGCAAGTTGCATACCAGCGCCGATCCTTGATGCGAGCGCGTGATTGCGCCATTTCATCCTGCTCAAATCCCCGTTTGGTTGTAATTATTGCAAGCACCGCTTCAGTACTTACATTGCAACCGCGCCAGCTCTCATCCGGCCATGCGACGGTGAGTTGCATGAAAGCGCACGGCCGAGGCAACTCCCCGACGCGACATGCCGCTAGCAACCAAATGGACACCGTCTTTCAACTGCAACGCGGACTGCATCAGCGCTGACATGGTGCGCGGCCTGGTGGCGCGAACCGGCTCGTAACCAAGCGCCTGCATGCCGTCCCAGGCGAAGGATTCCACCGATGCGATCTCGTCCGGATTCAGGCGGCTTTCGAACTTGCGGCAGTTGTTGCGCATGATCTGCGTGCGTCCCGCGGCGTCGCCCCGCTCCTCCACCGGTTGCGACAGCTCGGTCAGGCTCGAGTAGAAATTCAGTCCGAGAAAGCGACAGATCCGACGCATCTGTGTGTCCGGATCTCGTAACAGCGCTTCGAATCTCACCTCCAGGCAACGCTCGGGCATGCTCGAGCACTGGCGGTGAGCGGCCAGCACGTCATTGCTCCAGCGCCACGCCGAGCGACGAATGTCTTTGCCCCACGCATTGCGCATGGAAACGCAATGATCGCGCACGTCACGCACGATGTGCAGGATTCGCCCCGTGGGAAAATGCCTGAGGATGAGCGGGATCTGTCGAATATAAGCGGGCGACTTGTCGGCCCAGATCGTGCCCGACTCGCGCTCGGCACCCAGCTCGTAACGCGCGAAACCTTCGAACAAGCCATTCACATCGAAGCGGTCATTGCAGGCGTTGCGCCAGTCCTGCCAGTGGAATGGCCCGCGCTCGGCGGGACGGAAGTTGAAATAGTTCGCACTGCTCAGTGCAGCGGCCAACTGCTCGAATGCCGCAGCCGTCGTCGGCTCGCCGTGCCGCTCGATCCACTCGTGGATGAACGGCAGGAAATCGGTCTCGGGCTCGAGCATGCTGATGCGGGGATGCCTGCTCAGCAAGCCGCGTAATAGTTTCGTGCCCGATCGTGGCATGCCCACGATGAATAAAGGACTGTCCCACGCGGCACCGCCGCGAGCTTGCTCCAGCGTCATTGGTAACTGCCTCGCTGCGGCGACGTAACCAGGATGTAACCACTGGAAACAATGCCTCGTCCGAACCCAAAGTTCGCGGACAAAGGGTCGCTATTCGGCGACGCGATTCAGGGTTTGGCGGGCGCTGCCTCGGTCTTGCGCAGTCGACCCAGCATGGCGGCGACTTCAGGCACGCGAAACAGTACCAACAGGATCAGGAACAGCGCCATGAACACGGCCGAGCCGAGCATCACGCCGGCCAGGCCGAAATAATCGATCCAGAACGAGCCGATGAAGACCACTGACGCGAGCGCCGCGGCCAGTGCAACTTTGCCCAGGTCGCCCCAGCGCGCCAGATCTTTGATGCCGATGTTATATGCACGCATGGTGCTGCGACTGAGTACCAGCCCCTCGGTCCAGCGTGAAATGACGAACGCCAGCGCTGCGGCAGGCAAGCCCCAGATCGGCATCACTGTCACGAGCAGCAACAGATTCAGGAGAATGGCGAACAAGCTGCTGGTGACGATGGGCGCAGTCTTGTTCACAGCGCGCAACGCGACGCCGAAATCGAACACTTCGCGCACCAGCACCAGCAGATAGATCTGGAAGATCAGCACCGCCGGCTCGTAGCTCGGGGAGAACAGCGTCACGACGAACGTATGCGCGAACTCGAACAGCACGACGCCGGCCACCGTCAGCAGAATCATGGACACCACGGTCGAGCGGCGCCACAACGCCAGCGCGCCCTCGCCCTTCGCGCTCTTCAGCGCCGCCAGTTCGGGCAATACCGCATCCGATATCGAATTGCGCAGTACGCCGATGACCGGCTGAATGTGAGTACCGATCGAGTAATGCGCCAGCGCGACCACGCCGAGGGTCTTGGTAACGAACAGATTGCCCAGGGATTTGTTGAGCGTCACCAGGATCAGCGCCAATCCCACCGGCAGACAGTATTGGAACTGCTCGCGCCAGCACGATTCCTCAGCTTGCTGATCCGCGCGATCGATGCTGCGCGACGCGCGGTGCCACGCGATCAACGAGACCGCGATGCGCACGGCTTCGAGGCCGATGAGCGCCCAGATGATGGGCATCACATCGCGCCAGATCGACGCAGCCGTTACCACCACCACGATGCGCGCCACCAGACGACCGGTCGTATAAGCGAACACCGGCACCGGCCGTTTCAGCGACAGCCAATAGAACTCCCAGAAATCCAGATTTACGAACAGCAGCACATACAAGGCAACTGGCAGTTGCAGGCCGCCGAGGATGGCGCCGTTGGACAGAAAGTCTGCGAGCAGGGTGATGCCGAGCACCAGCACGCTGGTACCGAAGGTCATGGCCAACGCCTGCCGCACCATCTGCCGCACGCTGTTCGGCCGCGACGGAATGAAATACAACAGACTGTTGTTGATGCCGAAGGCGCAGATGCTCGTGAGCAGGCCCGCGTACAGCAGGAACTCGCGATACCGGCCGAACTCTTCGACCGACAGCAGCCGTACCAGCAGGATGGGGCTGATGACCAGCAGCCCCTGATTCATGAACCGCGTGATCGAAATGATCGCGGTCCGACTGACTAACCCGGCGATGACCCTACTCCTGCGACGGAACGGCGTCTTGCAGCGGCGGCGCACCGGTGGCGCGCCACACCTGCGTCAGGCCATCCCTGCCCTGGTAAACGACTTCGAACTGTTTCGAGTGCAGCACCGGATCCATGTCGCCTCGCATGCCCCTGCGCTTGTCGCTTTGATTCTCGCCGCTGCCGATGACGAAAATGCGATGGCCGCGCTGCGCGCGCAGCAGATCTTCCAGCATGGCGGCGCTGCTGATGACGCCGGCGCCGGTATAAAAATCCTGGATCCGGCCGTTCTTCAACTCCACATAGCGGCGCGCGTGATTGCGACCCATCAGCCAGTAATCGACGTGGCCCAGATAATACGTCTGCTGCAACACATCCTCGGCGACGATCACATCGGCGTCGACGATGTTCTGAGCTTTGATGAACTCCGCCGCACCTTTGTGATCCGGGTGCGACTCATATCCGGAATTCACCGCCGCCGCCACCTGGATCGGATCGACCACCAGGGCTGTCGTCACGACAATGGCAGCGAGCTGCGCCGACCGGGCTCTCAGCATCGATATCTTCCGCGACGCTGCCCATGCCTGCAGCCAGTCGAGCGCCCGCTGCGCGAAAGCAAATGCGCACACCATCATCGGCAGCAGTGACGCCACGGTATAACGCGGCGGCATGCTCCAGACAAAGAAGCCGATGGTGAACATGGGAATCCAGACAGCGAGCACGGCCAGCAGCACGTAATCGGTGACCCGACGGCCCTTCATCAATTGCCACAATCCCCAGACGATCGCGGCCAACGCGAGCACGCCAGCCACTTCCGAAAACTGCAGGATACGAGCATAGGGCCAGATGCTCGGCTGGCCGACCAGCGCACCGATGATTTTCTGCAGCGAGCCGGGCGTCGATGCCAGCAGGCTGACATGGATCAAGGCCAACAGACCGCTGCCCAGGGCAAAGATACGGAATCTGCGCCAGATGCGCGGCCCGCCGAACCGCCGCGCGATCACAATCGCCGCGACGAACAGCAGAAAAGCCACGTGATAGTACAGCTTCAACTGCAGCAGCAATCCGGCCAGCAACAGCGTCGCCACACTGATGGCCGCGAGTCGCTGCGGCACGACTCGTGACAGATGAATTGCAAAGAACGCGATCGCCAGCCCCGCGATCCACAGTGCGATCTCGAACGTCAGCGCGAAAGCCTCCGGCGCACGACTGCGATCCCACAGGGGCGGCCCAAGATCCGCTGCGTATTCCGGCGGCGGCACCGGATAGTGTGAATCCACCCACGCATTGATCAGCAGGTACGACGCCATGACGATGGCGGCGGACACGGCGCCGTAGAGCAGCTTGCGAAGATCGCCTTGCAGGATGCCGGGCATTAGAAACAACAGCGCGGTGGTCACCGCGAGCGCCTGGAGCTCGATGCCAATGACCAGGGCAACCACTCCTCCCAGCAGCCAGACGGTGCGCCCGCTGCGTTCCCACGCGAACACGCACACCATGCAAGCGGCGACTGACGCCAGCAAAAAAATATACATCCGCGCCGTCTGGGAATACACGATCATGGCGGGCAGCAGCGCGACGGCAGTGGCGAATGCCAGATTCCAATACGGACGCAGGAAACGCCGGCCCGCGAGCCATGACCAATAGATGGTCAGCACGCCGCACAGCGCGGATGGAAATCGGAACGCCCATTCGGATTCGCCGAACAATCTCACCGAGCCTGCCATGAGGTAGAGCTCGGTCATGCCGCGCGGATAAAACATTCCACTCGGCAGGATGGGCGCGCCTTCACGCACGATGGCCATCGCGGCCATGCCCATGGTCTCTTCATCGCCATGCAGGCCGACATTGCCCAGGCCCCAGAAGCGTAGCCACGTGCCGACACCGAGGATCGCCAGCAACATGACCCGATGCGCGAGCTGATCGCGCTCCAGCGGCGCGGTGGTACGAAACAATTCTGACAGCGAGCGCAGGAAGCCGCCCACGTGGTCCGTCAGCGTCGGACTCACTGGCAACAACCCACGATTGGCCGCATCCGGAAACATGGACGACCCCATAAACTTACGATTGTGCTAATAAGCCTTGTCGGTCTTGAATAGTTTCGGCACGGTGAGCACCAGGATTTTCAGATCCAGCCACAGCGACCAATTGCGCAGGTACTCCAGGTCGTAATGCACTCGCTGCTGCATGTCCTGCAGGCGCGGCGTCGGGCCGCGGAAGCCGCTGATCTGCGCCAGGCCGGTGATGCCGGGCGGCACTTTGTGTCGCACCATGTAGCCCTTGATCAGGCGTCGGTAGGCTTCGTTGTGTCCGACCGCGTGTGGGCGCGGACCGACCAGGCTCATGCGACCTTGCAGAACATTTATGAGTTGCGGCAACTCATCGAGCGAGCAACGCCGCAGGATGCGTCCCAGCGCGGTGACGCGCTCGTCGTTGGCACTGGCTTGATCTAGCCAGCCAGCATCCTCGGCCACCGTCATGGTGCGAAACTTATAGATCACGATCTCGCGACCATCCAGCCCATAACGACGTTGCCGGAACAGCACGGGCCCCTTGCTGGTCAGTTTGATCGCGGCAGCGAGGGTCAGTAACAGCGGCGCGGTGGCGACCAGCACGGTCGAGGCGATGATCAGATCCATCAGTCGCTTGGCCACGCCCCAGTAGCCATAGAACGGGCTCTCGCGCATGGCAATCACAGGCACGCCCAGGATCTCGCCAGTGCGCGCCTGGAACTGATCGGAAACCAACACATCGGGCAAGTAATAGAGCGAGGCGGTGGTGTCGCCCAGCTTGTCCAGCAAGTCCTGCACGCGCCGGATGTGACGCAGCGGCAGCGCGATGAAAATCACATCGATGTCGTTCTGTTTGATGTACTCGGGCAGCTGCGCCAACGGGCCGAGCAGCTTCTGGCTGGCTGCCGCTTCGAGCCGCTGGGCGCTGCGATCGTCGAAGAAACCTTGCACGCGCATGCACAGCTCGGCGTGCCTGGAGAAACGTTCGGCCAGCTGCTCGCTGGTCTTGTTATAACCCGCGAATACGACCTTGCGGCCGTTACTCGGCCGGCACAGCACGCGGCGGGCAATTTCATCCAGCAACAGCATGCTGGGAATCAGTAGTGCGGGCGTGGCGACTGCCCATATCAGTATCACGGGCGTCGAATACGCGCGCGGATAGCCGGCGATGTAGCCGATCGTCAGCAGTGCCAGCAGCAGCAGTGCCCAGCGAATCAGCAGCCCGCGGGATACCATCACGCGCGGTGCGATCAATTCCGCTGCCGGGGTACGCGGCGATTGCAACAAGGCGATCGACAGAATGGTGACGATGATCGTCACCGCATTGAAAGAGTCAGCGGATGCGGTGCCGGTCACCTCGGCCAGCGCATATAGAGTGAGAATCGAAACTGCCGCCGGCGCAGTCGCACGCAGCGAGAAATAGACAGCCGCCAGCGCCGACTGACGTTTGAACAGCAGCGGTGGCGTGATGTCGTAGGCCGCAGTCTGCTGAGGAACGGAAGTGTCGGAAAGCTTTACTTGTGACAGCCGCGGCTGCGGCGCGCGGGCCAGCTTTACTGTGCTCCGGACCGCGCTGTCGGGAACTGCGCTCATTCAGTGGATCCACGAACTCTTGAGAACATTCGACGAGTCGCCGCAGCGACCTATCAAGATCCCAGAGCAAGATGCGTACCACGAACGCAAGACGCGGGAGTGGCTCGCCACCCCCGCGTCATTCCTGATCCAAGCTATCCGCGGCGCCCGCTACGGTCGAGCGGGCTCACCGAAATTACAAATTCAGGGTTGTAGAAGTTACCGATCCAACGTCGGCGCTTCCGGAGAGCTCGACGAGCGCCCTTCGACCTGCGCTGCCATGCGATGCAACCAAAGCTCGAGGTTGGTGTAACCGCTCGCAGTCACTTCGTTGGGATTCGCCGGCAAGGTCAGCGCGCGACGATTCTCGGCGAGCGCCGGGTAACCGCCACCATTGAGCTGACAGCGAGTCGTGCCGTTCGGTGCGACGCAGTTGATCATTCGGCCGGTGCCGTTGCGCGTCTGATTGATGATGCGCGTGTCGACGGCGTCGCGATCGGCCGGACGGGCCCCCGCAAACTTCAGCACATGGTCGCGCACCACGTTCTCCGACGTCGGCAACGTCGTCATGCTGGCCGGCCAGGCGAGCGGTGAGGTCGACTTGAAATTCGTCAGGTTCAGCGAGCCGTAGATCGAGCCCGCCAACGACGAGGCCCACGCATCCGACGTGCTCGACGCGCCATGCAGCACATTATCGGAAAGGAACACTTTGGCGCCCGAGCGCAGCGTCGATGCGTCGCCACGAAGGCCAATGGGCGCTGTCCTGCTCCAGGTGTCCGGACCGCGCACGAACACGTTACCGACCACCGAATTCTGGGTCACCAGACCCCGGCTCTGCAGATCGACGGCCGTATTGGCCCAGTTATAGATGAGATTGTTCACGATGACGGTACGCGATGCGGCAGTCATCGGATTGCGCGACTCCATGTTGGCGAACAGATTGCCCGCCAGCGTGGCACTGCCATCCACCGGCCCGATCAACACGCCGAAGCCGTGCTTGCCGTCGGGATGGATGGAGTCGTGCAGCGGCTCGGCAAAGATGTTGTTCAGCAGGCTGATGTTGTCCCAGTACTGCCAGGCACTGGCGACCTCGTCCAGCGACCAGGTGAAGGTGCAGTGATCGACGATCACATTGCTGATCGGCGCCTCGCGCGGTGCTTCGATCTTCAACGCATCGCGATTGTCGGGCGGCTCGCCGCCGGTGGCGTCGCCCGGGCGCACGCGAATGTGCTGGACCAGCACATCGGAAGCCCTGATCAGCAGACCCGAGCCACGCAGCGTGATGCCAGGCGACGGCGCGGTTTGACCCGCAATCGTGATGTAGCGATTACGGATGGTGAGGTCATCGGGCAGAGTGATCGTGCCGGAGACTTCGAACACGCATACGCGCGGACCGCTGGCGTCGACACAAGCCTTGAGCGAGCCGGCGCCGGAATAATTCGTGTTGGTGACACGAATGACTGTGCCGCCGCGTCCGGCAGGCGTGGAGATGCCGTGACCGATGGCACCTGGTATCACCGGTACAGCATTGGCGAGCGGCGCCATTCCGCAGGCGAGAGCCACGGCGGCCGCGAGTCGGGGAATCTTTGGCTTCATGACAGGATTCTTCGCAGTAGACAACGTCGTTACTCCATGGAGAGTTTCAGCGGCGACGCGAGGAGCCAGCCCGGGCCTACCACCAAGCATTTCTTGCAGGTGAAAAATGGGTGAGCCGCTTTGCAACTCGGGAGAAAAGTTACAAGCCCGCTTGCAACGATTACATCGGCTAAGCCCTGAAGCCCGGCGCAGCTGTACTGGGTTGACGTAGGGCGATTGCCTGCGGCCGATCTACGACAGTAGCCAGTCTCGCAAACCCGCCCTGCGCGCTCGTCGCAACGGGAAGTCAGACGTGCCCAAAAAATCCCTGCGCGATGGGCACTGAAAGTGCATCGCAAGCGTTGGGCCTGAACACCTCGAGCAGTCGTCGGATGCAACGTACAACAGCCCCCCTGGCACAGCGCGAATATGACTTGCTGATCATCGGAGGCGGCGCCTTCGGTGCCGCCGCTGCGCGCGATGCGGCCTTGCGCGGCCTGCGAACTGTGTTGTTGGAGCGAAATGACTTCGGCGGCGGCGCCTCGGCCGAATGTTTCAAGATGGTCCACGGCGGGATTCGTTATCTGCAGCATGCAGACCTGCCTCGTCTGCGAGGCTCCTGCCGCGAAAGATCGGCGTTGTTGCGAATCGCTCCGCATCTGGTGAATCCCCTGCCCATTGCCATCCCCACCTACGGGCGGGGTCGCAGTGGCAAAGCGTTTCTCGGCACTGGCGCCCGGATATACGATCTGCTCACGTTCGACCGCAATCGCGGCATTCGAGATGCCGACCGTAAAATCGGCAATACGCGGCTGCTTTCGCGCAGTGAGGTGCTGCAAATGTTTCCTCATTTGCAAACACCGGACCTGAGCGGAGCCGTGGTGTTCGAAGACGGCCAGATGTACAACGCCGCGCGCCTGGTACTTGCTTTCGTCAAAGGCGCGGTCGCCGCCGGCGCAGATGTTTGCAACTACGCTGAAGCGGTGCGCTTCCTGTGGTCGGGCAACAGGGTGCGCGGAGTTCGCGTCCGCGACCAGCTCACTGGCGATGAATTCGATGTACGCGCCCGCCTGACGTTGAATGCCGCGGGCCCCTGGGCCGACTACCTGCAGAACGATGCCGAGCATTTCGGCAGCCCTCGGCGGCTGCCGTTTTCCCGCGATGCTTATTTCATTGTGGAGCGCGCGCCCACATCGTCGCATGGGATCGCCATACAAGGCTTGAGCCGCGACAAGGACGCGCTGCTCGGCCGTCAGACCCGACATTTGTTCGCCGCGCCCTGGCGCGACAAGACCCTGATCGGCGTGTGGCACAAGCTATTCCCCGAATTTCCGGATCGCGCCCAGGTGCTGCCGGAGGAGATCGAGGAGTGGCTGGCCGAGATCAACTCTGTCTATCCGATGCTGCAACTGAGGCCTCAGGAAGTGAGCTTTGCGCACTGTGGGCTGGTGCCCTTCGGCGAAACCGCGACTGCCACCGAGCTGAGCTTCGGCAAGGAGTCGCGGCTGATCGATCATCGTCATGCGCACAACGTGCAAGGGCTCGTGAGCCTGGTCGGCATCCGTTTCACGATGGCGCGCGTCGACGCCGCTCGGGCGCTGGATCTACTGTTGAAACAAGCCGAGCGCGCGCCCCCCGCCCCCGCCAGCGACCGCATCCCGCTGCCGGGCGGCGATGTCGAGAATTTCGCCAGCTTCCAGAGCGCGGCCTGTCGCGCATTGCCGGCGGGCGTCACGACCGAGAGCATGCAGGCGTTGCTGCGCAATCACGGCAGCAGCTATCGCGCCGTGCTCGATGAAGGCAGCAATGCCACGGTGGCCAGCATTCCTGGCACCAGCACACTCACCGCCGAAATTCGTTACGCGGTAAGCCAGGAAATGGCGGTGCACCTGGAAGACGCGGTCATGCGCCGGACGGATCTTGCCGCCGGCTCGCACCCAGGCCGGGCAGCATTGCTCGCCACCGCGGCTGAGATGGGCCGGCTGTTGTCGTGGTCAGCCGAGCGTTTGCATCAGGAGATCGCCACGACGGAACACACTCTGCAACGGCATTTAGCGCACGACTCCAGCTCGACGCCTGCATCAGGTCGAACGGCACCTCATGCGACTGCTGGCGACGCCAGTGCGACGGCATCACCGAATCATGGCGCGATGCTTGCAGAAACCACGGTAAGAGCGACTGCATGACTTCATCTCCCCAGAAACTGCTCGTAACAGGAGCCTCAGGATTCATTGGCTCGAGACTCGCGTTACGCGCTTATCACCTCGGCATGGACGTACTGGCGACAGGCCGTGCCGAATCAACTATCGAAAACGAACGGCTGCAGGACTTGCGTGCTGCCGGCGTCCGCGTCGAAGCGGGCGTGCTGCAGGATCTCGCGCTGGTAGATCGGCTGCTGCAAGGGCGCGATACAGTGATTCATCTCGCCGCCGCTCAACACGAGGCGGAGATGCCCGAGAGCTATTTTCGCGCCATCAACGTCGACGCCGTGCGTACCTTGCTGAGCGCATGCCGCGACCACAATGTCCGCCGCTTCGTCTATGGCAGCACCATAGGCGTTTATGGTGAGGCAAGCGAATCGTTGCTGGACGAAGACAGTCCGCTGCGTCCGCAGAACGTCTACACTCGTACCAAGGTCGAGGCCGAAGGTATCGTGCAGTCCTTCGCCCAGCACTTCGAAACGTGCATCGTGCGCATCGCCGAGACGTATGGGCCCGGCGATCAACGGCTGCTCAAGCTGTTCCGGAGCATCGCGCGCGGCCACTTCGTCATGATCGGCAGCGGCACCAACCGTCGCCAGTGCATTCACGTCGACGATCTGGCGCGCGGCCTGCTGATGGCCTCGCAGCACCCCAAGGCGATCGGCGAGAAGTTCGTGTTCGCCGGCAGCGAGATCATGACCACGCACGAGATGGTGAGGCAGATCGCCGGCGTGCTGGAGCGCAAGCCGCCGCGGCTGAAATTGCCGCTGTGGCCGTTCATCGCGGCGGCCGGCGTCATGGAGACCACGTTGCCGCCGTTGCACATCGCGCCACCCTTGCACAGCCGACGCCTGGATTTTTTTCGCAAGTCTTTCGTATTTTCTACGACCCGGGCACAGTCGTTGCTAGGATTCCAACCGGCGATCGATTTCCGTACCGGAGCGGCCGATACCGCCAGCTGGTACCGGGCACGTGGCCTGTTGCCCCGTCCCGCCGTCACGGAGGTCGCCGATCGGCAATCGGCTTAAGAAACTATGTCAGCGAACTTTCACAGCTCCTTTCGTTCACGTCATTTGCGCCACCGGCGACCTTTGCAGCGGCCCGCAACCTTGGATCTCGACACGACTGCGGACGTGCACGACGAATTTACTGCGGATCTGGAGCCGGCCACGGTCGACATCGTGCCCAGCGAAGTGCCGCATCCGGCGTTGGCGAGCTCCACGCAGCCACGCGTGCCCGCCGCAGAGCCACGCGCTGACAACGTTGCTCATGACTCCGAGCTTCGCGACTCCGCCCTGGCCGAAGCAGCAAGCCCTGCCGAAGCGCCGCAGGACTCCACCGGCCCCATCTTTGCTCGCGAGCCGGCGACCACGCCCGATGCGACTGCTCGCATGCCCTTACCGTTCGGTCGCCGCGAGCCGTTCGTGTCAGCGCCTGCAGCTTCTGGCCCGATCACCGCCGATGTGCCGGTCGCGCCTGCGGCTGCTGTCGTCGAGAGCAAGCCGGCGACGAACAGTGCCGAGCTGACGGACGACGTAGCAAGCGAGCACGTGCCGCTGGTCACGACCACGGTTCCTCGCAAAGCCGTCCCGAAAGCTGCCGAGTCGCGGCGGCCTGCGCTGGCGCCCGGCAAAGTGCTCTGCGATCGCTACTTGCTCGAGCAAGTCATCGGCTGCGGCGGCACCGCCATCGTCTTCCGTGCGCGCGACATGCTGTCCGCCAAGGGCGCCGCGCCGAACCTGCAAGTCGCGATCAAGACTCCGCGCCCCGAGCTGGGCAATCCCGAGCGCGCCGCCAGGCGCCTCAAGCACGAGTTCGAGCATGCCAGGTTGCTGTCCCATCCCAGCATCGTGCGCGTGCTCGATCTGCACGAAGACGAAGGCCGCAGCTTCATCACCATGGAACTGATCCAGGGCAAATTGCTCTCGCAGCTGCTGCGTGACTGGACCATGGTGCCCGTGTCGCTGGCTTACAAGATTCTGCGCCAGTGCGCCGAGGCGCTGCGGTACGCCCACAGCCAGAACGTCGTGCATGGCGATTTCAAGCCCGGCAATGTTTTCATCACGCCCGATGAGGGCGTGCGCATCGTTGACTTCGGCACTGCCGCCGGCCCGACCGCCAACGATTCGCGCATTCCGGCGGGCACGCCTACTTACGCGAGCCCTGAAGTGCTCAGCGGCGACACGCCGGATCGACGTGACGACGTGTTCAGCTTTGCCTGCGTGGCGTACGAGCTGCTTACTGGCCAGCACCCGTTTGGCCGGCAGTCTTCGTTGCAGGCACGCGACGAAGGCAAGATTCCGCCGCGCGCATGGAACCTCTCGACCTCGCAATGGCTCTCTTTGCTCTCGGCCTTGTCATGGAAGCGCGAGCAGCGCCCCGACAGCGTCGAGGATCTGCTGACGCGCCTGAATCCGGAGCAGCCGGTGGCCGCAACGCCGGCGCCCATTCATGTCGATCCAGAGGAAGTCGTGCCTGCCGAGCTACCCGCAGACCTGATGCCGAAGCAACGCAGCTGGGGCTTCTTCGCCTTCATCGCCTGTGCATTGCTGGTCACGTATTTCGCGTTTCAGCGCCAGAACGACGATGGTCCCGCGCCGTCGCTCGCGCCAGCAGCTGCGTCGTTGCCAGCGGCATCGACGCCACCAGTTGCTGCCGAGCCCGAGGCTGAACCAGCGCCGTCCACGCCTGCTGCTCCCGAAACGACGATGGATGCGACGACAGAGGATGCAGCTACCGCTGCTGCGGCTCCCATCGCAGCCAGCAAGCCGAGGCCAGCAGCGGCGCCGCTGAGTGAGATCTCGTTCGAATCGTCGAGCGTCGTCACCAGCGAGAGCTCGGTTGCGGCGGTATTCCTGATCAAGCGCTCGCAGCCTTTGTCCGGCCGCGTGAGCGTGAGCTGGAAAGCCTTGAGCGGCACGGCAGACGCCGGCATCGATTTCGCCTCCGACGCGGGAGGCACAGTGACGTTCGCGGACGGCCAGGCACAACGCGCGATCTATGTGCCGTTACGCAACGATCTGTTGAAGGAAGACGACGAGACGTTCTACGTCGAATTATTCGCACCCAAATCGGCGCGGATCGGCAAGGTCGGTCGCGCCCAAGCCATCATCCGCGACGACGATTAATAGCAATCAGCTGCGGATCGCCACCGCAGCGACTTTCTTGCTCAGTACGCTCACCTTCTTGCCATACATCCTGAACAGAATCCGCATGCCCAGCTCCAGCACGCTGGTGACGGCCAGGCCCACGTAGTTGAGCGGATTCTTCCAGAACACATACAACTTCAACGCAAACGGCTTGATGTCACGGAAGCCGCCGAGCTGCAACAGCTGGCCCAGGCTGTATTCCGTGACGATGTAAAAATGGTCAATGTTGTGCGCAAGGTTTTCAGCGCCGACAAACGGATTGGCGCCATTCATCGCATAGACGATCACGCGACCGTTGGGGCGCAGCGCGGCGTGACACAACTGCAGAAACTCGATGGTCTCCTGATGAGTGAGATGGTTCAGCTCCTGCTCCGGAATGATGACATCGAACTCACCGTGACATTTTTCCAGGTACGGAAAAGCTTCAGCCGCTTCACACGGCAGATTGCGACGCCGCGCATGCTCGACCTTGGCGGGATCGGAATCGATGCCGATGACGGACTGGTAGCCCGCCTGAGCTAACACATTGACCAGATAGCCCGGCCCGCAGCTCACCACCAGAATCCTGGCGGACTTGTCGGCCGGCAGATGCGGCAGGTAATTGGCGCGATAGTAGGCTGCAAACGAGCTGTAGCCCGCCTCGATGTTGGCAGGCGCCTGCCAGTACGAATCGAATGGCTCCAGACGCGCGGCCATGACCCGGCGTTGCGGCGCCGTGCGTTCGGTAACGATTGTGGGCTGAGCACTCATGAGCCGATATCCCCAGAAAATTCCGACCGTGAGGTCATTCGGGTAAATACCGCGCGAACGCCCGGAGTTCCGTCGGATTTACCCGATTGGCGCGTGCGCCAGCGGCATGGAATTTGCTCCTTTCACCGCACCATGCGCATCCTTTTTTGTAACTACGAATATCCACCTCTGGGCGGCGGCGGCGGAGTGGTCATGGCCTCGCTCGCGCGGCACCTGGCGCGTCGCCATGAAGTGACAGTGCTCACTTCGCGCGCTGGCGATCTACTCTCCGAAGATCGCGATGGCGGCGTGCGCGTGTTGCGGGTCCCGGTGTTCTTTCGCCGCGAGCTGGCGGTGGCGAACTTCCCATCCATGGCTGCGTATCTGCCGACAGGATTTTTTCGCGGCCTGCGCTTCGGCAAGAGTGACTTCGACGTGATCAATACCCACTTCGTCGTCCCTACCGGCCCGCTCGGCCATGCGCTGGCGCGCTGGCGCAACGTGCCGAATGTTTTGTCGGTACACGGCGGCGATTTGTACGACCCCAGCAAGAGCAGCTCGCCGCATTTGCATGCGCCATTGCGGACCGCTGTGCGCTGGATGCTGCGCGCAGCAGATGATGTCGTCGGTCAATCGCACGATACGGTCCGTCACGTCAAAGAGCTTTACGGTGTACGCCGCCCGGTCGAGCTGATTCCACTCGGTATCGATCGACCGCCGCCGGTGAGCGCCGCGTCGCGCCAGGACCTGGGTCTGCCGCACGATGCCTTTGTCATGATTACCATCGGTCGGCTGGTGGCGCGCAAGGCAACGACACAACTCATCGACAATTTCGCCGCGAGCAATATTGCCAATGCGCATCTGGTCATCGTCGGCGATGGACCCGATGCGCCGGCTGTGGAGCAACGCGCCAGCCAACTCGGTATCCGCAATCGCGTGCACATGCTCGGCCAGGTTTCGGACGCAGAGAAGTATGCGGCGCTCTCCGTCGCCGATGCGTTCGTCACGGCCAGCCAGCACGAAGGCTTTGGTCTGGTGTTCCTGGAAGCCATGGCGTTTGGTCTGCCGGTGCTGTGCTACGACCGCGGCGGGCAGACAGACTTTCTGGCGACGGGCGAAACCGGCCACGTCGTCAAGCTCAACGATCGGGAGGCATTCGTACGCGCGCTGCTCGATCTACACCGGGATCGTGAAACCCGGGAGCGCCAGGGCCGGCACAACCGGCAGCTGGTCGAGAATTATTTCATCGACACCTGCGCGGCGCGCTACGAAGCCGTCTTCGAACGGGCGATCGACGGCTCGCGCCGTGCTGCCGGCAAGAAACAGCGCGGCTCGGTGAGCACGCTCGACGCCGCCTCGGATCAACCTCCAACCATTCACCGCTAATCACATGTGTGGAATAGCCGGCATCATCAATTCCGACCCGCGGCGTGAGCAGGCGCTCCAGCGCATGCTGGGTGCACTCGAGCATCGCGGCCCGGACGGCGAAGGCATGCATCACGATGCGGATGTGACGCTCGGGCATCGCCGGCTGTCCATCATCGACCTGGCCGGCGGACGCCAGCCGCTGTACAACGAGGACCGCTCGCTGGTGCTCGTTGCCAATGGCGAGATCTACAACTATCGCGAGCTGCGCACGCGCCTCGAACAGGACGGCCATCGCTTTGCGACGAACAGCGACTGCGAAGTCATTCTCGGGCTGTACGAGCGTCATGGCGAACAGCTGCTCGATCATTTGCGCGGCATGTTCGCGTTCGCCTTGTGGGATACCGGGCGCAAGCGATTGCTGATGGCGCGCGATCATCTGGGACAGAAGCCCCTGTTCTATAGCGTCAGCGACCAAGGCTTCGCGTTTGCCTCCGAGATCAAAGCGCTGCGCGCGCTGGATCGGCGCCGTCAGCGGATGAATCTCGCCGCGCTGGATCAATATCTGGCGCTGCGGTTGATCGATGCGCCGCTGACCATGTACGAGGGCATCAACAAGCTGCCGCCCGGACATTTGCTAACGTTCCAACCCGGCCGCGCTCCGCAGATCCGTCGCTATTGGCGCCTCCAGCAAAATCCCAAGCTCGCAGGTTCCGAGGAGCAGTTGCTCGACGAACTGCAGGCCAAGCTGCAACAGACGCTTCGACTGCACATGGAAAGCGATGTGCCGGTCGGCGCGTTCCTGAGCGGCGGCATGGATTCCAGCCTGCTGGTCGCGATGCTGTCGCGCGACCTGAAGGTGAAGAATCTGCCCACCTTCACCATGGGCCTGAAATATCAGCGCTTCGATGAAGCCCCCGCCGCTCGCGCCGTGGCCACTTTATTTGGCACCGAGCATCACGAAGAACGCGTGCAACCAGAGATTGCCGCGCATCTGCCCGATCTGGTGTGGGCGCTCGATGAGCCCTCGGATCCGCTGTCTCTGTGCACCTGGTTGCTGGCAAAGTTCACCCGACAGCATGTGAAGGTCGTCATTGGCGGCGACGGCGGCGATGAACTGTTCGGCGGCTACGATCGTTACTACGGCAATCTGTACGCCGCGCGATATGGCCGGCTGCCGGAAACCTTACGTCGCAAGCTGCTCGCGCCGGCGATGGCGATGATTCCCGAGTCCGGTTGGTACAAGAGCCTGGGCCATCAGTTGCGCTGGCTGCATCATCTGTCGTTCCATTCCGGCAGTGCGCGCTACGCGGCGAGCCTGAATTATTTCTATTTCGATCCCGCGCGCCGACGCCCGCTATATGCGCGCGACGTACAACATCACTGGTCGACTCTGGATGCAGAAGCAGCCATTCGTCGGCCCTTCGAGGAATCCGAAGGCGGCGATCTGGATCGTATGCTTTATGCCGACAGTCTGGTGCGGCTGCCAAATCATCCAGTGATGATCACCGACCGGATCTGCATGGCGCACGGGCTGGAAGCCCGCAGCCCGTTCATGGATCACGAGCTCGCGAGCTTCGCGGCACGACTACCGTCCTCCCTGAAGGTACGCGGCGGCACGTTGCGTTACATCCAGCGCAAGCTCGCGGCCCGGTATCTGCCAGCGGAAATTCTGGATCGTCCCAAGCAGGGTTTCTCCTCCGCCCTGCCCTATCTGCTGCAAACCGAATACACGCGCCTGTACCAGTCCTGCCTGAGGCAATCGCAGCTGGTACAGGATCGCGTGCTCGATCGCCAGGCGATCACGCAACTCGTCGACGAGCATCTCGCCAAGCGCGCGGATCACGGCAATCGACTGTGGCTGCTGATCAACGCGGAAATCTGGTATCGCATGTCCATCCTTGGCCAATCCCGCGAAGACCTGCGTCGCGAGCTGGCGGCCGACGAGCATGGTGCGCGTCGCGCCAGCTGAGCCAATCTCACAACGATGAAAACGTGGCTACGGATCATCGTCACGCTGCTGTTGTGCGCGTTGCTATTGATCTATGTCGTGGATCTGGGCGCGGTGCTCACCACGCTGCGCAATTGCGACCCGATGTGGACCGGCATCGCACTGCTCGCCTTTCTCATCGATCGCGTGCTGATGAGCTACAAGTGGGGCCTGCTGCTGGCGATTCGCGGCTACACCATCTCGCTCGCACACAAACTGATGGTCTACTGCAGCGCCATGATGTGGGGACTGGCGCTGCCCAGCACGGTCGGCGCCGACGGCATTCGAGTCATGCTCGTGCGCCGTTTCGGCGTGCGCGTCGATGACACGCTCGCGACGATTCTGGTCGAACGCGGTATTGGCTTCATCGTCGCGCTGCTGACCGCGGTGGCGAGCCTGATCCTGCTCCGCTCGATGCTGCCGCATGACGTGGTTTATGACTATGCGCTCGCGTTCGGTGTCGCTGGCCTGCTGGGCGCGCTCACCATTCTGGTATTTTCGTTTACCGACCATGCGTTGAACTCGGTGCTGCGACTCATTCCCTTGCGCTTCCGGGACAGCAAGGCGGTGCGCCTGCTCGAGCGCCTGCACGAAGCCTACGCGTCGCTCGCGTCGGATCGGCCGCGAATCGCCGCGTTCTCGGCGCTCACCCTGGTCGAGCACATCGCCGTGATCGTTTGTTACGGCCTGGTCGCGCGGGCGCTGGAAGTCCCGTTCAGTCCTGTGTTTATTTTCGCGGCTGTGCCGCTGGCCATTTTGGTATCGCGCCTGCCCATCTCCCTGGATGGCATCGGCGTCTATGAAGGCATTTTCATCGCTGTCATGGCTTTGGGTGGCGTCAAGCCCGCGGATGCGCTCGCTATCTCGCTGGCGGCCCGCGCCTTGCAAATCGTGGTCTGGTTTCCATGGTGGTTGATGCTCGCGGCCCGCACGGGGGTGCGTCCGCCGGTCGAACCGGTGGCGCCAGCGACTGAGACCTCGAACATTAGAACATCGACATGAATGCACACAGCTCAGCATTGACCGCCAAGCGTCCGCCTGGCGCGGAGAGTCCGTTACGCGCCGATCTACGGCGGCGTTATGCGATGACGTCGGGAAGCACACTAAAACGTGTGCTGGCATGCGCGCGTGCGCCAGGGGTGCATGCCGTGGTGGTATTGCGTTTCGGGCAATGGAGCCAGAGCCGACCCAGGCTGCTGCGCATCCTGTTCGATCCGCTCTACATGATTCTGGATTTTTTCGTGCAGGCGTTGTGGGGCATCGAAATTCCGCGCGGCGCGAAAGTGGGGCCGGGTCTGTACATCGGCCATCACGGCGGCATCACCGTGTCGTCGCTTGCGATCATCGGACGTGATTGCAATCTGTCGCAGAACATCACGATCGGCGTTTCCGGTGCCGGACCGAAACGGGGCGCGCCGACCATCGGCGACAATGTTTATATCGCGCCGGGCGCGCGCCTGTTCGGCAGGATCAGCATTGGCGACAACGTGAAGATCGGCGCGAACGCGGTGATTTACAGAGATCTGCCGGACAACGCCATTGCCGTGCTCGACCCCGGTTTCAAGATCATCTCCTATGCCGGCAACCAGCCGGTAAGCCCCGCCGAGGCGCAGCCGGAAGGTTGAAAACGACCGGCCCCAAAAGCAGCAGGCCCCAGGCCGATCCGGTCAGCCTGGGGCCGATTCCCCCTGAGCGCTTTGGATTCGAAAGTCAGCGCGCGTACGAGTAGTACGCGCCTTGGTCTTGCGCCTCGGATCGATTCAACACCACCCCCAGCAAATTCATTTCCTGCAGCAATGCCTTCGCGCTGCGCAAGGCATCGCGATTGGTGAAGCCTTCGCCGACCACGAGCAGCATGCCATCGACCTGCGGCGCAAACGCCAGCACGTCGTCCGAGGCGAGCACCGGCGGCATGTCGAATATCACGATCCGGCGCGGCATCTCTGCTTCCAGCGACTGGACCAGTTCGTCCATACGAGGCGAGGTGAGCATGTCCGACGCATTCGCGATCGACTGGAAGTTCGGCACGACGGCCAGTCGCTCCATCCCGGTGGGCGAATACACGATCTGCTCGAAGGTCGCGTCGCCGAGCAGATAATCCGCCAGGCCGCGTTCGCCGTGGCTGTTGGTGAGTCCCAGGTAACTGGCCACCTTCGGCCGCTGCAGATCCAGATCGACCACGAACACCCAGGTGTTCGAATCGTACGCCAGCGCCGCTGCCAGATTGATGGCTGTCAGCGTCTTGCCTTCGCCCGGCGTCGCACCGGTCACGGCGAACGACTGCCACTGATTGGCCTCCAGCCGGCGCAGCACACGTGTGCGCAGGATCTTGTAGGCGCGCAGCGCTGCCGGGTCGGTCATCCCAGAGATGACGTTGTTGTCGTCCAGCACGCCGCGATCCAGCGTCACAGGCTGAAAGCGCCGTACGTTCGCCGTCTCCGTGGCGGGAGGCGGCACGCGTCGCAGCCGGGGACGGCCGGTGGCCCCCTGCTCAGGCGGCGCAGGACGTTGATAGCGTTCCGCGGTCTTGCGCACTGCCTCTTCGATAATGCTCATTTGCGTGCTCTCGTGACTTTCAGTTCAACCATGCTTCGGATCAGGCAACAAATCTAACGATGACCGCGAATGCGAGGATGGCGACAGTCGCCGCAGCCGTAGCAGCATACGCTGGCGCTCCGCTCTTGTGCCTCTTGGTATGGGGATGTTTGATGAGGGGCACCGCGGTCAATGGCGCAACGCCGAGAATGTCCTGAATATCCCGTGCGCCCCGCACTGTTGCATCGAGCAACTGCGCCAGAATCACCGACGTGAGCGAGGCAATCGTCGCCAGCACCAACGCGATGATGGCGATGGCGATGCGCGCCGGCTTGGCCGGCTCCTCGGGCATCTTCGGCGATGACTTCACCTGGAACTTATCGGCGGTGCCGCCGGCAATGGCAGCTTCGCTCACTTCCGCATCCATCTGGCGCTTCAGCAACTCGTCGTACTTGGCGCGCGCGCTCGCGAGATCGCGCGTCACGGCTTGATAATCGCGCTCGACTTCCGGCGCCGCGACGACACGACCTTCCAGGCCGCTCAACTTGGTACGAAGGTCCATCGCCCGCGCCTGCAATGCCGCCAGCTGCGTATCGGTAGCATTCAATTGCGTCTGCAACTGCATTGCCATCGGCGAATCGGCGGCCGGGGCATCAGCGGTCTCGCCGGAAGCGATGCGGGCCTCCAGCGACTGGATCGTGCGCTGGGATCCGCTGCACGTTCCGGGATTGATCTTTTCGCTATAGCGCTGACGGGTTTTTTTCGGCCAAGAAATTGGAAACGCTGGGTTCTGCAAACTGCGACTTTCAACGACTGGCCGGCGCCCGAGCCGCCCGCCTTCAATTTGATTCGATCTGCCGCCGCAGCATGATCAGATCGGGATGGCTCTGGTCGTATTGAACGCTTCTGCGGGCATAGTCGGCTTCGAGCGCGCTCAGGTTCGCGCCATCGGGGCTGGCCGCGCGTGCCTGCGCCAACTGTGAGACGAGAAACACGCGCTCACGTCGCAATGCCTGCATTTGCGACTCGACGTTCTGGATCTCGTTTTCGGTCCGATCCATGACGTTCAGATTCATCTCGTTGAGCTCGGGCAGCTTGCCGGCATTCTTTTGTTTGAAATCGGACAGCTTGGCTTCCAGCCCCGCCACATGCGTACGCACGCGCTCGGCTTCGCTCGCAAAGAACTTCGCTCGGCCGCCGGCCTGGCGCTGCCGATCGTTGCGATTCTGCTCGAGGAACGCGTTGACCAACCATTCCGCGCCCTGCTGTGCGCGCTGCGGCTCTTTGTTGTCGTAGGCGACGCTGAATGCCGTCACGACGTCGCGCTCGCGACCCGTGTTGGGATCGAGAATCGGCACGGTCACGATGTCGACCTTGATGTCACCTCGCAGCGTCTTGATTGCGCCGGCCGGATCATCGGCCTGATCGTCGTAGAGCTGATGCTCGGCCAGTAGCTTGGCCAGGGTGCGATCGCTCAACACCACCGTACTCAGGCTGCGAACGTACTGGTCGGCATACGGCGACTCTTCCGGATCCTGCGCCAGCGCGTTCGGATTTTGTCTGACCGCCTGTGCGCCCTCGATCTCGATCTGGCCTTCCGAGCGATACACATCGGGCAAGGCCAGCGCCAGCGCCGCGCCGATGGCGATGATGGGCAAGCCCACCAGCAGCAGCAGCTTGCGACGACGACGCAGAATGCCCAGGTAATCGCCGAAGCCGGCGCTCTCCGGCTCGGGGCCGGGATAACCGGGATAAGAAGAGGGAGGCGTCTGTAGATGGCTCGGGGTTACTGACATGGCGCTGCTTCGAGGTAATGACTGGCCGTTGCTTTACTGAGCGCGTTTCGGTTCGTACACGATGCCGAACAAAAGGGTGTTGGAGTCGGCGTCCGTAGGTTCGTCTGCGTATTCCTGCCACCGGTAGTTGTAGGTGCCCACCAGCGACCACTGCCGCATCCAACGCCACTCGAACCCCAACTCGCCGGTCGCATATTTGCGCGTGGGGTAAGAGCCTTCCTGAGTTTCCTCATCCCGGGACAGGCGGGCACCCGCGCGTATGGCAAAGCGTGGCGAAACGTCGTGTTTCAACCTCAGACGCAACTGATAACGCTCCACCACAGTTCCCGCAGAGATTGGCCCCACCGAGCGAGTGAGGTCCAGGAACCAGTCATTGCGTTGCGTCGACCACTGACCGCCCGCACCAGCGATGATGTTGCTGTCGCTCGGACCGTTCTCCGGGCTGGTTTGCTGCGCGCCGAGGCGAATGTAGGCGCGTGTGTTCTCAGAGGACTGTGTATTCCATTCAAACTCGCCGCCATACGCATCGGTTTTGATGCTTGTTTCGTACTGAAACCCAAGGGCGCGAACGTACAGCGTCGAGCGCTCCGAGGTGTTGAAGCCGAGGGCCGCGCCCGCGCCGAATTCGCTGAAATCCTCTTGCGCGTTCGGCACATCATTATTGAAATTTGCTTGCATGTAGTGCGCACTCAGCTCCATGCGATAGCGCTGCGACAAGTCATAAGCAAACGACGGCTCGATGCGGAGGAACTCGCGGCGGTTGCGAGTTACTACACGACCCGAGTCGCCCTGGTTCGGCTCACCCAGCCCACCGCCTTCGGCCGCGTTCGGCAACTCGCTGCGCACCACGTCCTCTTCGGAGAACAGCAGCGGCACCTCGATACGCCGGCGCGGAGTCACATCGGAAAAGCCGGCGGTGAGGAAATAATTGGTCGCGTCCTCGGTCCTTTCGTTCGGGAAGTAGGTTGCATTGATCCGTGGCGTGATCTCGAAGTTGGTGCGCGGATCGACGGTGCGAAATGTCGCAGCGACATCGGCCTCCGCGCCCGACACCTCGATCTCAGCGCCTGGCAAGGAAAGGCGATAGTTATCGCTGAATCGATACCCGCCCGCCACCCGTGGCGCAATTTCCCAGTTGGCTGCGCTGACAGTGCACGCGGCCAGCGCCATCGGCAGACCGACCCAGTAGCGCCTGAGCGAACGATTACGGCACAACAACGACATCTCCCGCGATCAGATCGATGTTTGTTTCCAGACGCTTGCCGCGCACGACTTCGGGATAACGGAACGCCATCGCGGTTTGTTTCTCGCCCTGGCCACGCAGCACGATGATGTCGTTGCTGGCGGCAAACGGCGTCATGCCACCGGCCATACTCAGCGCCTGCATGATGTTGACGCTGGGATTGACGATGAACTCGCCCGGCTTGTTCACCTGCCCGAGCACGAAGATCTTGTTGCCTCGGATCTCCTGCACCGACACGGTCACCACCGCACCGGAGATGTATTTGGTGAGACGCTCGGCCACCAGCTTGTTGAGGTCCGCGATCGACTTGCCGCGCGCATCGACCTCACCTACCAGCGGAAACGAAAAAGCGCCGTCCGGCCGCACCAGCACCTGACGTTGCAGGTCCGGCTCCTTCCACACCGAAATTTCCAAGGTGTCGCCGGGCTTGACGACATATGACGCCTGTTGCGCGTGCGCGGCCTGCAGGCCCAGCACGCACATCACCAGCATCGCCCATACCCCTCGCATTCTCGTCATCGAATCTGCTCCTATCGAACCCGAAAGCCGAGCTCATAAGTTACGTGCTTGTTACGTTGGCCTGTCCTTTGCAGGTCACGTGCCAACGAAGCAACGTGTCGTTGGATGGCGGCACCGCGGCGTGGATACAAAGGTTTGGCGCCGCGTTGTCACTACGACCATGGAATGGCGAGCATGTGAGAGGAGTTCCTGCACATACGGCTTGCGATGAGCGGCACGCCGAGGCGGGGAAAGGTTGTAAGAACGTCGGGAAATACAGGATGACTGGTGCAAAAGTTACAACTGAACTAGAGCCGAAGTTGCTAGCCGCTGAGGCGCAGCAGACGCCGCGTCCGCGGCTTTCTGTCATCGTGCCCCTGTACAACGAGCAGGAGAGCATTCGCCCGCTCTACGCGGCTATCGTGCAGGCGCTGGGCGATATCGGCTGCACGTTCGAAATGGTATTCGTCGATGACGGCAGCCGCGATGAAACGGCCGAGATCGCCCGCCAGATCGCCCGCTTCGATTCCCGCGTGCGGCTGGTGAAATTCCGGCGCAACTACGGCCAGACGCCAGCGATGGCGGCGGGCATCGAGCATGCGCGCGGCGAAATCCTGGTCACCATGGATGGCGATCTGCAGAACGATCCGGCCGACATCAAGCATCTACTCGAGCAGATCGAGGCCGGCTTCGACATCGTGGTGGGCTGGCGGCACCACCGGCAAGACCACTTGATCACACGCAAGATTCCTTCGCGCATTGCCAATGTTTTGATCGGTAAAGTCACTGGCGTGCCGATCCGTGACAATGGCTGCTCGCTGAAAGCGTTTCGCGCCGAGCTGATCAAAAGCATTCCGCTGTACTCGGAGATGCATCGGTTCATTCCGGCCATGGCATCGATCGCCGGACCGCGTGTCGCGCAGATCCGTGTACGGCATCACGCGCGCCGCTACGGCCAATCCAAATACGGCCTGTCGCGCATTTACAAGGTGCTGCTGGATCTGATGGTCATCAAGACCGTCACCACGTTCGCGTCGCGTCCGTTGCGTTGGTTCGCATTGCTTTCAATACCGCTGTTCCTGGGCTCGTTTGCAATGTTGGCGCACACGTTCATGACGCTAATCACCAATCGTGCGCAACTGTCGCTACCGCTGGCGGGCACCGGAATTATTTTTTTGGCGTCAGGCACGATCCTTTTGTGCAGTGGCGCGTTAGCTGAGCTGATCTATTCGCGCGGCGACATCCGCGACAACGAGTTTTTCAGACTGACACAAACCGTGCAGCGCCATCGTGGCGATGTTTCCAAGGCGCGACCCACGCAACCAGTGACGACCATCTCATGAGCACTCAGCCTCTGACACCTTCACTGCCGTCGATCTCTGTCATCGTGCCCGTATGCGGGCGACGCGCGGAGCTGCGGCCTCTGTATGCGCAATACAAAGCCGGCATCGAAGCCGTCGGCCTGCCGTTCGAATTCATCTTCGTCATCGACGGCAATCGCACCGATGCCAGCCGTGCGCTGGACGAACTGCTGAGCGATGGCGAGGACCTCACGGTCGTCAGCCTGACGCGCAGCTTCGGCGAAGCCGCGGCGTTGATGGCGGGCTTCGAGCGCGCCCAAGGCAGCGTGATCGTCACCTTGCCGGCCTATCATCAGATCGAGCCGCAGGATATTCCCAAGCTGGTCGCAGCGCTGGGCTCCTCGGACATGGCGATTGGCTATCGCTCACCCCGCTACGGCAACATGTTCGATCGCATGCGTCGCAGCGCTTTCCATGGGCTGGTGAATTTTGTCACTGGCGCCCGGCTGCAGGATCTCGGCTGCGGTGCCCGCGCCATGCGCCGTCAGGTGTTCGAAGAAATGGATTTGTACGGCGATCAGCATCGCTTCATGGCCATCCTCGCGACGCGCCTCGGCTTCCGCGTCAGCGAAGTTGGCATGCGCCAGTCGCCGAAAGACCGGCTGCAGCGCGTGTATCGGCCGAAGGAGTACGCACACCATGTGCTCGATCTGTTCAGCATTTTCTTCCTGGTGCGCTTCACCAAGCGGCCGCTGCGGTTCTTCGGCATGCTGGGGGCCGCAACGTTCGGCATCGGTGCGGTAATCATCGCGTTTCTGAGCGTAGAACGTCTGTTCTTTGGCGAGAAACTCGCGGACCGACCGGCGCTGCTACTGGGCGCGCTGCTGGTCGTGCTGGGCATGCAGGTGTTCGCGCTCGGCCTGCTGGGCGAGCTGATCATCTTCACTCATGCACGCGGCATGAAGGACTATCGGGTGCAGGAAGTGATTCAGTACCCGGATCAGAATCCCGGCACTGTGACTTCATCCGTGGAAGTCACCGACGTGGAGCCGGGCGAAGGTCGCAACAGCGAAATCCGGCATACCGCGCCACCCGCAATGACAGCTTGAGCTTGCGAGGACGCGCCGGGAAGCTCCGGCGCGTCGACCGCGGGCAGTCCCGTAGCGATGGTGAGCTGCACGTCGTTCAACACTGCAGGCGGCAACTGACTGGCCTCGGCCGTCGAGTAGATCATCGTCACTTCCGACAAGCGGCGAATCGCGTTGGCGGCTTGCGTCCCGGTCAGGAAATGCTGGGCATGATGAATCAATATGCAGTGGGGCCGGCCGGCGCGATCGTGCAAGGCCTGCAGTTGTAACAGCAATGCGTCGACGAACACCGGACGCGTCTCGGGCGGCAGAGCCGCGAGATTGATCTCGATGCTGTGAGTCGGCGCCTCGAGCGCCCTCAGCACATCGGTCAGCCTGGGCGCGTCGTGGGCATCACCCCAACTGCTCATGTCGACATACGTGGCGCGCGGCGATGCGACGGGGACATTCCGATCCGCGCCGATCACACAGCATTGGTAGTCCTGCTGCATCAGTTGCTCCAGCAGGCGATTGCAGATCAAGGTGCGGGCCGTTTCATCCGGCCCGCTGACCAGCACCGAGTCCTGACAGGGCGACAGCAGGACATCGCGTTGATCTTCGCCTTTACCCAGCACGAGCCTGCGCCTGGGCACGGAGGACGCCAGATCCGTCGCGATCAGCTCACGCGACAGCTCGAGAAAGCCGTCGCAGTATTCGCCTTCAGTGACGCGATCCGCCGCCTGCTTGATCGACTCGGCCGCATTGTTCACGACCACCGCATGCTCGGCTGAGGCCAGCAACGGCAGATCGTTCTGAGCGTTGCCGATGGCGACCAGATTGTGACGTGAAACCCCCAGCTGCCGCAGCGCTTCGTTCATGCCCGACGCTTTGTCGATGCCCGGCGGCAGAATCAGCAGCGTGTCATCGTTGGTCACCAGCTCGTAGTCCATGTGCAGCTTGAGCTTGCGCAAGGCCTCACGTGCCGCATCGAAATACTTCGCGGCCGTGCTGATGATCGAGCTGCCGACCGCAAGCGGCGTGACCTGGCGGCGGCGCAACTCCTGCAGCAGGATCTCCGGCGGCGCCTGGCCGAGAATTTCGGATTGTCGGGTCGCCGTTCGATGCAGCACCCCGCCGTTCTCGGCAACGATGTAATCGAACAGGCGGGCTTCGGGAAAGATCTCCAGCAAGCGCCGCAACTCGCGGCCGGTCACCAGAATCAATTTGCGGCCGGTCGCCGACAACTCGCGCAACGCGTCGATGCAACGCTCGTCGCAACGCCCATCGCGCGCCAGCGTTCCATCAAAGCCTGCGGCTAGCACCACGTATCGCATCGCGTCTCGTCTTTGTCGGGCGCCCGGAACTGTCCGTTCCCTGGCGCCATGGTCTCAGGTGAACAGCGTTTCATAGGCCGCGAGCAGCCGCGGCACCTCATGCTCCCAGGCGAGCGCATTCTTGACCCGCTCGCGGCCCCACTCACCCATCTGTTTGCGGCGGGGCTCATCGTCCAGCAACGTCACGATCTGCTGCGCCATGTCGATGGGATCGTTGCGCTTGGCGTACAACGAGGCCTGCTGCGCCGACACGCGCCCTTCGGTCAGGTCGTACTGAACGATGGGTTTGCCCAGTGCCATGTACTCCATGATCTTGTTCATGGTGGACTTGTCGTTCATCTCGTTGGCGACATCGGGATTCACGCACACGTCCGCCGTGTTGAGCATGGCGAGCAGTTCGGCATCGGGTACCCGACCGGTGAAAGTCACGTAATCGGCGATCTGCAGCTGCTCGGCGAGCTTGCGCATCGCGTCCAGCTCGGTGCCGCCGCCCACCAGGCCGAAATGAATATCGGTGCGTCCCATCTCATGCACGATGTGCTGTACCGCGGTCAGCAGGCCATCGATGCCTTCCTGACGGCCCATCACGCCCACATAACCTACCAGATACTTGCGGCCTCGTTTCAGCGCCGGCTGCGGCGGCAATACCTTCAGGCGCCGCAGGTCCGGGCCACTGCGCACCACGAACACCTTGCCCGGCTGCTGGCCGCCCCGCTCGATCGCGATCTTCTTGTACGACTCGTTGGTGGCCACGCACACGTCGGCGGTGCGAAAGGTCCAGCGCTCCAGCGCCAGCATCAGCTTGTAGAACACATCCCGCCGCTGGAACTTCGCCTCGTACAGCTCGGGATTGATGTCGTGATGATCGAACAGGAACTTCTTGCCAAACAGCTTGTAGAAAGCGCCGATCAAAAAAATCATGTCGGGCGGATTGCAGCCGTGGATCACATCGAAGCCGCGGCCGAAACAGATCTTCAGCGACAGCAGGAATTCGGCCGCCAGCGCCCAGCTGTATTCCAGCGCATAACCGAGCGCGCCATCGGCCTCGAACGGCATGGAGTGTCGATAGATCGCCACGCCATCGAGCTCCTCGAAGCTCTGCTCGTAGCCCTTGCCCTTGGGGCAAATGATCGACACCTGATAGCCGTGCGCCTGCAACGTGCGAGCCTCCTGCCATACGCGCCGATCGAACGGCAGCGGCAGGTTCTCGACGATGATCAATACACGGCGGCGTCTGGCAACGGCGACGTCGGCGCTCATGACCCGGGTCTGTTCTTCGGCATTCGACATGACCCGCTACCAGCACACGCCTTGATAGGTCGCCTGATAGCTGTCGCGATCCGGCAGCAGGGCGATATCCAGCAACATCTGCTCGGGCCGGTTATGGGCGCGCAACGCTGCCAGCACTTCGGGAGTTTTCATTGCCACGATCAGCACGTCGGAGTCGCGCACCAGCGCATCCAGATCGGTGGTCATCAGCGAGGCGATGTGCGGAATGCTTTCTTCGATGAAACGCCGGTTCGCGCCGATCAGCCGGGCTACGTTGACCTGCGGATCGAAAATACACAGCGGCAGGCCCTTGCCGATGAAACGCTCGGCCATGACCACCATGGGACTCTCACGCAGGTCGTCGGTGCCGGACTTGAAGCTCAGGCCGATCATGCCGACCGAGCGGCGCCCGCTCGCCAGCACGCGCTCCACCGCATGGTCGATGTGCGCGGCGTTGCTCGGCAGCAAGCTGTTCAACATGGGCAGATCGACGTCGTTGTTCTTGGCCAGGTACAGCAAGGCTTTCAGATCCTTGGGCAGGCACGAGCCGCCAAAAGCGAAGCCGGGCCGCAGATACGCCGAGGAGATGTTGAGCTGCCGATCCATGCACAGCAGCTTCATCACCTCATGCGGATCGACGCCGGCCGACTGTGAGACGCGGCCAATCTCGTTGGCGAACGTCACTTTCAAGGCATGGAAGGCATTGCATGCGTACTTGAGCATTTCCGCCGTACGCACCGTGGTGTGCACGAACTCGCACGGCAGGTGCCCGAAAACGCCGCGTAATGCTGTCACGGCGTACGGATCCTCCGCACCTACGACCGTCAACGGCGGATTGTCGTAGTCGTTGATCGATGTGCCTTCGCGCAGGAACTCCGGCTGGAAGCACAGGCTGAAATCGCGTCCTGCCTGCAGGCCCGAGGCTGCTTCGATCGCGGGCTTGATTACTTCATCGAGCGTGCCAGGCTTGACGGTCGAGCGAATCACGATGATGTGCCGTGTGCTCTTCTCCGGCAGCACTGCGCCGATCTGTTCGGCGATGCGTGTGATCGCAGCCAGATCCTGATTGCCATTCTGGCGTGCCGGCGTGCCTACACACACGAATGAAATATCTGTCGCGAGAATGGCGTCGCGTACCGAGTCGGTCACGCTCACCGTGCCGCCACGCATCACTGCGCGCGTCAGTTCCTGGATGCCCGTCTCGACAATGGGAGCCTGACCCCGACGCAGCAGCTCGAGCTTGCCCGGATCGATGTCGACACCAAACATTTCATGACCATCGCGCGCCAGGCACGCCAGCGACACGGCACCGACGTAGCCCAGGCCAAAGATACTGATTCGACGCGGCGAGCCCGGTGCGACGTCTTCCTCCTGAGCGTTCTCCCGTAGCCAACCACGGCGAGCACGCGCGTCTGCGCTCACGCTATCGATCTGCAACGCCATCATTCGTCTCCGTGTTGAAAGTACCGACCGACGCTCAGCGGAGTCGGTCGGTTCCCAGAAGAATGGCAAGTTCTATGCCGCCGTTCCCTGCATCGCAGTGAGAATTTTCAGCGACTCTCCCGATGACGCTCCGAACGCGGAAAAGCCTGGGTTTTACGGCATCTGCGGCGTCAACTGCATCGACACCGAAAATTTCCTACTTTTACAGCGCGGAAAAAACCTTATTACAAAGGAACTCGGGTGGCGCTTGAAGAATTTGCATCTCACTAATCGATCACAACTCCTGTCGACCTTTATTGTTGTCGACCTTCATTGGGGAGAGTTTACAAAGTGGACGCACCGATCACGCTGCACGAGAACGGCCTCGGCAACCTCCTCGGGCGCTCGCCTGCCATGCATCAAGTCTTCGGTCTGATCAAGCGCGTGGCGCCGACCGAAGCCACCGTCATGATCATGGGTGAAAGCGGCGTCGGCAAAGAGTTGGTCGCCGAGTGCATTCACAACTTGAGCAATCGCGCACAGGGCCCGCTGGTGGCGATCAACTGCGGTTCCATTCCCGCATCGTTGATCGAAGCCGAATTGTTTGGTTACGAGAAAGGCAGCTTCACCGGTGCCTCTCGCTCGCACGCCGGCGTGTTCGAACGCGCCACCGGCGGCACCTTGTTCCTCGACGAGGTCACGGAGATGCCGCTGGACATGCAGACGCGCCTGTTACGCGTGCTGGAGACTGGACGTTTCTATCGCGTCGGCGGCACGCAGGAGATCAAGACCGACATTCGCGTCGTCGCGGCAACCAACCGCAACGTCACCGAAGCGGTCGCCAATCGTCAGCTGCGCGAAGATCTGATGTATCGACTGGCAGTGTTCCCGTTGCACATCCCGCCATTGCGGGAGCGCCCGGGCGACGTGCCGCTGCTGGCAAAGCACTTCCTGAGCACGCTGAATCGCGGCAGCGAAGTGAGCAAATCTTTCTCACCGTCGTTCCTGGACGCGCTCGCCTCGCGCCGCTGGGCCGGCAACGTGCGTGAATTGAAGAACGCCGTGGAGCGCAGCTTCATTCTCGCCGACGAGGTGTTGGATGTTGATCTGTCCGTCACCATGCCCGCCCATGCTCCGGAGCCGATGGAAGCGGCGCGTCCCGCAGGCGTGCACGTTCCGCTCGGCTCCCGCCTGGATGAAGCCGAGCGCTCGCTGATCGAAGTCACTTTGGATTACTGCGAAGGCGACAAGCGTCGCGCCGCCGCTGTGCTCGGCTGCAGCCTCAAGACGCTTTACAACAAGTTGAACAGCTACGCACGGGAGCGCGCCGAAAGCGAGCAGAGCAGCCTGAGCCGTCACATGCCAGGCGTGGCCGCCAGCGTGCCCATGGTGGCAAATTGATCTTTTCGAGTTGAGACCAGCGCCAGATCCTCACCTGGCAGACCGCCATCGGCCCTCTCGACAGAGGGCCGATGTTTTATGCGCGATCGAGTAAGTTTGTAATCAGCCGGCGGCGGCAGGTGCGAGCACGACGATGCGGTCGCGGCTGGAGACGACGGAACCGCCCGGCTTCTCGATGGTGACGGCGAACATCGCAGGCTTGTTGATCTGCAGCTTGGCGGTGATGGGAATGATCACCTCCGACTGTCCCGGCGGCACATCGAACACGCCGCCATCGACCGGATAGCGCTCATCGCGCGTGCCGTCGAAGATCCACAGCTGATATTGCATCTCATCGGAATTGTTGGCCTGCAGGCCACGAAAACGCAGATAGCCATTTTGGGTGCGCTGATCCCACACCACATCGCCAGTGACGCCACTCGCCACGGGATCTTGCGTGGTCTGCCAGGTCCGCTGCATCACGCCTGCCTGAGCGAGCAGATCCTGACGCTCCTGTTCCAACGTGCTGGCAATCGGAGGTTCAACCCCTTCGCCCGTCTGCAATCGGGGCCACCAGCCCGCCAGAGCGATCAACACGCTGGCGGCAGCTGCGAACCAACCGACCCTGCCACCCAATGAAGACGACTTACGCGAGGCCGGCGCCTTCTGTACCGGCGGTGCGCTGGCGGCCGGTGCCGCGGTGGTCGAACGAGAACGACCTGCGATGCTGATGACTCGCGGCTGCGAAGCACTCTGACGAGTCGACGGCGGCATCGAAGCTGCCACTGTATCCGCCTGCGCCATCAAGCGCTCGCGCAAGCTGTACGGCATTTCTTCGTGCTCGTGATTCTCCACATCACCGGCGAGCAACAATGAAGCGGCGGTGTACTCGAATCGACCGGCGTCCACATATTTCTCTTCGGAGAGCAACTGCTTCAGCTCGGCGCGCTCGGAAGAATTCAGGCCGTCCACGGCCCGCTGCACCAGCAGCTCCACCAGCCTCGGGTTCTGCATGACTGAGTTGCTCATGAGCGCACCCCATCGGAGGCAGCGTTCTGAATACCCATCAACTCACGCACTTGAATCAATCCTCGCCGCATCATGGTTTTCACTGTACCCAGCGGCATTTGCAGCACATCGGCAATTTCCGAATGACTCAACCCTTGCAGGATCCCAAGTTCCAGCACCTGCCTTTGTTCCGGCCGTAATTGCATCACCGCGCGCGCCGCCGCCGAGGCCTCGGCGCACACCTCGGCGCTGTTGCCTGGATCGGCAAAACCCAGCGAATCGATGTCGTCGGTGGATTCGGTGCGCGCCTGATGCGCGGCCCGGCGCATGCGATCGATCAAACGGCGCCGCGCGATGGTGGCAACGAAGACTTTCTCCGAACCCTGGTTGGGATCGAACCGGCCAGCGCTGCGCCAGACATCCGTGAAAATCTCCTGCACGGCGTCCTCAGCATCGGCGCGTGTACGCGTCAGGCGTCGGGCGATAGACCAGATGAGACTGCCGAACTGATCGATGCACTCGTGCACGGCACGCGCATCTCCTTGTGCGACTCGAGCGAGTACTGAGTCCGTCATTCGCGGGCGGCTCTGAGCTGATGTGGTTCGCGTCGCATCGTCATTCGTTAGTGCGATTAGCGAAGAGTAAGGAGCCGGAAGTATAGCGGAGACTGTCACTTCAGTTCGCCAGCCCATGAATAAAGGTGAATAGATGGTTCGGGGATACTCGCAACGGCTTATTCGCGAACACGGTCTGGATAGGATTCATTGGTCGTCGCGTCCGCCAACTCGATCACATTTTTGCGCGCAGGTTCAGTTTCGACGGACTGCTGGGGCGATGTCATTTGAGCTTGTAGTGCCGCCGAAAGGATCCTAGACTCTTTACCAGACGTTTGTCTGGTATCGCCCTGGCCAGGGCTCCCCGCACTGACCGCTATGTCCGACCTCACCCGCAAGCAATTGGAAGTATTGGCTTTTATCCGCCGCTTCATGGAAAGCGACGGATTGCCGCCGACGCGTGGGGAAATCGCCGAGGGGCTGGGGCTGAAGAATCGCCAGGGCATCGACCAGCATTTGCGCGCGCTCGAAAGCAAGGGCGCGATCGAATTGGTCCCGGGGATTTCACGGGGCATTCGCGTGCGTGAGGAATTCGCCGCCGCGCCTGCGGACCTGGCGCCATCGCTCTCCAGATCGCCATCGAGCTTGCCGCTGTTGGGGCGAATCGCCGCCGGCGCGCCGATTCTGGCGACCTCTCATATAGAAGAGCATGTCACCGTCGATGCTTCGCTGTTCAAGCCGCACGCCGATTTCTTACTGAGAGTCCGCGGCGACAGCATGAAGGACGCCGACATCCTCGATCACGACCTGCTTGCGGTTCATCAAACATCGCAAGTCCGCAGCGGCCAGATCGTGGTCGCGCGCCTGGTCGATGAGGACGAGGCGACGGTGAAGTACTACCAGCGACAAGGTCACATCGTGCGGCTGGAACCCGCGAACGCGGCGTACCGGCCCATCGAGATCGATTTGCGTGAACAGGAATTGTCCATTGAAGGACTGGCGGTCGGGGTGATTCGCACCTCGCTGTCTCGTGTTCGATGAACTGGAGGAGCGAAACATGGACCAAGAGAAATTAAAGTGGCGCATCCGTCATGAGTGCGTCTCGTGCTGAAACTTTAGAGCAGCTGGCTCGCCTGTGCCGTAATGGCCGCGAAGGCTCGCCGCCGCGCGTCGAGCCCAGCGGCGCGGCCAGTCTCGATGCGGTGCTGCCCGGCGGCGGCTGGCAATCGGGCACCATCGTCGAGTTGATGCCGATGAGCGATGGCATCGGTGAGCTGCGCTTGCTGATGCCGGCACTGGCGAAGATCACGCAGAGTGAGCGCCACGTGGCCATGATCGCGCCGCCTTATATTCCGTTCGCTCCAGCCCTGCTTCGCCATGGGCTGCGGCTGGAGCATTTTTGGATCATTCGCGCCCAGAGCGCCGCCGATATTCTGTGGTCTGCCGAACAAACCTTGCGCTGTAAATCTTTTGGCGCGGTGCTGGCGTGGCCCTCGGCGATTCGCGATCGTGAAGTGCGGCGGCTGCAGCTCGCGGCGGAAGCTGGCAGCAGCATCGGGTTTGTTTACCGACACCCCAGTGCGGCTCGTGAATCCTCACCCGCCGCGGTCCGGCTGCGCTTGCAAGCCGATGTCACCGGACAATTGAGTATCGATGTCGTCAAATGTCGGGGCGCGCGTGCCGGCATGTCCGTGGGCATCGCTCCTGCGCTGGCCAATGCTTGAGTGTGACTTCCCATGCTCTGGCTTTGTATCACCCTACCCCAGTTGCCTCTCGAGGCTTTGCAATGTGAGCAAGGCGAGCGCCCCACGGTAGTCACCGTCTTGGAAGGCAACGTGCGCTCGGTCGTTTGCTGCAATCCAGCCGCCGAGCGGGTCGGCTTGAAGCCGGCGATGAATTTCACGACTGCGCTGGCGATCCTGCCCGAGGTGATCGCCATGGAACGCCGGCTCACTGCCGAGCAGGCCGCGCTGGAGCGTCTGGCGACGTGGGCTTATCAATTCAGCGGCACGGTGATTCTCGGCGAGCTATTCGCCGACCTGCAGCGCGCGCGAACCACGGCCTTGTGGCTGGAAATCGGCGCGAGCCTGCGTTTGTTCGGCGGCTTCCGCAAACTCATCGAACAATTGGAAACCGAGCTGGGCAAGCTGTCCTATAGCTATCAACTGGGTATCGCACCGACCCTGGAAGGCGCAGCACTGCTGGCTCGCACGGGAGTACGCGTCGCCATCACGACAGTGACTGCCCTCCGCACCCGCATCGAGAATATTTCTGTGAACTGGCTGAATCTGGATCCCTGGATTCCTCAGCAGTTGCAGACCGTCGGCATCCGCACCGTCGGCCTGCTGGTGGCGTTGCCTCGCGATGGCGTAGCAAAACGCTTCGGACCCGAGGTGTGCAACTCTCTGGACCGCCTCACCGGTGCCGCACCCGATCCTCGCCCCACTTATCGACTGCCGGCGAAATATCATGCGCGTTGCGAATTCGACGCAGAAGTTCACAGCACCGAAGCGCTGCTGTTTCCTTTGCGACGCATGCTGCGTGAGTTCGTCGGTTTTCTGCGTGCGCGCGACACGGGAGTTCAGAAGTTCACATTGCGCTTCGTGCATCGCGATGCCGTCGCGACCGGCATCAATATCGGCCTATCGATGCCCGATCGCAGCAGCGAACGTTTTCTCACCTTGGCGCGGGAGCGGCTCGAACATACGGCGCTACCTTCGGGATCGGTAGCCCTGGAGCTGTCGGCCGAAGAGTTCGTCATGCCCACCGGGCTCAATGTCGACATGCTCAGCGGCGCGACCGAGCAAAGCGAGGAGCTCGGTTACACCATCGACCGCATCGTCGCCCGTCTGGGAGAAAATCAGGTTCACGGCGTCAAAGCAGTCGCCGAGCATCGTCCGGAGGACAGCTGGGCCACAGCAGCCCCCGAAGACCGGCGTCAACCTCTGGATTTCCCCGACCGGCCGTTGTGGCTGCTGCCCGAGCCCAAGCCTCTGCAACTCAGTGGCATGCCAGCACTGACTGGCGCGGAGCGCATCGAAAGCGGCTGGTGGGATGGCGGCGATATCCGGCGCGATTACTTCATCGCACGCACTCAGCAAGGCGCCGCGCTGTGGGTCTTCAAAGACCTGCGTGACGGCAGCTGGCATCTGCATGGGTTCTGGTCATGAGCTCGTACGCGGAGCTTCATTGCGTCAGCAACTTCTCGTTCCTGCGCGGGGCGTCGCATCCGGGCGAGCTGGTTCATGAAGCTCATAACCTCGGCTATTCAGCGCTCGCTCTGACGGATGAATGCTCGGTGGCCGGCGTGGTGCGCGCGCTCGAAGCAGCCGAGGACTGCGGCTTGAAACTGATCGTCGGCGCCGAGTTTCGTTGTCACAACGATCTGCATCTGGTGCTGCTCGCACCGTCACAGCGGGCCTATGCCCAAATCTGCGGACTCATCACCCGTGGCCGGATCGAATCGACCAAGGGCACCTACGATCTGAGTCGCGGCGATTTTGAAAAGGATTTGAGCGAGTGCCTGGCCTTGTGGATTGCGCCCCGTGGCGCACGGCCTTCCGAAGCGCGCTGGCTGCGTGAATACTTTCCTGAGCGCAGCTGGATCGCGGTCGAGATGTTGCGTCGGCCGGACGATGCGCACCACCTGGCAGCCATGCGTCGATTGGGCGAGTCGTTCGGTTTGCCGTTGGTGGCCAGCGGTGACGTGCATATGCATGTGGCATCCCGACGCGCCTTGCAGGACACGATGGCCGCGATCCGCCATGGCTGCACTATAGCCGATGCCGGGCATCGACTGTTTCCCAACGGCGAACGTCACCTGCGGTCACGCGACGTGCTGACGGAGCTCTATCCAGCCGAACTGCTTCAGGAAACGTTGAGAATTGCGGAACGGTGTGAGTTCTCGTTACGCAGCCTGCAATACAACTACCCGAACGAAATCGTTCCGCCGCAGCTCACCGCCACTCAACATTTGCGCAACCTGACCGAGCTCGGCATCCAGCGACGCTGGCCTCGCGGCGAGCCCAAGTCGGTTCGAGCGATCATCGAAAAAGAGCTGGCGCTGATCCAGCGCAAGCGCTACGAGCATTTCTTCCTGACCGTACACGAGATCACCGAGTGGGCACGCTCGGATCTGGCCGATGACGGCACGCAGAAGAAGCCCATCCTGTGCCAGGGCCGCGGCTCGGCAGCGAACTCCATCGTTTGTTATGCGCTAGGCATCACCGAGGTCAACCCGGAAGACATCAGTGTGTTGTTCGAGCGCTTCCTGAGCGATGAGCGCGACGAGCCGCCCGATATCGACGTGGACTTCGAGCACGAGCGCCGCGAGGAGGTCATCCAGCACGTTTTCAGAAAATACGGCCGCGCGCGCGCCGCCATCGCCGCCACCGTCATCACTTATCAATCCCGCAGTGCCATTCGCGATGTGGGCAAGGCATTGGGCCTGAGCGAAGATGTGGTCGGGCGACTCGCCAAATCGCATGCCTGGTGGGACAACTGGGAGCGCCTGTACGCGAACATCAAAGCGCAGGGCATGCACGTCGACGAAATGGTCATGCGACGTCTATGCATCCTGGTGAGGGAGCTGGTGAGTTTCCCGCGACACCTGTCGCAGCACGTCGGCGGTTTCGTGATCGCCGAGGAGCCCATCAGCGAGCTGGTGCCGATCGAGAACGCCGCCATGCCCGAGCGCACCATCATTCAATGGGACAAGAACGATCTGGAGGAACTCGGGCTGTTGAAAGTCGACGTGCTGGCGCTCGGCATGCTGACGGCTATGCGCAAGACGTTCGAGCTGCTCGCAACGGCCAAAACCGGACCTGTCTCGATGAATCAGATCGAGCGCGACGATGAACCGACTTACGACATGATCTGCCGCGCCGACACGGTCGGTGTATTCCAGATCGAATCGCGCGCGCAGATGAGCATGTTGCCGCGGCTGAAGCCGAGGACCTATTACGACCTGGTGATCGAGATCGCCATCGTGCGCCCCGGCCCGATCAAAGGAGGGATGGTGCATCCGTATCTGCAACGGCGCTCCATGAAAGATGAGGACATCCCATACGCCAGCGAGAAATTGCGACCGGTGCTGGCCAAGACGCGCGGCGTGCCGATCTTCCAGGAGCAAGTGATGCAGATCGCCATCGTCGCCGCGAACTTCACGCCCGGCGAGGCCGATCAATTGCGGCGTGCGATGGGGGCCTGGCAGCGCAGCGGCAAGATGAGCATGTACCGCGAGAAACTGATGAGCGGCATGCTCAAGAACGGCTACACGCCCGACTTCGCCGAGCAGATCTACAAGCAGATCGAAGGCTTCGGCGAATATGGCTTCCCCGAATCGCACTCCGCCTCCTTCGCGCTGCTGACGTACTTCTCGAGCTGGCTGAAGTGTCATCGACCGGCGGCATTCATCGCCGGACTGATCAATAGTCAGCCGATGGGCTTCTACCAGCCGGCGCAGCTGCTCGAACAGGCCAAGCGGCAGCAAGTGAAAGTCCTGCCCGTCGATGTCACCGAGAGCGACTACGACTGCACGCTCGAGCCCGATGGCACGCGCGTGCTTGCCGATGGCAGCAACGGTCCCTGGTTTGCGATTCGCCTGGGCATGCGACTGATCAAGGGCCTGCGCATGGACGACGCGATGAATATCGTCGCCGCGCGCACAGTCGCGCCTTTCACTTCAATAGAAGATGTGGCTCATCGCGCTGAATTGAAATCGCGCGCTGCCAAGGCGCTCGCCACGAGCGGCGCGTTCCGAAGTTTGAGCGAGCATCGCAATCAAGCGTTCTGGAGTGCATTGGGAATCGAGAATCTGCCGGGAGCGTTGGCAGGACATGCGGCTGCGGAAACATCGCCGCAGTTGCCGATCCCCACGGAGTGGGAAGAGATTCAGCGCGATTATCGACAGATGGGGCTGAGCACAGGACGGCATCCGATGGCGGTACTGCGGCCGAAGCTGCGCGCGTCAGGAATTGCGACCCGTCGCGAGCTCGACTCGATGCGCAACGGGCGAACGGTGCGCGTGGGGGGCTTGGTCACTCATCTCCAACATCCGCAAACCGCGAATGGTGTGATCTTCGCCTCGCTGGAAGACGAGACCGGCATCAACAACATCATCATCTGGCCGTCGATCTTCGAGCTGTATCGACAACGCATCCTGCAGTCGAACTTCATGGTCGTGACCGGGGAGCTGCAGAGCGCGGAATCGGTCGTGCACGTGGTGGCGACCGAAGTGGAAGACTATTCCCACTGGGTGAGAACGTTGCCGCGCAAGTCGCGCGACTTCCACTAAGAAAAAGCTAACCGAGGAAATTTAGCTGGCGGCGCGCAGCTGATTGAAATGCTCGGCGGCCATGTCCTTGCGGAGGACTTTGACGGCTTCGGCACGCTGGCGCTTGGATGCATTCACGGCGGTCTTGGCCACCTTCACATCGATGACCTGAGCTTTGACGAGCCGACGGCGAGCGATTGTGTTCATGTTCAACCCCTGATTACTGAGCAGCAATTGGTCGGTTGTTGTAGCGATTACAAAAGCAAAAATTCATGAGCAAAAAGCCCCGCCGGATTACTCCGGCGGGGCTTCCGCTTCATTTAAGAGCCTGGCAGTGACCTACTCTTGCATGCCCGAAGGGCACACTACCATCGGCGCAAAGCATTTTCACTTCCGAGTTCGATATGGGATCGGGTGGTTCCTGCTCGCTATTGCCGCCAGGCAAACTGGCTCACGTCGCAGTCGATTGCTGTGTTTCAAGCGCTCGCCTGCAGTGAATTCGGTAAGTTGTTTTGACAACATTTCGACTCAGCGACCGATTCTTATGAATCGATGTCACATTGAGTATCAACATGATTGCTTCATAAAGCACCCAAGCTGATTGGGTGTTATATGGTCAAGCCTCACGGGCAATTAGTACTGGTTAGCTCAATGCATTACTGCACTTACACACCCAGCCTATCAACGTCGTAGTCTGCGACGGCCCTTTAGGGGAATCAAGTTCCCAGGGAAACCTAATCTTGGGGGGGGCTTCGCGCTTAGATGCT